>JAZNDA010000134.1:0-36905 GCA_045587785.1 Eubacteriales bacterium | reverse complement strand
CCTATATGTCGGGATATAACGACTATAAATATTTTTCTGTGGAATTTAAGAAAAACATGGGGGTGTCTCCGTCGGAATATTTATATAATTACAGATGAAAAAAGAGCAAAGTCTGCGAATAAAAATTGCAAAAATCGCCCTGAATTTGTTAGTACAGTGGTTTGAATCCCTGACAACCCTCAAAAACACCTATTGGCATCTATTTGTTTTTAAGCTGAATTTTTCGATAAAAAAAGCCCAGACTCCTTATGGAATCTGGGTTTATCCGACCTGCATCTATTAAGGTCAGAAAAGGTGGCTGGGGTACTAGGATTCGAACCTAGGTAATGACGGAGTCAGAGTCCGTTGCCTTACCGCTTGGCGATGCCCCAATATCAAGCGACAATAAGTTTACCACATTTCTCCCCGTTTGTCAATACCTATTTGAAACTTTTTTGCTTTTTTAGCAAACTTTTTTATTTTTTGTGCGCCGAAAAATCCAAAAACCGTTGACAATAAACGGGCACTGTGATATAATGGCTGAAGAAAGTCAAATCTCTGAAGAAAAGGAGCTTATCATGAAAAACTTGACACTCGAACAGCACAAAAAACGCATTGACAATCTGAACCGTGCCGAGCAAGCCAATAAACAGTATTTCCGCCGTCACCGCATCCGCGAATATCTCGCGGGGCAAGCCACCTACAATCTTGGGGATTACCCTGCTCGCTTTTCCATTGAGCCAACCGAATATGACTATACCATGCTTAAAGATCTGGCAGAAAACGGCGTACAGCTGATCCAGATCCACGAGGAGTGGAATGATAGCATCCGTCATTTGGGCGCGGACAAGTTTTCCTCTCACGATCCCGCAGGGCTTCATAAATTTGTTGACCTTTGCCACTCCTTTGGCATCAAGATCATTCCCTATATTTCCACAGGATATTTCTCGGTGTTTGACCCCGATTTTAAGCCCGAGTTTGTCAGAGGCGAATATAACATGAGAGACGCTCATTTCCACTACAAATTTTGCCACGCGGGAAGCCCCGCATGGCGCGAATATATGCTCCCCCGCACTATTGCCGTGCTTGACAAATATGGCTTTGACGGCATTTATAACGACTTGGGCTATGACGGAACGATGATCGCCGCCGAAAAAGCCAGAGCAGAGGGCATTAACCTCGACACGATCGACACCTGGGATATGCCCTATGACCCCGAGCTGGAAGACCTTCTCGGCATCGTTTATCACGAGATCAAAAAGCGTGGCGGCGTATACAAGATCCACGTCGACCGCAACAACACCACGCCTTGCAAGGACAAGGTGTGTGACTACTTGTGGATCGGCGAAGGTGTGATTAAGGATAACTACGGCATTGGTAAAGGCTATGAGCCGTACATCGTACCGTGTCAGGACGCTTCCGTTGCAGACACCAAAAATCCCGACGCCTATTACGTCAAGACCATTCCCTTTATGCAGTTCCCTCTGCTCAAGCGAGGTCGCCCTTGGACCGGCAAAGGCATTCTTGAGGACGTACCCCAGAGAAAAGACGGTGGTGGCTATAAGCATCGCGAGCTCGTGCTTGCGTATGTGGCTGAACATCCTGACGGCCCATATGTGTACAGTCACTGGTCATCCGTCCCCGACGACGTGGAAGAATACCCCCGTTGGTGCCGTTTCTTTAAGCTATACGCACCGATGGTAGAAGAAAATACGGTGGCATATATCGAGCTCAGAGAAAGCGAGGATATTCTCTCTCCCATTCCCGAAAAGGTGTTTGCCTCCATGTTTGTCGGAAACGAGACCTATCTCGTTGTATCCAATCTCACTAATGAGGATTACCCACTTATTCTAAAGGACGAGTGGATTGACCGCGTGAACGACAAGTGCGGCAAGCAATTTATCCTGCCGCCCACTTCGATCTTGTTCCTAAGGAGAAAATAAACCGTGACGTATAGACTGCCGCTTTTGAGCGTTTGTTCTCCTCGCTCGGTTCCACCGCCCTGTGGGACATCTGTTCCCGAAACTCGCTGGGTGTCACATCCTTCATATCGGCGGTCTTTCTTAGGGAACGCCTCAGATGGTGGCAGTGGTGCGGCGTTGCCGTCGGCGCGCCGGCATTCGGTCTGCTTTCCATATGAAATGAAATAAAAACAGGTGCCGCAAGTGCAAAATCCAACACTTGCGGCACTTTTTTGTTTTTAGGATTCCAACTGACGCCCGAGAAAACCTGCCGCCGTCATGATCAGCTTGCTTTCCACGTCGCCGCCGATGACGTCATGCGGCTTGTCCTCGCCGTTTTCCGAAAGAGACGCCACGCATCCGATGATGTCACCCTCGCTGACAATGGGCATGGCACAACTGATAAAATGCGTGCCGCCGTAAATGGCAGGCAGCTTGGGCGAGCCTTCGCTCCAAAGATAGAGCGAACGATTTTCAATGATGTGCTCCAGTTCGTCGGACAGACGCTTGTCGGAATATTCCTTGCGCGACACGCCCGAGCAGGCAATGACGGCATCGCGATCGCAGATGATCACCGCCATAGAGCAAATTTTATGCAAGGTATCGGCATATTGGGATGCAAATCCCGTCAGCTCGCCGATGGGCGAATACTTTTTGAAAATGACCTCCCCTTCCCTGTCGGTGTAGATCTCAAGCGGGTCGCCCTCACGAATACGCATAGTTCTTCTTATTTCTTTAGGAATGACAACTCTGCCGAGATCGTCGATCCTTCTTACAATTCCTGTGGCTTTCATATATAAAAAATCTCCTTGTTTTGCAAAATTGTACTGTTATTATCTGCAGACGGGAAAGATTTATACTGTAAAATTTGACTTTTTAGAATGTATATGATATAATTGTAATACGATAGGAGGGGGATTTTATGAACAAAAAAAAGCAAGTAATTACAATCGTGCTTTCGGTTTTTATTACCTTAGCTGCGGTTCTCGGCGTGATGGTCGGAATTCATTTCTTTAGAAAAAAAGCGCTTGTGTCCAACCGTTCCGAAAATGTGACACTCGTTCAATTGATCGCTACTCCTGAAAAATACGACGGACAGCGTATACGGGTAGTCGGCGTTGGAAATCTCGAGTTTGAAGGCAATGCCATTTACCTTAGCAAAGAAGATCTTTCTTATCGGATCTATAATGCCGTGTGGCTGGATTTCGATAACAACACCTCACTTTCCTATGAAGAAGCTATGCAATATAACGGCAAATACGTAATCGTTGAAGGTATCTTCGACAAAGATAACAGTGGTCATGGGGGCCTTTTTCACGGAGCCATTTCCAACATCACTCGGTATGAATTGACTTGGGTAGAAGCAGAACTTGCGGAACCCGAAAGTGTAAATTAAAAGCGGAGCTTTCACTCCGCTTTTATTCTTTTTAATATACTATGTATCGCCAAGCAAAATCTGTCGATTGGTGTCAACGTTATCTGCGACGGGTCGCCCTCGCGGATTCTCATGGTCCTTCTGATCTCCTTGGGGATCACAACACGCCCAAGATCGTCGATTCTTCTTACAATTCCTGTGGCTTTCATATATAAAAAATCTCCTTGTTTTACAGATTTGTACTTTTAGTATCTGCAAAACAAGGGGATTTATACTTTTTCAAAATTTTTTGCGAGATCCTCAAAATGTTTCCATGTGTCGGGCGTTTTTTGCTTGGGTCCGCTTTTTCAGATATATTCGATGGCATGCTTTACAAGCTCATCTGCGAGAAGCTGATAGCCCTCAGGGGTTAAATGTACGCCATCTGATGACAGTAGCTCGCTGTCACTTTTGGTGATGGAATAAAGGTCTATGACCGACAAGCTGTATTTGCTTGCCAATTCGGACACCACGCGGTTTCTTTCCGTTACTCGCTTATCTCTTTCGGGGTCTGCTACGGAGGTTGTCAGAAGCAACACAAGGGGCGTACCCTTAAATTCATCCGTCAAAAACCTGATCATCTTCTCGTATTCGCGTGCGTAGTCGGTTTTATCGTCAAGATGCCATCCGTGCAAGCCATTGTTGAAAAATATTGCGCGTCTTTCGCCTTGTTGACGGGCGAAAGTGCGGACGGAGTCGGCAAAGTAGGGATTGTCAAGTGCCTTTGAGGTCCCAAAACCGTCGAAATATATTTTTCCGTTTGCCGTCTCGGTTGCAATGCGTCTGGTAGCGCAGGATATGGAGTCACCTATATAGAGCACTCTGGGAAGATCTCCTTTGTCGGCGTGTTCCCACCACACGTTGTCCCACTCATAGGTTTCCAATTTTTTTTCGTTGTTTTCTTGTTGATATGTGAAGTTATTCATAGACTTTCTCCTTTTTGCTCATCGGGATGGTCTCTCACCGTGTTTTTGAAAACTGCATTTCTATTATACCATTGTGCAAAAATTTTGTCAAGTGTTCTGATAAAAAAGGCGGTGGGAAACAAAAGGGGGCTGTATCAAGTTTGAAAACACTTCCCAAACCCAAAACAGTCCCTCTTTATAACCCGATCTGCTCCAAAAACTCCTTCACAGCATCCGCCTCGGCTCGCGATATGCTTCCACTGTACGAAAGCTCGCGCACAGACCGCCCCATGCCGCCGCAAAACGCCAGCCGAAACCATCTGCGCACCTGCATCAGTGGCATCAAAAAGGAATGCCTTTGCAAAACAGGATACTGAAATTTGAGCGTATCGTACGGAACAAAAATTCTTGACAGCGCATAGCGGAGCTTTCCGCCCTTTTTTTGTTGCTGCAAAACAATACGGTTTTGATTGTTGCCGTACACACCGCCGCTTATGATATAGCTTTGCATGTTTTGTGTCACGGCATCGTGCTCTCTGCCGTCAAACCACACCGCGCTGAGGGTCCTTGCGCACTCAGCAAACCGAAAAAGTCCGCCGTTTCTAAGCATAGCATCCCGCTTTTCCGCATCTGCATCAAGCTTGTCCAAAAACAAAAGGTCAATAAACGGACGGATACCGCATCCGCCATTTTCAAAATGCTTTGCCATATGCGCAATGTGGTAAAAATAAAACATCTCGTCGGGCATCTCAAAATAACAGCTGTACCCCTCTTTGACGGTTGCACTTTGCCAGACACCCGACAGGATCTCGGACGCCTCTCCGATCAAACCGTTCTCCACAAGTCCATAGTGCAGCTCCACATGAATACCGCCCACGGAAAACAAAGAGATATCGTGCGTATTTTTCTCATGCTCGGTATACCCAAGCTGTCCGACCAAGACCTCAACCGCCTGCCTCAGATCAGTCTCATGCACCAAGACGTCAATGTCACAGCTTGTTCGCATCCACGGCTCGGGGTAACAGTCCCTCAGAACCGCCCCCTTAAGCGGCATAAACGCGATCCCTGCCCCTTCCAGCACACGGCAAACCTCCCCCAGCTCATACCTGAGGCCCTCATACCGAAAGACCGCTGTCATGCACTTTTTCTGGAATTTCGCCGCGGCGTCTTTGTCACCAAGCACCCCGTATTCGGAAAGCGCCGTTCCGACAACGTGCGCAAGATCGTGCTTTGCCGCAAGCCCATACAACGCCAAAAGGGTGTCCTCATCGCAAGCGCGCATCATGTCCTCTGTCGGCTGTTTGCCGCAAAGCTGGACAGAAAGCCAGTCAAATAACAATTCATGCACCTGCATAAGAACACCCCCTATTTTATCGAATTCCCTTATATTCCTTTTTCACCTGCTCGTAGCTTTCAAGATTGCCGATGTCATATCGCTTACCCGGCATCTCCATAGCATGCACCGGCGTCACGCCTGAGAGCCATGCGATATAACTGCCGGGCGCATCGGTGCCGCACCCTTCGGCAATACCGTCGCCAATGCGATGGCTGTCCTCGCGTGTATAGTAATAAAACGGCGGACAACACCAGTGTGTGGCAGGCGTAGGCGATTTTTCGGTCATGGCAAGGATCCGATCCTTGTCATCCATGGTGACTACACCGCACTTTTTCAGCTTTTGCTCGTCAGGTTCATAATACCTCATAATGCAAGAGGTCTTTTTCTGCTCTGCGTACTCTATGAACTTTGTTAAACTGAAATCCAGCACATTATCGCCCGCGATCACCAGCATGTCGCTGTCAAGACCTAAGGTCTCAATGGCAAATTGCACGTCCTTGACCGCGCCAAGACGGGTCTCGTTGCTCTCGGTGCCGTCATCCACCACCGTGATCTTGTATGGCTTGGTCTTAGCCCATGCATCAAAATGATGCGCAAATTTGTGATTGGAGATCACCACGTATTCATCCACCTTGCCCGAGGCGTCAATGTCATCGAGCAACCAGTCCAAAATAGTCTTGTCCCCGACCGTAAGCAGGGGCTTTGGAAAATTTTCAGTCAGCGGATACAGCCTTGTGGCGTATCCCGCCGCAAGTATCAAACATTTCATACCTTCACCTCAATGTGTAAGATTTACACCGTCCGCACTGTAAGAAAAATGCGCGGAATATTTGCCTTTCAGATGCGGGAACGCCTTCAGATATTCTCTTTCCACCGTTTCCACAATGCTCTCCTCATATGCAGGATCGATCAGCGCCATACAGCAGCCCTTGAAGCCTGCGCCTGAGAAACGGCCACCGTAAATGCCGTCGGTTCTCGTCATGATCTCATACAGTGTCTTGAGCTCAGACGAGCCGGTCTCCCAATTTTCGATGGAGGAACGGCCACTCTCAAAGGAAAGCCTGCCAAACTCCTCAAGATCTCCTCTGCGCCAAGCCTCGGCTCCTCTCTCTACGCGATCAAACTCGGTATACCAATGCTCTGCGCGCTTGCGCCAATTATCGGGAAGTCGATCCTTATACTGCAGATAGACCTCATACGGCACGTCGCGAAGATAGGTCTCCTCAAACTTGCCGTACTCTATACCGGAATAAGCCTTGAGCGCATACGCCGCGCTTTTCACCTCGTCCACTCGCATATTGAACGCCGAGCCCGCAAGGCTTCTCTCAAGACCGCTGAAAAAGATCGCGATCTTATAGGGCTTCATATCGGGATGCTGAGGAATCAGCTCATAGCTGTCGTCCTTCAGATCCATGTACAGCAAGTGATCCTTTCTGCAATAAACCTCGCAGGACTGATCCAGCTTGCCGCAGGACACGCCCACGTACTTGTTTTCTGCCTCTTGGGAAATGGCAATCAGCTCCTGCGGTGTCAACGTGATGTTGTTCATCGTGCAAAGTGCCGACAAGAACGTAATAATAACGGCCGCCGAGGAGGAAAGTCCACCGATAGGAAGCTCACCGTCAAACACCGCGCAAAGACCGCGACGAAGCGGATATCTTTTGTGGAGTGCGATCGTGGCGCCCCTCAAGTGATCTGCCCAGTCGTTTTCTCTCGTTTTGGGCGTGGCCTCCACGTGCCACTGCGCGCGCTTATCAAACTGAAGCGATTGAATTTCGATCACACCGTTTTCCTTGGGACCGTAAGCTACGTGAACGCCCTTATCTATGGCAAAGCCCGTAATCTTCCCAAGCTGATGATCGGAATGCGCGCCGATCGGACAGATACGATACGGCGTAAAGGCCGTATATTTCGGCGACTTTTTATAGGTATACTCAAATACTTCGACAGCGTTCATCTTTCCCTCTCATTTCAAATAAAATTCCTTGTACCACTCTGCAAAGCGGCGAAGCCCCTCTCTCAAAGGGGTGGCTGGCTTGAAGCCCATATCCGCCTCAAGAGCCGAGGTGTCCGCAAAGGTCACGGGCACGTCGCCTGCCTGCATGGGCACCAGCTTTTTGTGCGCCTCAAAATCGTAATCCGAGGGCAAGACCCCTGCTCTCACAAGCTCCTCGGAGAGGATCTGCACAAAATCAAGCAGATTCTCGGGATTGGAATTTCCGATATTATAGACCGCATACGGCGGAAGCGGAAGCCCATCCTCGCCGTCGCGCTTTTCGGGCGCGTGCATCATGACACGCTTGACACCCTCTACGATGTCATCTACATAAGTGAAATCGCGCTTGCAGTTGCCGTAATTGAATATCTCGATGGTCTGCCCCTTCAGAAGCTTGTTGGTAAAGCCGAAGTACGCCATGTCGGGACGTCCCGCAGGACCGTAGACCGTGAAAAAGCGAAGTCCCGTTGAGGGGATGTTGTACAGCTTGGAATAGGCGTGCGCCAAAAGCTCGTTGGACTTTTTGGTCGCCGCATAGAGAGACACGGGATTGTCCACCTGGTCCTCGGTGGAATAGGGCACCTTTTTGTTGGAGCCGTACACCGACGAGGAGGAGGCATATACCAAATGCTCCACGGGATAGGCACGGCACGCCTCAAGGATGTTGTAAAAGCCAATAATGTTGGCTTCGATGTACACATCGGGATTGGTGATCGAGTAACGTACGCCTGCCTGCGCGGCAAGATTGACCACCACGGAAAATTTGTGCTCGGCAAAAAGAGAATCGATCAGCCCACGGTCAGCAAGATTTCCCTTGACAAATTCCCACGAGCAGTCCTTTTTCTCAGCCGCGAGCTTTTCGATCTCGGCAAGACGGTAATCCTTGAGCGATACGTCATAATAGTCGTTCATATTGTCAAGTCCCACAATACGGATCGCGGGCACGGTCCCCAGAAGCTCCATTACCAGATTCGAGCCGATAAAGCCCGCCGCACCCGTCACCAGAACGGTTTTATTCTTCAATTCCACGTTGATCTCAAACATAACTGTACTCCTCTTATCCTCTCATTAAACAATCAAAGCCATTTCAAAACCGTATCGGTGTCAAACCGCTTGGACAGCGGAACCACCGTTTTTTTGTTCATCTGTCCCACCGTCACAAGGCAAATAAGCTGTTCATCTGTGGGGACACCGGTTTTTTGACAGAAGTCTTTCCACGTTTGCTCGGGTCTTAAGGATCGCTGAACTACACAGGCACCAAGTCCAAGCGAGTGAAGTGCCAAAGACAGATATCCCGCAAAAATGCCCGCGCTCACAATAAACTGTTTGTATTCGTATAGCTCATACGCGGAAATCTTTCCCGTGATCATGATCACCTTATCACAGTTATCGAGAAAACCGCCAACGCCTTGCATATCATTCGGATAAAGCTCGGTAAATCTCTGCGTATCCATCGCATAGGCGCGAACTGCCTGACGGTTGCAGGCAGATGGCGCAGTCTGTGCCAGCTCAATCGCCTTTTCGATCAAGTCCTTCGGAATCGGTTCCCCGCTGAACTGACGAACGCTGTGACGGGTCTTGAACAGTCTCTCTACCTCGGAAAGCTCAAAGGTCATATCCGCCTTGTCCACGGTGAGAACACCGCCGAAAACGCCCTCCACCCCATCTTGTTCTTTTATCTTTTGAAGTTCGGAAGCGATGGATGCGATCTCCTCTATTTTTTCCGAAGTGAAGCCGATGGATTCGTGATACGCAAGATACGCCGAAAAAGCGTCTGCCGCCATATACACGCAGGTTTTGTTCACCTCTCCCAAGGCGAGATACTCTCGGATCCAGCCATATAGCTTCTGAATCTTTTCATATCCGAAGCCCGCACGCGGCGACTCAATGGAAAGCCCCTTTTCGATGGCATGAACAAGTCTTACGATCCTCGCCATCAAAAGCTCCTTTTTCATGGCGAGTGCCTCGGTCACCTGTTGACTCTCGCGGTTATATGCGCGAAATCCACCAATATAGTTTCTGAGTTTCCCCAACATCTTCCCGTTTCCTCTCTTTTATTTTGCAAATTTCCGTTTCAAATTGTTCAAAAGCATACCTGCTTGTTCTCGGTAAAACACAAGACTTACCGCCAAAACAATGACCGCCGAGGCAATCGCCACGAAAACTGCATTGATCGCCCACATAAGATAGCTCGTGCACTCCATAAAGCAAACCAGCTTGCCTACGAAATAGCACGCCGCAAAGGTTCCGCCCACAAGCAAGAAGTGTTTGAGCAGTTGCAAGCGGGAAGCGTGCAACAGGTGCTTAAAGGCGAACAGCGCATATTCCGTCATACGGATGGCGCTCGAGCATATAATACCCATCAGCACACCGACAAGTCCGAATTTCAGAACGAACAGCACCGATGCCACCACATTGATGACCACTTCTAAAATCGCACCGTTCCGCGTTTCCTTAAATTTACCCGCACCCTCGACCAAATATTGATACGGATGCTTCACACAAACGACAAGAGCGGAAATCACCATCAGTATACCGAAAAATGGTTGATAATAATCCACGTCGGTAATCGAAGCGGTATACAGCATAACAAACGGTGTCAGCATCACCGCCGTGATGGAAAACAGCAAGCACCCCACAGCAAAAATCAACCATTCGATGAAAAAGAAGGTTTTTCTAAGCTCTTCTTCATCTCCCTCTGCCAAAATACTACCAAAGGTGGAATTTGTACCTGCACAAAAGGAGTTCACGATAGCGCGAATGTTGAAAACAACCATAGAATGTACGGTATACACCGAAATGCTGGCCAGGGGTTGCAGCACCGTAAGAATGACCAAAGATACATTTTCGTTGGCCACCGCCGCCACCTGCTGGAAAAAGGCATTCCAACGCTGTCCGATGGCCTTTTCATCCGGCTTCGCCTTCCAGTTAATGTTATAATGCTTCTTTACATATACGTTCAGCAAAAGCGGCTTGATAAAGGCGGCAACCACCGCACCGATCTTCACCGCGTGCATATCACCACCGCAAACAATGATGGCGGCAGAGGTCAGCGTAACGAGTAGATGTCCGACAATCGAGATCAGCGTGGCTATGTAATATTTTTGATCCGCCTGAAGTAAAATCTGACATTTGATGCCAAACAAATTCTCCACAAGTGTACCCGAACCAATAATTAAGACCATCGTGAAGGCATATAGCCACGCATATTCGTCAATGACGAAAAACGGATATACAAGGGCAAAGCCAAAAATGGCAACGGCAATGATCGCAGCAACCTTGTTCATATGCCGCTCGGTTGCCGCCATAATGGCACTTATTTCGTCCTCATCATTTTCCGCGATCGGACGGTACAAGGCAGCACGAATCGCCCCGCCAAGCCCGGCACGCAAAATGGTCGAAAATCCCAAGAACTGGGTAATGGAGCTTACAAGACCGTTGCTCGTCGATCCAAAATAGGACAGGATCAAACGAGGCATAATCAGGCCCGAGATCAGCGTAACGATCTCCAAAAGAAGCGTGGAAAGCGTGGTAAGCCTAAGCGCCTTCATTCCTTTATTCATGACCCTTCACCTCGCGTATACAACGATCCAAATATTCCACAGATTTCTCACGCTTTTCTTTTACCAAAGCATTCACGCGTTCATAATCCACAGGGGTTTCCAAAACCCTCTCCACATTTTCCGCAGAAGAAACGGTTCGGTCAAGGAGCGAAAATTCCTCAAGAAATCCTTCAATTTTTTTCTTATGCATTCCGTCCGTAGCGAACGACTTGTTGAATATCGTGGAAAAGACACAGCCGTGGAAGGTGTTGGTAAAAATGTATTCCGCACTCGAAAAAGCCGAGATAAAATTGTCGGGCGTCGGAACAACCGAGCAGTCAAACTGCTTTTCGTACATCCCCACATTTACAATAGTAAGCCCCTTTTTCTTGGCATAAGCCTGCAGTGCTTTCCACGTGTCCGCGGGGATCACGCCGAAATGATAGATCACCAAGGTCTTTTGCGGAAGCTTCTTCTTCGATGAGAAATGCTCAATATAGGCTTCCTTCTCCATCAGCATCGTAGGATCCAACGTTCGCACGATTTTTTCGCTCGGATAGAACGCCGAAAGCACCTCCTCCGTATGCTTATCACGAACCGCGATCCGTTTGAATTTTTGAATGTTTTCAACCGCACCCTCCACCTTCATCAAGCTTTCTTTCGAGGTGGAAGCAACCGAAATGGAATAAGCATAACAAGGATTTTCAATCCCCGCACCCGTAAAAACCGACGCATTTTTGGCAAAAAACGCATCCTCAAAATTCCAAAGCGTATCACTACCGAAAAAATAAAGGTCGGCAGCCTCTTCGGGACGGGCGGTTTTCAGCCCCTGTTGACACTTTTTAAACGCCAATGTTTTTTTCCATATATTTCCCGCTCTTTTAAATTTCAGACGCAGACAACATTTTATAATGTTGCTTATTTTTTTGGCATAAGAAGTTCCCGTACTGTTATAGTCATAAAAATACACGTCATTTCCCGGTAAGGACAGTTGTTCCTTAAGCGCCCACGCCTGCAAAAAGCTTCCGCAATTTTCCGCCTTAAAGACCGTGATAATATCTACTTTCATCCAAATTTCTCCACGTATTTCTTATACCGTCTTTCAACGGCTTTGATACTCGCCCGGAAGCTCGATCCATTCGCCAAACCGGTCGTCCCATTCCTTTGGCTCAAACGGCACAAGACCGCCCCAATGGAAGAAGGTAAGCTCACCGAAATAGATCTTCCCCTCGGATTCGTAAAAATCCACGCGTACGTGAGGAAGTCCCTCGGACAGCTTTCTTGAAAGCTCGATCATAAGTTCAAACTGCTCGGGCTTCGCAATCGTTTTCTCCGAGTTTGGATGTCCGTTGGTAAACGGCAAATGATTGAAATCCATATCAAAGAAATCAAACTTGGTTTCCACGTTTGCCTTGGCGCGGTCGGTAGCAATAAACATCGCCTTCGGCTCGCCGTCAAAACAGAAGAACTTATAGTCGGTAAGTCCCTCTTCGGTCTGATCCTTGGAATCCTTCATAAACTTTTCGGCAAGAATTCGCGGCTTCACCTGCTTATAGGGCCACTCACGGCAATGGTAAAAATACTCATGCGCCAAATGCTTTTCGAGAAATGCCTTGGCATTGGCCTTATCAAACGTACTCTTATCCTTGCACACCACGACACCGCCGCAATCGTGCGTGGTCTTGAGAACAAACTGTTCGGGAAGTGCATCGAAATCGATCTCATCAAAGCTATCCCAAACGCCATACAGCGGAACCACATATTCCTCGCCGATGCGATCCGCCACGTATTGCTTGGAAAGATACTTATCCACCATCGTAACACACTCGGGGTTTTGATAGTTCAGCTTCAGCCACTGCAGCTTTTCGTTGTAGGTCTTCGGATGCTCCAGATCCAGCTCGTATCCCATTTTGAGCTTGAACATCCTTTTTATGTATTCCTCATCCTCCATTTTTCTCCCGTAGGAAGAATGAAGTCTTCTGTTTTGTATATAATCCAAGCACTTTTTGGGATGTGTTATATAGCTGAACAGTTTTTTTACAAACATAATATATCTTTCCTTACTTTTTATTTTCTCACCCAAGCCAGAATGTCTGCCGTGTTTTCTCCAAACGCCCCAACACCGTGAGCCATTTGCGGCAGCCAAACGCTTTGACCGAGTACGTTCATCTCAATAATAACCACTTCTCCGCGATCGTTGACAACCGCATCCCAAGAGATCATCCCAAGCTGAGGGATACGTCCGTGCACCGTTTCCACGGCGTCAAGGGCCATTTTAAGCTCGGGCACCTCATACCCCTTGAATTCAATACCTGAATCGGGATGCCTGAAATAGCGGTCCTGGAATTCGGTAAAAGCACATTCGTTCATCACGCCGTCATCCGAAAGGCCGATAAACATTCCGCCTTGGTGAGCGTTGTCAAGCACCGATTTTCCCTGCCCGATGCGCATAATAACGGGAAAATGCCACACCTTGCCGCGCCACAAATAAGTGGTAATACGAAAGGTATTGAGGCTGTTCTCGTGCAAATTTCGAACGCTATCACAGTTTTTCACAAGCTCCTGGAAACAGAAATTGTCCCCCATAGCGTCCAAAATTTCTTCCGCTGAACGCCCAGAGTTCGTGTCAACACGGTTCTCAAACTTATAAACCGCACACATTCTTCCCGAGTTGGAATCCACGGTAGGCTTTCCGAAGCAGGTAAGATTTTCAAGCACCTTGATTGCCTGCTCCTTGTCCACAAGCTTCATATTTTCGTCCCGCAAAACGCCCTTGACACAGGACAGATAGATCTTGGGGGCCTTCACGTTCTCCACGCCCCCCACCAAAAGCGGCAACAAATTTTTGTCCGAAAACGCGGGCACAAACTTCCTATCGTTAAACTTTTTCTCGATTACGGGAATATACAGAAGCTCCGGAATAAATTTCGCATCAAAGTTTCCTGTATACGAAGCAAAGTACCGATGCCAATCGTACGGAACCTTTTCGCCGTAATTTCCCTCAAAAAGCGCATCGATCTCGGCCTTCTGGCTCTCGGTCAGCTCATAATTGCTGAGTATTTTTTGACGACGAACATCCTGTATTTTCTTAATTTCTCGCTTTTGTTTTTTATGTAAATCGCGACTATCTCTGAGTTCGTGATATAATTTTCTCAACACATTCTTCATAGGCATACCCTTATCATCATTTAATCCGTACTATTATGAAAAGCATTAACCGTCCTTCTTAGGCAAGCGTATCCACGAACCGAAAATATCGTCCCACTCCTCGGGTTCAAACGGAACCAAGCCGCCCCAATGGAAGAAAGTAAGCTCTCCGAAATAGATCTTCCCCTCAGATTCGTAAAAATCCACGCGTACGTGAGGAAGCCCCTCCGACAGTTTTCTTGCCAGCTCGATCATAAGCTCAAACTGCTCGGGCTTCTCGATCGTCTTCTCGGAGTTCGGATGCCCATTGGTAAAGGGCAAATGATTGAATTCCATATCAAAGAAATCAAATTTGGTTTCGGTGTCCTGCTTGGCACGATCGGTCGCAATAAACATCGCTTTGGGTTCACCGTCAAAACAGAAAAACTTATAATCGGTAAGTCCCTCTTCCGGTTTCTCCTTCGAATCCTGCATAAATTTCTCCGCAAGGATACGCGGCTTTACGTGCTTATACGGCCACTCGCGCCCGCGCCAATAATAATTGACCTTTAAGCACTTCTCGATCTTTTCCCTTGCAGCCTCTTTGTCCAACTTGCTTTTATCCCGACAAATAACAAGACCTCCGCTATCGTGCGTACATTTGAGAACGAATTGCTCGGGAAGTGCATCAAAATTGATCTCGTCAAAATGATTCCATACGCCAATCGTGGGAACGATGTACTCTTCTCCGATCAGCTTCGCCACATATTCCTTTACCGTAGCTTTATCCACCATATCCGTATACAACGGATTTCTGTCGTAAAGCTTTAGCCACTGTAATTTTTCGCTGTAAGATTTCGGATCCTTCAAATCTAATTTCTTATTAAACTTCAAGTGAAATCTCCATTTCACATATGCCTTATCCGGCAATACCTTGAGCAAATTGCGACAATCCAAGCGATTGAACCATTTTAACAAAGTCAGTCTTGTTTTTTCTTTCATAATTGCGCCTCAATCCTTTTTTTTCTTGCTTTATGAATAGCAAAGAAACAAAGAAACAGTAAAAAGTTCTGATAAAAACCGTAATAAGCCACGGTACCGTAATGCGACATAAGAGAGGCAACGAGTGCCGATAACAGAAACGCGTTTATGGGGCGTCCCTTAACATCCTTGAAAAGATGGTACATAAGATATACATATACCGAATAATACCAGACCAAGCCCACCACACCAAGGTCTACCGCAAGCTCAATAAACGTATTGTGAGCATAGGTGGCACGACCGGTAGCCGCCCCGTTTAACACCTTATAATTGTTAAGCCCATAGCCAAACGCGGGTTGCTCCAAAAACCACCGTTTTCCGTTTTCAATAAAGAGGTTTCGAATATCCGAACTGGAGTCTACCTCTCCTTCCCCTCCAAACAGGGCAAAAAGTCCCTCCAAACGAATGCCGAGCACATTATAAAAGCTCTCCACAGTCATAACCAGATAAAACGCCACAACCAATATTCCCAAAGAAATCAGAATATTTCGGACCATCTTGGAGGGATTTCTCAAGCAAAAATAGAGAATCAGCTCGGCAACCAGCATCAAAAATGCCGTACGCGAACCGGTATAGATGGTTAAAACACTGAGCGCTATGACGCAAAGAACCAAAAAGGCTTTCGCAATTTTACGTTTGTTTTTTTCAACCAAATAACAACCGATCAGCACCCCCTGTGCTGTCATAAATCCGATTCCGTTTCCGTTCCATCCCTCCAATATATTCGAGCCCAGCTGTTCTTCGCCAAGCTGTACGAGGTCAATGGTTAACACAATATACACGGCATTGATAAGCGTTGCCAAAAAATAGCCCTTTAGCATATGTTCAACGTCAAAGCCGGAGTTGAGCGAAAACTGCATAAGCAGAAATACGGCCAGATAAATGATTAGAGTTTTGACCACATCCATTACCATAGGTGCAGAAAGGCACCACGCTATGGAAATCACACCTAACAGGATAAAGGAAGACAGCCAACCGGCAAACGAAAGATCCTTTATGACGAACCGTCCACCGAACACCACAAAATAACAAACGAAAACCAAAGCCAAACAGCCATACCACGCCAAATATCCCTGTCGCCAGTAAACATTGATATTAATGGCAAAAAACGCAATCAACGCCAGCGCCCACATATATTCAATTTTACCTACGGTCTTGTTATTTATCATGAATCCGTCCCTTTCCGCGAACAGCACATCATAAGCTTTCAAGCAAACCGATCAAACGGTTCAAGCTGTTCTCTTCGCTGCAAAATGCAACGACTTTTTCGCGCGCGCTTTGTCCCATCGCCCGTTGTTCCTCGCTTGACAGGGAAAAGATCGCTTTTATTTTTTCGGCAAGCGCCGCCGCATCGTCACACGGCACAAGATAGCCGTTCTCGCCGTTGTCCACAAGGTCACGAGGACCCGTCTTGCAGTCGGTAGAAATGCAAGGCAGACCGATCGCCATCGCCTCCGCCAGTGCGTTGGGCATACCCTCATAATCCGAGCTCATCACATAGAGATCCGCCTCTTTGTACACGTTATACAGCTCGTTACTTCTGCCCATCAAACAGACCGTATCTTCCAGACCTTGCTCCTTAATATAGGCGTTTAGCTTTTCTTCCAGCTCGCCTATGCCGTAAATTTGAAGCGATACGTCACTGTATTCCTTCGAAACCATCTTCACGGCATCGATCATCATTTTATAATTTTTCTGTTCGGAAAGACGCCCTGCCGCCACGATCCTGTGGGATGCGGCATTGTACTCGGTCTTGGAATTTTCAATATACTTTGCATTGATCGGATTGGGAATGACCACCGATTTTTTCTGTACCGACTTACTGAAAAACGGCTTTTGATCCTCAGACTGCACGATCAGAGCGCGGCAGGTCTTAAAGCACCAAAGCCACAGCTTTGCAAATTTTGTTTGCAGAATACCCGTTCTCCAAGGATTGATTCGAATGGTCTCCACTCTCGGAATACGAAGTCCGATCGACGCCAACGCCACATACACCTGAACCACGGGAAGAAAGCTGATAACCGCATCGGGCCTAAGCTCCTTGAGCACCTTGCGGAAACGTGCAAGCCGTTGCCGCATCGAAAGCGCGTTACACGCTTTCTCAGATTCAGCGATCGGATACACTTCCACCTTTTCACTGACGGGATATTCATTTTCCAATCGTGCATAGACCAGCACCGACACACGATAGCCCCTCTCGGCAAGCGCACTCGACCACACCGAGACCACTCGCTCCGCGCCGCCGCCGTGAAGTGACCCAATCGCAAATACAATATGCTTCATTTTTTATTCTCCAAATACCAATTTTACAAAATTTTCAACCGTGCTTTCGATGTCATACTTTTCATCAAGGAAAGTCTGACGGGTATCGGGTCTCTGCTCACATACCGCCGCAAGCGCCTTTTGTGCCCACGTCTGCGGTGCTTCCAACGGCAGATATTCCACCAAGCCCGTGATATTCGCCTCACGTGTAATGGTATCGGCGATCACACAGGGAAGGCCCGTTGCCTGCGCCTCAATCACGGTATTGGGCATTCCCTCGAAGAAGGAGGGCATCACAAATACGTCCATTGCCGACATCAACTGCGGAATGTCCGAGCGCACACCCGTAAAGATCACGCTGTCCGAAAGCCCGAGAGCCGCCACCTTCCCGCGTACCTGCTCCTCAAGGTCTCCGTTGCCGCCCACAAGAAGCAAGACCGTATTTTGGTTCTGCTTGCGAATCTCGCAAAAGATGTCAAGCAAAAACATATGGTTTTTCTGTTCCATAAAGCGGCCGACGTGACCGATAACAATGCGATCCTGTACGCCGAGCGCTTCTCTTATACTCGCCCTTTCCTCGGGATAGTACTTATAAATGCTCAAGTCCACAGCATTGTGAAGTGCCGTGACCTCACCGCGCTTCACCGCTTTTTCTCCAAACGTATACGCCGCGGCAAGATCGGACGGAGCAAATTTCACGTCCACGTATCTTCCCCAAAGAATTCGCGCAAGACGGTGAACGACTTTTGCCACAAGGCTCGAGCCGTCACTGGAATTGCTTGAGCGAGCCGAACAGATCTCCGCACCCGCCTTTTTGGCGATCTTCAGATCCATAAATCCCGCGGCATTTGATGTAATACGCAAAACGTATTTATAGTTTTCCCGTTCGATCAATTCGGCAAGCTGCTTTTTGAATCCCTTGGTATCCTCGGTTTTCGGCGGCACATAAAAGATCTTTCCGCCAAGCTCGCGGATCTCTTTGCTGTAAAAGCAATCCTCTTTTACATTGAGGCAAAAATCCATTTGATACCGGGATCGGTCAAGCTTGCGGTACACCTTCATCAAAAAGGTCTCCGCACCTCCCGAATTCATATTTCCTATAAGACAAAGTACTCTTTTCATACAGCTCTCCATTTCTTATCATACCTGCAAAGGTCATTCCCAAGAAGCTCTCGGCATTTATGACCTCAAAGTCACAAACGGGATTTTACGACCCTTGCAGGGACACCGACTGCCACGCTGTATGCGGGAATATCCTTTGTCACCACGGCACCCGCACCGATGATACAGCCGTCACCGACTGTAACACCCGGCATGATCATCACACGCCGTCCGATCCAAACATCGTTTCCGATGGTGACCTCGCGCGGCTCTGTCGAGCCTTGCTCGACCATCGGAATATCGACCCTGTCAAAGCGGTGTCCGCTTGTATAAATCACCACCTCGGGTCCCATCATAACGTTGTCGCCGATTGTAACCGGTCCGTATACCTCGCAACCGATTCCCACACCGGAATTATTTCCGATCTTTAGTCCGGGAGAAAAAACGGCATTCCTTTCAATATTTACGTTCTTTCCAAACTCAGACGCGATCCTTTTTCCGAAAAATCTGCGTAATTTTTTTGCCAATGAAGAACGCTGGCTGATCGGCAGCCACTTCGCCGTCATCTTGTATAAAACAAAAAGTATTTTCCCTCTTGTGGTCCACATATTATCCCCCAACCTCAGATAAAACTGTTTATAACAGTTTCCATAGCAACACCAGGCGTGTAAGAATTGCTTTTTTTCAAACAGTTTATCTTCATATCATTCATAATCGAAGGCGTATTAACGATGGCAAGAAGCTTCTGCTTTAGGTCATTTGTATCATCAAACCCGTAACCGATACCGGTAGCACCGTCATCCACAACATCAGCAAAGCTCTCCCACTTAGCACTGATAACGGGAATGCCTGCGGCATATGCGTCAATGATCGTACCAGGAATGCCCTCTGTGTAAAAATGAGTGGGAAACAGCAAAGCAAAATAATCTTTCAAGCATTCAACGCTTTTCTGAGAATCGATGCATCCGCAATATTTCACGCCATTATCAAATTTCTTTGTCAGATTTTCAAACCACTCCGTTTGTCCCGGATCAATTTGACCGTAAATATCCAATGAGTACGCCTGATAACCCAATTCATCATTTATCTTGTGTATAACATCAACTACCGTTTCTATGCCTTTTTCTTTCATCACTCTGGAAAAGGTACACAATCTGTACGGCATCTCAGTATGATAAACAAGCTGATCCTCCAAAACAGGCTCCAATTCCTTAAAATTCGGAACAACACAAACATTTTCAAACCCTTGTTTTTTCAACTCATTTTTCATGGTATTGGTCTCAACGTATATGCCGTCGAACTTTCGTAATGCCTTTGCCAACGATCTCTCTTTTTCCAACTTTTGCGGCAACCATCCGCCAATGACCGCATAGAAAATTTTTCTGTTATTGAAAAAACGATTGAAAAACGGAAGTAACCGACCAAAAACACGCAAGCCGTTGTGCGCAGGCAAGATCATTACATTTTTCGCATCGTGTAACGCCTTGAAAACATACCAAGGTGCCTTTATAAGTGTTTTCACGCCGCCGTGCGTATCGAAACAAACAACGTCTTCATCCGAATACGTTCTTCTTAATTCGTTTGTGACATTTTTTGTCTTAACAGTTTGTCCGTCCAAATACTCCAAACCATGCGCAAAATGACCGATTACTGCTACCTTCTTCATCAAATTACAATCTCCAATATTTCATACCGCTGGCCTTGAGTTCGTCCACCTTGTAAAGTCCCTTGACGTCAATGAGAACCTTTTCCCCGTCATCGCCCTTCTTGAACAGCTTCTTGATATCCGCAAGACTCAACGCCTTAAACTCGTTATGAGCCACAGCCACGATCACACAGTCCGCATCCTTCGCATCCTCAAGCTTGGTAAGGGTCACACCGTACTCGTGCATGGCATCTCTGTCGCTTGCCCAAGGATCAACAATAACGGGCGAGATCTCATATTCCGCCAAACGCTTAATAATATCCTCCACCTTGGAGTTTCTCGTGTCGGGACAATTCTCTTTGAACGTCAGACCAAGGATCACGACCTTGGACTTTTTGGGTGCCTGTCCTACGGCAATCATATTTTTGATGGCGGCATCGGCAACGAACTTACCCATACTGTCGTTTACGATACGGCCATTGAGAATGATCTGGCTATGGTAGCCAAGCTTTTCTGCCTGATACGTAAAGTAATAGGGGTCAACACCGATGCAGTGACCGCCCACAAGTCCCGGGCGGAAACCAAGAGCGTTCCACTTTGTATTCATACCGTCAACAACTTCATTTGTGTCAATATCCATCTTATCGAATGCCATTGCAAGTTCATTCATAAATGCAATATTGATGTCTCTCTGGCTATTTTCAACCACCTTGACAGCCTCAGCGGTTCTGAGATTGCTCACAGGATGGGTGCCGACCTCAATAACGATATCATAAACAGCTTTGATGGTCTGCAAAGCTTCCTCGTCGCAGCCCGAAACGATCTTGGTGATATTTTCCAGTCTGTGCACCTTGTCACCCGGATTGATTCTTTCGGGAGAATAACCCACCTTAAAATCCACGCCGCACTTAAGGCCGGACTCACGCTCCAAAATCGGAACACATACGTCCTCGGTACATCCGGGATATACTGTAGATTCAAACACCACATAGGAACCCTTAGTAAGGTTTCTGCCAACGATCTCAGAAGCACCGATCACGGGAGTAAGATCGGGCGTATGGTCTGTGTTTACGGGAGTCGGAACGGCAACAATATGGAACTTTGCCTTTTTCAGATCTTCCTCGTCAGAGGTAAAGTAAACGGTAGTATTCTTGATCGCGTCATCTCCGACTTCCTTTGTCGGATCCACACCGCTTTTGTAAAGCTCAATCTTTGCCTTGTTCAGATCAAAGCCTATAACATCCACACCTTTGTTTGCAAAAGCAACCGCAATAGGCATACCAACGTAACCAAGACCCACCAGAGAAAGCTTTTCTTCCTTAGCTATCAACTTTTCATAAAGAGACATAACTGTATCCTCCGTCATATTTAACGTTAAATTTTTTTATTTTCGTAATTTCCCTTTTTAAACTTTTTGGAAAACAGCTTGGTAATCCCGATCATCGAACCGAATCCGTAAGCGACGTGGAAGATTGGAAACAGTCCAAGCAATACAAAAAATTCTTTTGTGCACGTTGCCTGTTTTGCCGAAAAGAGTATGTCCAAAAGCAAATACAGCGCCATTTCCAACGCCAACAGCATCCAAAATACAGGGTGGATAAGTCCTAAAATACCAAGCCCCAAAATTGAAAGAACAAACGCGAACGGAATGAAATGCCGCAAGCCCATCGAGCCGGGACAAAGCTTCATCGTTATGATATTCCACATACCGTTTTTCTTTGCCATATCGGAAATGCCCTTGACCGAATCCCGACAGTAATACGAAAGACGAATATCATTGGAAAGATATATTTTACCTCCGTTCTTTCGGATACGGAAATTCATTTCATTATCCTGATTTCGAACCAGCCGCTCGTCATAACCACCGTATTTGGAAAAAACCTCTCGTTTAAAAGCTCCGAAGGGCACGGTATCAACGTAGCCGCTTTCGCCGTTGGTTCGGAACTGCGAGTTACCGACACCGAATTTTGAGGAAAGCATTTTGGCAATCGCATTTCCCATAAAGCCGTTGGCCTTGGTTTCAGCCACACCGCCAACATTTTCCGAATCGGTGTTCTCCAAATAGTAAACGCATTTGGAAATATAATCCTCCGCGTAATCGGCGTGTGCATCCAACCGCACAATGTACTTACCGCAAGAAGCGGCAATTCCTATGTTCATAGCATAAGGAACGATCTTATTCGGGTTGTTAAAAATCTTAATAAGCTCCGGATATTTTTCCCGATAGCCTTCCAGCAATTCGACAGTTCTGTCCTTGGAGCAGCCGTCAACAAAGATCCACTCCATTTTTTCGATCGGGTAATCCTGCAACAACAAAGAATCCACACATTTTTCAATGTACTTTTCCTCGTTGTAGACCGGCATCACCACAGAAACAATTACTCCGTCCGTCATACTTCAACCTCCTCTTTTTCCGGCACATCCGCCTTATAATCACCCTTATATTCCTTACCAAGCACGGCAAAGACTGTCATAAACATGATCTTAATGTCCCCCCAAAAGCTGAAATTTTCGATTGCTTTAAGGTTATAGTACATCTTGGCAGGCAGAACGTCCTCAACGTACACCTTATCGGTATCCTCGGCGGCGTCAAGCAACTCTGCCTCGTCCTTGTAATAGATACTGGCAAGACTGGTCACGCCTGCAGGAAGAAGCAACGTTGCCATCATTTCGGGAGTATACTGCTCGGTGTATTTGGGCACCTCGGGGCGTGTGCCCACAAAGGTCATGGTACCGCGGAGCACGTCGATCAGCTGACTGATCTCATCCAGACGGCATTTGCGCACCACCTTGCCCACGCGCGTCACGCGCACATCGTTACCCGTGGTGACCTGAGAGCCTCGGTCCGCTCCCTGCACCATGGAACGGAACTTGAATATGCGAAACTTTTTGTTGTACTGTGTAATTCTGGTCTGACGGTAAAACACAGGACCGCGGCTGTCGAGCTTGATGGCGATCGCCAGCACAAGAAACACAGGTGACAGCACAAGCAGCATCAGAAAAGAAACCACAATATCGAACGCACGCTTGAAAAACAAGCTGACCTTCTTCTTTCCCAGAATATCATAATATTTTCTCACTTCCTCGGTCTGCATCTCGGGCGGAAGCTGTTCCCATTTTATGATCTTCACTTATATGTACTCCTTCAAAACCTCTGTATACTGCTCTGTCACGTACGCCACGTCCTCGTCTGTCAGACAAGTATGAAGCGGCAACGTGATCTCACAGGCAAAATGAGCATATGCATTAGGGTAGTCCTTGATGTCAAATCCCATATTCTTATACGCCGTGTGCATGGGCAACGGCTTATAATGCACGTTGCAAGCGACCCCGCGCTCTGCCATCTTAATGATGATCTCATTTCTCTGTTCAAGCGTAACCTTCGGAATACGCGTCAGATACAGGTGTCCCGACGATTCCCACTCGTCCGTATAATGCTCTAACACTTCGACACCAAGCGGTTTAAGTACAGCGTCGTACTTACTGATGATCTCTTTTCTGCGCTTCAGCATATCGGGGTAACGCTCAAACTGCTTAAGTCCGATAGCCGCCGCAACGTCGGTCATATTGCACTTGTAATACGTACCGACAATATCGTACTCCCACGCACCCAGCTTGGTCTTGGCAAGAGCATCCTTTGACTGACCGTGTAAGCTCAGGAGCTGGAGCTTCTTGTAGATCTCCTCGTTGCTGATGCCCTCGATCGTTCTCCACGTCAGCGCACCGCCTTCCGCAGTGGTCAGATTTTTAACCGCATGGAAGCTGAAGCTGGAAAAGTCCGCAACCGAGCCGATCATTCTGCCGTGCCATTTTGCACCGAAAGCGTGCGCCGTATCCGCCATGACCGCCACTCTGCCAAGAGCCGCTTGCATTTCATTGTCCGGCTTATACAGATGCTTTTTGCGCTCCACGATCTCAAATATTCTGTCATAATCACACGGGATCCCCGCAAGATCGATGGGAATGATCGCCTTTGTCTTGTCGGTGATCGCCGATTCAAGAGCGTCATAATCCATCTCAAGGCGGTCCCTCTGCGTATCGATCAGCACGATCTTTGCGCCCACGTGAGCAATCACCGAAGCGGAAGCGGTATAGGTATACGCGCAGGTAATGACCTCATCACCCGCACCAATGCCCATCACGTGAAGAGCCATTTCGGCGCAAGCGGTTTGAGAATTAAGACAAACACACTTTTCCGTCCCAACCCATTCCGCAATATTCTTTTCGAGCTGCTTGGTTCTCGGACCCGTTGTGATCCAGCCCGATCGGAGAGCCGCCGCCACCTCTTCAATTTCAAGGTCGCTAATGTCCGGAGGACTAAACGGAATCCTTTTTTTGTTCTCTGTCATAATGTTTCTCACCTTCTGTACTCCCGCTTAACGCGTGCATTTTGGTGTTTACCCATTTCAAGATACACCTATACTTATCCATTATACTTCACAAATTATCTTTTGTCAATATAGAATATATTCCTTATATATGAATAACATCTATTTTTTCGTGATTTTTCGCCCACTATTTATCAAAAACAAACAAAAAAACCACTCGTCTCCAACCAAGATAACAAGTGGTTTTTGTGCAGTTTGACAACCGCCGATTATGCAAACAGCCCTCTGAGTGCCTTTTCGTCCATCATATAAGACTTGCCACAGAAACGGCAGCAGACCTCAAGCTCCCTCGCCTTTCCCTCTGCCTCCTGCTCGGCAAGCATTTCCATGATCTTTTTCTCGCCAAGCGAATGAAACATGCTCTTTATCCTTTGCTCCGAACAGGTACAGCGGTATTCCACGTCCAGCTCGTCAAAAATATCAAACGGAATATCCGTCATCGCCAGCGCCATGATCTCCTCATTGCTCATGCCCTTTGCAAACATCTGCGAAAGGTTGCCCAGATACGCGGTGTTACGCTCGATCAGATCCACCGTCTCGTTGTCGGCAAACGGCAAAAGCTGAATGAGCACGCCGCCCGCTCCCACGGGCATACAGTCGGTTCCCACCAGCACCCCAAGGGCACAGACCGTGGGCACCTGCTCGCTGATGGCGTAATAGGACGCAATATCCTCGGCGATCTCACCGCTGACCAGCTCGATAGACCCGTTATAAGGCTCCTCACCGCCTGCGTCTCGGACCACGGTCAGCATACCCTTGCCTATGGCACCGCCCACGTCCAGTTTGCCGTTGGACTTAAGGGGCAGATCGACCTTCGGATTCTGAATATAGCCTCTGACGTTGCCTAAGTAGTCTGCCGCCGCCAAAAGACCGCCTGCCTCACCGTCTCCCTTGATCGAAAGCGTGATGCTGTCCTCTTTTTCGCCGAGCAGACTGCCCATCACCGAGGTGACGGTCAGCAGTCTCCCCAGTGCCGCCGTGGCTGTCGGCGACGTGCCGTGAAGCTCCACCGCCCTCTTTACGATCTCGGTCGAATTGATCACGTGAATACGCGCACTGCCATCCTGCGTCATAGCGCGCAAAATCGTAGATTTTCCCATTTTTAACTCCTTTTTATTCTTCGAGTGACTCTATGCGTGTCTTGTAGTATTTTTCTTGAAAATCGATCGCCTGTGCCATCTGTGCCACCGTGAAACGCATGCCATCGGGCGCGGCGATCAGCTTATCTTCCACGTCATCCTCTCGATAAACGATGCCGATCACGCGGCAAGTGATCTTGTCCCTCGGCTCATCCACGCCAAGCACGTAGACGTCAAGCTCCTCGCCGTCTCCACCAAGCACGCCCCCGATACATCCGTAATTGATGGGATATACCAACGTCTTTTGCCCCTTGCGGTGAACGTAGCCGATGGGGCGATCTATCTCTACTTCCACGGTCTTGCCGAGATAGCTCTTCACCTGTTCCCTTCTCGCCTTGTGCGTGTAAATACCCTTTTTGCACCGCGCGGCAAAATACCAACGCTCGGTTTTCTCACCGACCTCGGAAAACGAAAGATCGGCACTCACCGACAAAAATTCAAAGCCCGACGCAAACAGAGCCTCGCGTATCTCCTCCATGGAATAGCACCGCTCTCTTTGCTGCTCGTCCTCTCTGACATATCTGCCGTCCTGCGTCTCGCCAAACACCGAAAGATCAAAGGTGCAAAGTCCCGTCTGTCTTTCGAAATCGTTCTGCCAGCCGCAATAGACCGCCCTGCCGTCCTCATCCACGTCTTCAAGAATATAGGCGTTATGTCCGTAAACGTGCTCAAATTTATAGGACGTATTCATGTCAAACAGAAAAACACCGTCAGGCTCCAAATAATTGTGGACGGTAGAAAAACAGCGCAAAAGGTCGCCGTCCTCGGTCAGATAATTCAGACTGTCAAGACAACAGACCACCGCCCCCACCGTACCGTAAAGCTCAAAGGAGCGCATGTCCTGCAACAAATATAAGATGCCTTTGCCCTCCGAACGCGCATACGCCTCGGACAGCATCTCTTCACTGCCGTCCACGCCGATCATATCGTAGCCGCGATCGGCAAGCTCCGCCGTCATGCGTCCCGTGCCGCAAGCAAGATCAAGCACGATCGAAGGCTTCTCTTTCAGATACCTTTTGAAATTTTGCTCGGCAAAATCTGCCCACGTCCCGTAGTCGATCTCGGCGTTAAGTCTGTCATAAATTGCCGCTATCGCGTCATAACCTTCCGTATAACCCATAACTTCTCAAAGCCCCATGATATCAAATATTTTGTAGATGTCCCCCGCGCCCATGACAACAAGCAGATCACCCTCTGTGAGCGTGCCTCTCAGATACTCGACAATAGCATCAAGATCGCCCACGTATTTGCCGTTTGGCAAAGCCTCGGCAAGCCGCTTGCCGCTTACAACACCCGTATCCTTCTCCCTTGCCGCGTAGATGTCGGCAATGATCGCCTCATCCACCGCCCCGAAGGACTCCTTGAACTGCTCAAAAAGCCCTGCCGTTCTGGAATAGGTGTGGGACTGAAACACGCAAAACGTGCGCCGATAGCCCATCGCCGCCGCACCCTCAAGGGTAGTTTTTATCTCGGTGGGATGATGCCCGTAGTCATCGTACACGTCCGCACCCACAAAACGCCCCTTGTATTCCATGCGGCGTGCCGCTCCTGCAAAGGCGGAAAGTCCTTCTCCCACCTGCTCGCCGCCAATGCCGCACTCATACGCCGCCGCGGCCGCCGCCAAGGCGTCCGCCACGCAGTGCCTGCCCGCCGTTTTCATGTCGGCGTGGCAAAAAAACTTGCCGTGCGCCATGATATCAAAGCTCGGTCTGCCAAGCGTCAGCGTTATCCGCACGGCATAAAAATCAGCCCTCGGGTCGGTGAGCGAAAACCACAGCACGCGCCCCTCAAAGCCGTCAAGCGCATCTCTGACGTTCTCATCATCGAGATTAGCGACCACGCACCCGCTCTCGCCCGTTTTTTCGGCAAAGCGACGGAAGGACGTCTTGATATGCTCCATGCTTTCAAAATAGTCCACGTGATCCATCTCAATATTGAGTATGACCGCAACGCTCGGGTAAAAATCAAGAAAGGAATCCATATATTCGCAGGCTTCAAAAACAAAATGCCGCTCGCCGCCGATGCGGTATGCACCGCCCATAGAGGACATCGCCGCGCCCGACAGCACCGTGGGGTCAGCCCCCGCCCTCATAAAGATCTCGGCGCACATGGAGGTGGTGGTACTTTTACCGTGCATGCCCGAAATGCCAACACGGTTCCCGTAGCCCGTCATCAGATACCCGAGATAATCCGCACGGGAAATGAGGGGGATGCCCCTCTCTCTCGCTCTCACATATTCCTCATTATCGGACGAAATGGCAACGGTGTAGACCACCGCGTCATACGCGTCAATATGGTTTGCCTTGTGCTCGTAAAACACCTCGATGCCCGACGCCGCAAGACGCTCGGTCACCTCGGTCCTTGTGCGGTCGGAGCCGCCCACACAATAGCCTCTTTCTTTTGTGATCAGTGCCAAGGATGACATATTTACGCCCCCCACACCGATAAAGAAAACGCTGTGACAATGCTTTAACATGTCACCGATCCGCGCCGCGCCGTAATGTGTATTTTCGGTCGACATACCTCATTCACCGCCCTTTCATTTTATCGAAAAATTCTACGTTTTAGCCTATTTTTGGACACAAAAACAAAAAATTTGTATATAAATTCACAAAAAAATTCATTGTTGTTTGAATAATGGTCACAAAGTCAGTATATACTATTATTAGTAAACGTGACACCCATTAACCAAATTTTTCTCCAAGGAGACAGAACATGAAAATCACAGACATCAAAATCCGCAAGACCTTTGACGAAGGCCCCATGAGAGCCATTGCATCGGTCACGTTCGACGGTCAGCTTGCCGTACATGACATCAAAGTCATCTACGCACGTGAAAGACTTTTCATCGTGATGCCAAGCCGCAAGAACCCCGACGATACCTATCGGGACATCGTACACCCGATCAACGCACAGTTCCGCGCCACGCTGGAAAGTGCCGTGATCGAAGCTTACGAGGCTGAGCTCGCCGCCATCGAAAGCGCAAAGCTCGAAGAAGGCGAAGAGGCAGAGGAGCCTTTGGCAGAGGTCGAGACCGTCTGACAAAAATTCCTCGGAAAAGAATACCGACACGTGCTGTCGGTATTCTTTTTTTATTTCTCATACAGATCCCCGTGGCTCATGAGAAGCCCGTTTTCCTTAAGGGTAAGCGTGCCGAAATACCCATCGGCAAGACTGCCGGGGTTCATCACATAAAGCGTTTTTTCAAACCTCACACCCATATAGACCGTTCCCGCCCCAAAGGTTTCGGCGCATTTCTCATGCGTATGACCGAACAGCAAAATGTCTGCCCCCGCCCGTACCGCCGCCGCAAGTGCCTGCACCATGCCGTGTTTGACACCCACAGTATGCCCGTGAAGCATCAGAATGCGGTAGCCGCCAAGTGTGAGCACCCGTTCCTCGGGCACGTCCGCCGCGAAAAACATATCGCAATTACCGCGCACCGCCACCACGGGATAGTCCACCGCCCCAAGATCAGATAGTCCGTCCCCCAAAAAAAGGATGGCATCGGGCTTTTGCACACACGCCGCAGTGCGTGACATCATATCCTTGATCTGTGCCACCCTGCCGTGGCTGTCGGAAAATACGGTAATATTCACGATAGCGTCACCACACGGGGAGACGGAGGACACTCCTCGAATTCGGGCTTTGTGCCTGCGGGCAACACAACGTGCACCGCATCACGGAGCACCACCATGTGAAGCGAGCTGTACTCCTCGATCTCGCCGTCAATGCACACTCTCTGCGGCTTGTCAAATTCCAGCTTCAGATCGGAGCATTTGTAGTAATCGATATATTTTTCCGCTTCCTTTGTGAGCATATGCGTGCCTTTGCGGTACGGTCCCACCAGCTTCAGAAACACACGGCGGGGCACGGGATGAATAAAGCAAACGTCCATCTTGCCGTCATGCAGCTCGGCATACGGAGCGGCATGAAATCCGCCGCCGCAAAAACCGCCGTTGGCATAGAGCGACAGCAAAACTTTTCGGTGTCCCAGATCCTTGCCGTCCATCACACAGCGGAACTGCGCGCGCGACATTTTGAAAAACTCACCTGCCACACCGCATATGTAAGCCAGCTTGCCGGGGAGATATTTTTTGGCGCGTGACGCTCTCGCCGCCACCTCACCGTCAAATCCGATATTCACCATGTTGATGCAGTACCTGTCCTCGCCTATGCGGATAACGTCGCAGGGCGCGGCATCTGCATCGACCTGCTTTTCCACGTCCAGAAAGTCCTCTTTTTTACCGAGAACACGCACAAAGTCATTGCCCGTCCCCATGGGCACCACCGCCACCTGAGCATGCTCAAAGCCGACCGCGCCGCCGACCACCTCACCGATGGTGCCGTCGCCGCCGCACGCATAAAAACGGAGCTGTTCATTTTGCTCACCAAGGCAACGCTCTCTGACAAAACGGGAGGCATCGCCCACCGCTTTTGTCCTGTATATCTCATAAGACAATCCGCGACACAGGCAAAGCCCCAATATCTTTTTTTCAAAGGCATCGGCCTGCTTTCCGCTCCCCGCCGCAGGGTTCAATATAAAAATATGTTTCATGGGGTGCCCTCCAAACGTTGTCTATATAACAAATATTTATATACGACCATTGTACCACATTTTCGCCGTTTTGTCTACCTTTTTTGCAAAAAACGGCATCCTAACACCAAACAAGCGCAAAGTGCATATCATAACAGTAGCACACAAAAAAGGAGAGATCTTATATGCAACTGGATAAAAAGGCACTGGGACGCCTCTTGTCGCTGAACGACGAACAACTGAAAAACATCATTCGCTCACTGGGAGAGAACGCGGGGCTTGACCTTGCGAGTTTTCAGATCAGCGCCGATGACGTGGGCAGCATCCGCCGTGCACTGAGCAACGCCACGGACGAGGATCTGGCACGGGCATCCGAGCAGCTGAACCGCTATCGCCAAAAACCGTAAGGAGAACGCCATGGATAACCCAAACAAAACGGGAGAGGAGCAAAATCCCCTCTCCGCGCTTTTATCCAATCCCGAGGTCATGGCGGCACTCTCGGGCATTGCTTCAAGCCTCAAGACCCAAATAGCAGAGCCGCCCGAGGATGCCAAAACGCAAGCTGTACCCACGGCGGCACCCAAAAGCGATCCTACCGCAGACCTTCTGGGTCCCGAGATCATGCAAAAATTGCCCGAGGTGATGGCGGCACTGTCACCCATGCTTGGGGGAAACAGCGGCACCGAAAAAAAGTCGCATGACAAAAAGACCGCGCTTCTGAACGCTTTGCGTCCTTATCTCAGCGCGGGACGGTGCGAAGCCATTGACTATATCGCGCGCCTTGAAAAACTCAGCGACGTGGTCAAGAACATTCGCTTATAGGCGTCAAAAGGAGATGTAATCATGTATTCCCGTTCCTCATTCCAAGACCAAAATGAGCCTTACCGCATCCCCGACAACTACCGCGGCAACGCCTTTGGGAGCGGTAACGATCAGCCCGAGCCACCCGTTTTGTCGCCCGAGACCGACGCCTGCCCTCTGCCCGTGGACGGGGAGCCAAAGGACACACCCCCGCCCGAACCTGAGGACACGCAAAGCTGTATCGCACAAAAAAAGTCACCGCCATCTCTTTTGTCCACACTTCTCCCACCCAAGCCCAAGGGCTTTCACAGCGGAACGGTGGGCGGCGTTCTCGGCGACATCGGCACCGAGGAGCTTCTGATCCTCGGCATCATTCTCCTGCTCTCACAAAATAATTCCGATGACGATATCCTCCTGCTCCTTCTCCTGCTTCTCTTTTACAAATGAGACGTAAAAAGAGGCTGTCGCAAGTTTGGAAACAATTCCTAAACTTGTAACAGCCTCTTTCTATAGGATGGCGGCGTAACATAACCTCCCTTGTGTAAAGGGAACCTTTCGGATGTCCGTGCTCTCATATTTTGTTCTTGCATTGAAAAATGGCATCCGAGAACAATTCACTTTCTCTGTTCAATCAGATGCCTGATCGCACCGATGGCGACCTTGATGGCTTTCTCGGTGTCATGCCTCTCGTCTGCCGCGCTGTCAAGCCCTGCGTTTGCACGCTCTTGATTCCAAACAACGTGGAACACCGCGCCCGTCCGAACGCCCAGCGCTGCCCCTACGGTAAACAGTGTAGATGCTTCCATCTCGCTCGCCAATACGCCAAGACGCTTCCACGCCTCCCATTTTTCGGTGAGTGCCGAAGCGGTCGGCATCCTCAACGGAGAATGTTGTCCGTAAAAGGAATCCTTGCTCTGCACCACACCCGTATGGTGATCAAAACCAAGCTCCCTCGCCGCGCTCACCAGCGCAAACAGAACATCACTGTTTGGCACCGCGGGAAACTCGGGCGGCGCATATTCATGGCTGGTGCCGTCCTGCCTCACCGCACCCGTGGCGATCACCACGTTACCGCATTTGACGTCAAGCGAAATGCCGCCGCACGTCCCCACGCGAATAAAGGTCCCCGCGCCGCACGCCGCAAGCTCCTCCACGGCAATGGCAGCAGACGGTCCGCCGATGCCCGTGGAGCACACGGTCACCGTTTTGCCCGCAAGCGTCCCGTTCCATACGTTGTACTCGCGGTTTTGTATCACATGATGGGGCTCATCCAAAAACGCCGCGATCTTCTCGCACCGCCCCGGATCCCCGGGCAAAATGCAATATTCCCCTACCTCGCCGTAAGAAAGCGGAATATGAAACTGCTTTTCATGACTGTCAAGCATAACAAGCCTCCTTATTTTTTGGGCGTTCCCTCGATATAATAGGATGCCTCCATATCGGCGACCGACAGAGCAAAGGCAATGGGAAACATCTCAAAAGCCTTGCCGATGTTGCCGATAGCGTTTACGCTTTCCGCGCCGCCAAAGCCCATGTGATAACGAATGGCAAACGCCTCGTCACGCGTCAGACGCATGTAGCCCGACACGATATACACCGACTTTTCGCCGTGACCGTAAGGCAGCTTATCCTCAATGCTGTAGTACGGCACGGTCTTCCACACGCCGTCCTCCTTGACATTCCTTGTAGTCTCCACGTAAAAATTGACATGCACATATCATGCAGAAGTGCCACGATGGCGACCGTCTCGTCCGAATAATTCATGCCGTATTTATTTTTTGCCCTCTCGCGCGCCAAATAATCACAAAGGCAGTCGTACACGTTGAGACTGTGCTCCAAAAGTCCGCCCTTATACGCGCCGTGATAGCGAGTGCTGGCGGGGGCGGTGAAAAAGTCGCTGGCATCCGAGCAAAGGTAATCCAAAAGCTTGTCGGCTCCCTCGCGCTTGATGTGCGTGGTGTAAATTTGCAAAAATCTTTCCTTATCTGTCATGGTAGTCCCTTCCAATCGTTTTCTTGTCCATAGTTTACCATATTTTTTTCCAAAAGTAAAGCACTTTTTGTTTTTTCTCTCTCAAAAATCAGCGAGCGATTGACATTCACCCGAAAATGGGCTATAATGAGTTGAAACGTAATGAAGGAGGCAAAGATATGCAAGCAAAAAAACAATTCGGTTCTTGCGAGAGCTGTGAGTTTTACGATTATGACGAGTATACCGATTCCTACGTCTGCATGGTCAACATCGATCAGGACGATATTGAACGTCTCCGATACTCAAGATCCGCCGCTTGCCCGTATTACCGCTATTACGACGAGTATAAAAGCGTACACAAGCAGATCTGACGGAAAATTTTCCCTCAAAAGTGCGCCGCTGTATTGACAATTATACTTTTTGGGTGTAAAATATATTTGTGAAAATTTTTCTCGGAGGATCGAAGAAAATGAATGATATTATGAAAGAACTCTCCCTTATCGGCATTGTTCCCGTTATCAAGATCGATGACGCCAAGGATGCCGCACCCCTTGCCAAGGCACTGATCGAGGGCGGTCTGCCCTGCGCGGAGGTCACCTTCCGTACCGCCGCCGCAAAGGAAGCCATCTCCATCATCGCCAAGCAGTATCCCGACATGATCGTGGGTGCGGGTACCGTGCTCACCACCGCGCAGGTGGATGACGCCATCGAGGCAGGTGCTAAATTTATCGTAAGCCCGGGTCTGAGTCCCGAGATCGTCAAGTACTGCCAGAGCAAGGGTTGCCCCATCGTTCCGGGCATCAACAACCCCACAGGCATTGAGCAGGCACTCTCGCTTGGTCTGACCACCGTGAAATTCTTCCCTGCCGAGCAGTCGGGCGGTATCGGCATGATCAAGGCTATGGCGGCACCCTACGGCGGCGTTACCTTTATGCCCACGGGCGGCGTCAGCCCCGCAAATCTTAACGATTACCTTTCCTTTAGCAAGATTCTTTGCTGTGGCGGCTCGTGGATGGTCAAGCCCGAAATGATCGCCGCAGGCGATTTCGAGGGCATCAAGGCTCTTGTCCGCGGCGCAGTCGACACCATGCTTGGCTTCAAGGTTAAGCACGTGGGCATCAACCCCTGCGGCACCACCTCTTCGGAAGCCGCAAAGGCTCTTATGGGTGCCTTCTCCTTCGGTGCAAGAGAGACCTCCAAGTCCATCTTTGCCTCTGAGGAGCTTGAGCTGATGAACGAAAAGGGACCGGGTACAAACGGTCACATCGCCATTCAGACCACAAACGTGGACAGAGCGGTCTACCACCTTGGCCGTCGCGGCACCAAGGTCGATCTTTCCACCGCGACCTATGACAAGGACGGCTCCATGAAGTTCGTATATCTCGCCGACGAGATCGATGGCTTCGCTTATCACCTTGTAAAATAAGAACCATACAAAACGAAAGGAATTATAACCATGAGCAAGATCGTTACCTTCGGTGAGCTGATGCTTCGTCTTCAGCCCTACAACTATGAAAGATTCGTACAGTGCGACCACGTGGAATTTACCTTCGGCGGCGGCGAGGCGAACGTTGCCGTATCCCTTGCCAACTACGGCATGGATGCCGCTTACGTCACCAAGCTTCCCACCCACGCCATCGGTCAGGCGGCTGTCAACAGCCTTCGCCGCTACGGTGTGGATACCACTAAGATCGCCCGCGGCGGCGACCGTGTTGGTATCTACTTCAACGAGAAGGGCGCTTCTCAGAGAGGCTCTGTGTGCATTTATGACCGCGCAAATTCCGCCATCGCCAAGGCTACCACCGCTGATTTCGATTGGAACGCCATCTTTGAGGGCGCAGAGTGGTTCCACTTCACAGGAATCACGCCCGCTCTGGGTGCCAACGTTGTGGAGATCTGCCGCGAGGCTTGCAAGGCGGCAAAGGCAAAGGGTATCACCATCTCCTGCGACCTTAACTACCGCGGCAAGCTGTGGACCCGCGACGAGGCAAGAGCGGCTATGACCGATCTTTGCCAGTACGTTGACGTCTGCATCTCCAACGAGGAGGATGCCAAGGACGTATTCGGCATCGAGGGTGAGGCTACCGACATCTACGGCGGCAAGCTCAATCACGAGGGATACAAGTCAGTTGCCAAGCAGCTTGCTGACAAGTTCGGCTTCAAGTACGTTGCCATCACGCTCCGCGAGAGCCGCAGCGCATTTGACAACGGCTGGTCGGCTATGCTGTATAACGTAGCAGACGACGAGTACTGCTTCTCCAAGAAGTACGATCTGCACATCATCGACCGCGTAGGCGGCGGTGACTCCTTCGGCGGCGGTCTGATCTACTCGCTCCTTAGCGGTAAGACCACTCAGGGTGCGGTTGAGTTTGCAGTTGCCGCTTCGGCACTCAAACACTCCATCGAGGGCGACTACAACATGGTTACGGTTGCCGAGGTCGAGAAGCTTGCAGGCGGCGACGGCTCGGGACGTATTCAGAGATAAAACCAAAAATCGAGGGCTGTATCCGTGATGGATACAGCCCCCCTTTTGTACTTTGAAAACCACCCTGCTGTCGCCATCGCGGAACCGCGATTGCGACAGCATTTTTTGCTTAGGCTCTTGACTTTTTGGGAAATCGTGCTATAATATTCTCATAAAATTTCACTTCACATTTTGGAGGTATCAAAATGACCAACGAAAAAAGAAGATCAAGTATTTTAAAGCTGGTTCAGCTTACCATGCTGACCGCGCTTGTTATCGTATTGCAGACCGTGGGTACCTTTATCAAGATCGGCCCGCTTCCTTTGTCCCTTGTCTTGGTTCCCATCGTGATCGGCGCATGTCTGCTGGGTCCGAGGGCAGGTGCGTTTCTCGGCTTTGTGTTCGGTCTCATTACCATGCTCATGGGTATCACGGGTGCTGACGCCTTTTCCTTCCTTTTGTTTGAGGCGGTTCCCGTTATGTTTATTGTTCTCTGTCTTTTGAAAGCAACTCTCGCAGGTCTTGGCTCGGGACTGATCTATCAGCTTCTGGGCAAGCTGTTTGGGGGTAAAAAGGTGTTGCTTCAGACCATTTTGGCATCCATTGCCGCCCCCATCATCAACACGGGCGTTTTTGTGATCGGCATGCTTTTGTTCTTCTTTGACATGCTCGAGTCGCTTCCCTCACTCTTTCCCGATGCCTTCGGCGGCTTTGCAAGTCCCTATGCACTTTTGTTCCTCGGACTTGCGGGTCTGAACTTTGTCGGCGAATTCGTGGTCAGCCTTGTACTCTCCCCTGCTATCGTGACCATTCTTGACGTGGTCAAAAAGAAGCTCCACGTATGAGAAAAAAGATACTTCTGATCGTCCTGCCGATTTTGGCAGTAGTCTTGGAAACGCTTCCCACGGGAACGGTCATGTACTTTGGAAATCCCGATGGCGAGCCCTTCAGACAGACTTTTTCATATTTTGATCCTATCCACTGGGGCTACGCGGATTTTGTCCCCAATCTGACCGCACTTTTGACCTGTGTGCTATTGGTGCTTGCCACCGTGAACGCCGTAAAAGGTACAAGACGTGTGACAAAAGCCATGGCGATCCTTGCCATACTTGCCGCCACTCTTTCCCTGTTCGTCCTCATTGTGGGCTTTACGCTCATCGGTCTGGGCATCTGGCTTTTGCTTTTGCTTACAGCTTTGATCGCTGTACTCCAAAAAAGAAACATTTGACAGTCTCTTTTTACCAATTGAACCATACCAAATGGCGACGAAAATTAGCCTCCCTCCGAGAGGGAGGGG
>JAZNDA010000133.1:0-12728 GCA_045587785.1 Eubacteriales bacterium | reverse complement strand
TTTTTTTTCTTTTTTTTTTTAAAAAAAATTTTTTTTTTTCAAAAATATATTCCCCCGACTGCGGCGGCAGTCGGGGAAAATTTAGAGCTTAGACAATTTCCATGTCATTCGGGGAACTTAAAATTTCCTTATAATAATTTTCTGCAGTCCCGTATTTTTCAAGCGAGTATTTTCTGTGATTCTTACCGTCTCCAAGACAGGTGGGTTTCATACCCATACTTTGTATAAAATTTTCCTTGATACGTATTCAGCTTATACATCATCTTATCGATATCATTGATGACCGACACCTTTTTACGGCTCCAATCGGGTGCCAACAGATCATCCCCCATGCCGTCACCTGTCAGGCGCGCGATCACGGTTTCGGGCGGCAACAGCTCAAGCGCCCGCACCACAAGCGAAATATAACGCTCCCTCTCAAGCGGCGTATATTCTCCGCTCTCATACATTCGGGCAAGCCGCGTGCCCCTCAAAACGTGTAATAGATGGATCTTGACCTGATCGGGACAAAGCCTTGCCACCTCCCTCACGGTCTCCATCATACGTTCATCATTTTCTTCGGGAAGTCCGAGGATGATATGAACGCAAATGCCGATCTTGGGGCTTGCTTGCCTCAGCTTTTCATACCCCTCAAGGAACTGTGCAAAGCTGTGTCCACGGTTGATCTTCTTTGCGGTATCATCATGCACGCTCTGAAGCCCCAGCTCCACCGTTAACACCGTCCGCTCGGCAAGAGAGGCAAGATACGCCGCCACATCGTCCTCAATGCAGTCGGCGCGCGTGGCAATATTGAGCCCCACCGCCCCTGGCAGTGCCAGTGCCTGCTCGAATTTGTCCTTCAGAACAGAAAGCGGCGCATAGGTGTTGGTGTGCGCTTGAAAATACGGGATGCACCGATCGGTGTTCCACTTTCCTTTCAGCTTCCCTGCCGTGATCTCATACTGTTCTCTGACAGAAAGCTCGGGGGAAGCGGCAAAATCGCCGCTTCCCCGTGACGAACAGTAGATGCATCCGCCCATGCCGCACCTGCCGTCAATATTCGGGCAGGTAAAGCCGCCGTCAAGCGGAATCTTGGCACACTTGCCGCCAAAAGTCTTCTTCAAGTAATAGTCATACGTGTAATAGCGTTTGTTGCTGTCGCTGTGGACAAACGGATTGACATCTTTCTGCGCCATCATCACTCAATATCTCCGTTGACCACCATTTGCATAAAGTCCTCCTTGGAAATGAGGATCTTTCTGGGCTTGTTGCCCTCGGGCGCACTGACGTAGCCCATCTCCTCCATCTGGTCAATGATCTTTGCCGCTCTGCCGTAGCCGATCTCAAGCTTTCTCTGAAGCAAGGACGTGGAGATCTTGCCGCTTTCCACCGCGATCTCCACCGCGGCGCGGAACTTGGGGTCAAGCCCGTCCGCAGGGACGCCGTCACCGCCCATATCGGCGGACACACCCTTCTTGCCTGCCGTACACTTGGCGGCTTCTTCCTCAATGCGGTTGATAAATTCGTCATTGTATTTAGCGGCACGGTTGTTTGCCTTGATAAACTCCACGATCTTTTCCACTTCATTTTCGCTGACGAACGCGCCCTGCACACGCATGGGCTTTGCCGCGCCGACAGGGGCAAACAGCATATCACCCCGTCCGATCAGCTTTTCCGCGCCCGCAATATCAATGATGGTACGCGAGTCTACCTGCGACGCCACCGTAAACGCGATACGCGACGGCACGTTCGCCTTGATCAGACCCGTAATGACATCGACCGACGGACGCTGCGTACCGATGATGATGTGCATACCTGCCGCGCGTGCCTTTTGCGCCAGCCGACAAATGGAGGATTCCACCGCGTCAGCCGCCGTCATCATCAGGTCGGCAAGCTCATCGATGATAATGACCATCTGTGGCATAAACTCTCTGTCGGGGTCATCCTTTGTCACCGCGTTATAATTGTAGATGTCACGCACACCGACTTCCTCGATCAGCGCAAAGCGACGCTCCATCTCGGCAACCGCCGAAGCAAGCGCACCCGCCGCCTTGGTAGGCTCACTGACGATGGGACAGTACAAATGCGGAATATCCTTATAGATGTTGAACTCGACCTTCTTGGGGTCAATCAGGATCAGCTTGACCTCGTCGGGCGTTGCCTTGTAAAGAAGGCTGACGATAATGCTGTTGATACATACCGACTTACCCATACCCGTAGCACCCGCGATCAGAAGGTGAGGCATTTTGGCGATATTGAAATACATGGGTTTGCCGCCAACGTCCGCACCCAGACACGCGGTCAGCTTGCCCTGCTCGGTACGGAATTTCTCGGTGTCGATCAGCGAACGCAAAAACACCGTCGCAGGATTCTGATTAGGCACCTCGATACCCACTGCAGGTTTATTGGGGATAGGTGCTTCAATTCTTACACCCGTCGTGGCAAGGCTCAGGGCAATATCGTCCACCAGATTGGCGATCGAACGCACACGGATGCCCGCCTCGGGCTTCAGCTCGTAACGTGTGATCGTGGGGCCTCGCGAATAGCTGACTTCTTTGATGCCCACCTTGAAGCTGGAAAGCGTGTCCATCAGCTTTTGCGCGTTTTCCACAAGCTCCTTGGAGTTGTCTTCATCCTTGGCACCGGTGTCGGGTGTCAACAGTTCAATGGGCGGAAATTCGTACGCCGTCTCTTCCTCTTGCTCCAGAGGCTCGGAAACGATCTCCACAATGTCATCCTCAACGCCCCCCAACTGCTCCTCGTCATCGCTGATCGGTTTCATGTTATCCAGAATCTGCTTTTCCTCGGACTGCTTGTCACGGTTCATTCTGACATCAAGCTCGGAAACGATCGGCTCATTGTTTGAAGCATCGCTCGTCCGCTCACCGTTTTGCTTACCGCGCTCGGCAAAGATCTCCTCAAGGGAGAAGGCGTCCTCATCCTCCTCACCGCCCGACGCAATACTTCCGACGGGGTGCGCAGACCTTTGCTTTCTCTGCTCGGACGGCTGAGCTTTGACCGTTTCCTCTGCCGTCTCGGTCGTTTCTACAGGCTTGTCATCCTCTTTATTCTCCTCATTCGAGGCAAGAAGCCCCGAGAGCAATATTTTTTGTTTTTCCGCCTGCTCGTCAAGCTGTTTTTGTCTTTCTTCCTCCGCCTTAGTGTTGGCTTGCTCAAGCGCAATGCGCTGTGCGCGTTTTTCCTCGGCTTCAAGCGCCAGCTTTTCTCTTTGCGCCTCCTGCTCAGCGTTTCTCAGGTCTCTTTCCTTTTGCTCAGCCGCCTTGCGTTCCTCTTTTTGTTTTTTGACCGCAAGCGCCTCCTGTGCTTTTTGCTCACGGCGTGCCTGTGTTGCCTCGGCGCGCTTCTCTGTGGCAAGCTTGACACGGTAACGAACTGCCGTCACTACGTAATTCGGCGTAAAGCCAAACAGAAAAACACAGAAAATAAAGGTGGAAAAGACCGTCACGATCACCGAGCCCGTAAGCCCAAATCCGAAGCGAAAGACCTCACCCAGCGCACCGCCGACAAGACCGCCACCTTGAAGCTCGGCCCCCATGTTGTAAAGCTCACTTACCTTTCCGACAAATCCACTTGCCGTAAGACCGCCGTGTTTGGCAACCGTGGCATAGATCACGTGCATCAGCGTAGACAAAGAAATGATCGAAAACAGCGCGTAAAGATTTTTAGCAAGCAAGGCATTATTTTCCACCGCACGTCCCCACGTCAGTGCCAATACAGCAAGCACTGCGGGAATAAAAAACGCCGCAAAGCCAAATGTACCGCAAAAGAAATCACGGATCATCCGCCCAAAGCTGCCTACACCGTATTCTTCCTTGATTCCGGGGAATACGTCGATCATCAAAAAGCAAATGGCGGTAAAAAGCGCAAGCCCTATCAAAAAATACGGCATGACTTGGTGAACAAATTTCTGACCGCGCGCACTTTGCTCCACTGCGTGCACAGGCACCTTGCGTGTCTTTTTGCTCTCTGCATGTGTGCCCGACGTTTTCTTTTGCGAGGTCTGCTTTACACGCTCTGTCTTTTTTTCGGCTTTAGCCTCAGCCTCTGTATATTCCTCGTCCGCAGAGTGGGAGCGATCATCTTCAAAATTGCACGTGCGCGTGACCGCCTTTTGATCTTTTTTCTTTTTGACCGCAGGTGCCGAAGCCTTGCTGTTCTTTGCCGTTTTTTTGTTATTGACTTCCGCCATTTTTTCGCCTCCCAAAAGTTTATCGTTACCTTATATAAAATGAGGATATTAACCCATTATTTACATTATTATACCATTGTTTACCCTTAATTGCAAGAGTGAAACAAAAATTATTTTATTTTTGGCTATAACTATGGTTTTCTCGGTAAAACTACTGACAGAAAAAGAAAGGATTTTGCCATGAATTTATCGGAAAAGCTCAAAATAAAACGCCGCTATCTTATTCTTGGCGGTCTTGCGGCAGGCGTTGCCAACGGCCTCTTGGGGGCGGGCGGCGGCATCATTATCGTTTGGATCCTGCAAAAAGCCATCGGCGATCTCACCGGCGACTCAAGGGATGTTTTTGCCAATGCCCTCGCGGTCATGCTCCCCATCTCCGCTGTTTCCGCCATCAGCTACGCCGTGGCGGGCAGCATGCCAAGAGATGACGTGTCCCGTTTTATTCTCCCTGCGATTCTCGGCGGTCTTGTGGGTGCCTATCTGCTTGATAGGCTCAGCATAGAGTCAGTCAAAACACTGTTTTGCGTGCTGGTGGTCCTGTCGGGTATTATCATGGTCATCGGGAGGTAGTTATGCTCGGCAGTGTGGTTTCTTTTATGATCGCGGTGTTATCGGGCATGGGCATCGGAAGCGGCGGCTTTTTAGTCATTTACCTCAGCCTTGCCGAACAAATGCAGCAGCTTGCGGCACAAGGCGTCAATCTCTTGTTTTTTCTCTTTTCCTCGGGGGCATCTCTTTTTTTGCACGCAAAAAAACGCAGACTGTTCACTGGCGCGATCGCCGTAATGACCGTCATGGGCATGATCGGCTCGCCGCTTGGCAGTATTGCCGCCGCCGCGCTGCCCTCGGAGCTTCTGAGAAAGATGTTCGGAGGCATGCTTATTATCTCGGGAATGCTCTCTCTGCGCAAAACCGCGTTAAAAGGCAAAAAAAATAAAAAAATATTACTATAAAAAATGCAAAAACCCTTTACAAATCAAAAAAAGTGTGATATAATATCGAAGAGCGTGGACTCAGGTATCGGAAACAGCCGCCATGCGGTATTCACCCACCGAAGCCTTGGTTTAACGCAATAAAAAGAAAGGTGAAAAACACATGAACACAGAAACCAAACTTCAAATCATCAACGAGTACAAGACTCACGAGGGCGACACGGGTTCTCCCGAAGTTCAGATCGCACTTCTGACCTACAGAATCAAGAACCTCACCGAACACCTCAAACAGAACCACAACGACGCACACAGCCGCCGCGGCCTTCAGAAGATGGTCGGTCACAGAAAGAACCTTCTCGGTTATCTCCAGAAGGTAGATATCGAGCGCTACCGTGCTATCGTTGCAAAGCTCGGTTTGAGAAAGTAAGAGAATTGTGCGGAGTGAAGAGTGGGATTTTTCCGACTCCTCACTCCTTACTCTTATTTTAGCCTAAGACGCTTCAAAAACAGTCACAGTCTCACGCGGATTAGCCATTTAATATGTCCCGTGCCAAGGCGCGGAATATATTAAAGTGCTAAACCTCCGTGAGATAAAAATAAACATTTTCGGAGGAAAAAACATGGAAAATCAAATCAGCTCCCCTATGGAATTCAAGAATTACAAAAAATTCTGCTACACCTTGGCAGGCAGACCTCTTGTCATTGAAACGGGCAAGGTGGCAGGTCTTGCCAACGGCTCTTGTCTGGTCAGATACGGTGAGACCGCAGTCCTTTGCTGTGCCACCGCATCCGAAAAGCCAAGAGACGGTATCGACTTCCTTCCCCTCTCGGTCGATTTTGACGAGAGAATGTATGCGGCAGGTAAGATCCCCGGCGGTTATCTCAAGCGTGAGGGTAAGCCCTCGGAAAAGGCTGTGCTCACCTCCCGTGTGATCGACCGTCCCATCCGTCCCCTGTTCCCCAAGGATCTTCGTAACGACGTAGCTCTTACGCTTACCGTTATGTCGGTTGACCCCGACTGCTCGCCCGAGATCACTGCTATGATCGGTGCTTCGACCGCTTTGGCTATCTCGGACATTCCGTGGAACGGCCCGATCGGCGGCGTGTTCATGGGTCTTGTTGACGGCGAGCTTGTCGTGAATCCCACCGAGGAGCAACAGAAGAAGAGCGACCTTCAGCTCACGGTTGCAGCTTCGATGAAGAAAGTGGTCATGATCGAGGCAGGCGCGAACGAGGTGGACGACGACACCATGTTCGAAGCCATCATGAAGGCTCACGAGGAGATCAAGGATCTTCTTGGCTTTATAGGTGCTATCATTGACGAGATCGGCAAGCCCAAGTTCGACTATCCCTCTTGCGAGCTTGATCATGACATGTTCGACAAGATCTTCGCTTTCTGCGAAAAGGACGTCATGGAAGCGCTTGACACCGATGATAAGAACGTCCGCGACGAGAAGATGGTTCCCATCAAGGATGCCATTCTTGAAAAGTTTACCGAGGAATATCCCGATCTTCCCACTCAGATGGAAGAGCTTATCTATAAGATCCAGAAAAAGATCGTCCGCCGCTGGTTGCTTGTTGACAAAAAGCGTGTAGACGGCAGACGCATGGATCAGATCAGACCCCTTGGCGCTGAGGTTGGTCTTTTGCCTCGCGTTCACGGCACAGGTCTGTTCACCAGAGGTCAGACTCAGGTTCTTACCGCCGCAACGCTCGGCACACTTTCCGAGGCACAGATGCTGGACGGCATCGACAACGAGACCTCCAAGAGATATATGCACCATTACAATATGCCCGGCTTCTCTACGGGTGAGGCTAAGTCCACCAGAAGCCCCGGCAGACGTGAGATCGGTCACGGTGCACTCGCTGAGCGTTCGCTCATCCCCGTTCTTCCCTCTGAGGAGGAATTTCCCTACGCTATTCGTCTTGTGTCCGACGTGCTTTCCTCCAACGGCTCTACCTCGCAGGGCTCGGTCTGCGGTTCTACCCTTGCACTTATGGATGCAGGTGTTCCGATCAAAGCTCCCGTTGCAGGTATTTCCTGCGGTCTGATCACCGCTGAGGACGGAAGCTGGGATACCATGATCGACATTCAGGGTCTTGAAGACTTCTACGGCGACATGGACTTTAAGGTTGCAGGTACGCATAAGGGTATCACATCCATACAGATGGACCTTAAGGTTGACGGTCTGACACCCGAGATCATCAAGGCGGCTTTGACACAGACACACATCGGCAGAGATTATATCATTGACGAGGTCATTCTGAAGGCGATTCCCGCGCCCCGCGCAGAGGTCTCCAAGTACGCGCCCAAGATGACTACCATGAAGATCGATCCCGACAAGATCCGTGAGGTTATCGGCAAGGGCGGCTCGGTTATTCAGAAGATCGTTGCCGATACGGGTGCCAAGATCGACATTGACGATGACGGAACCATCCACATTGCCGCCATCAACGAGGCACAGGCATCTGCCGCCAAGGCTTGCATCGATGCTATCGTGTTTGAACCCGAGGTGGGCGCAGTCTACACGGGTACGGTTACGGGCATCAAGGAATTCGGCGCGTTTGTCGAGTATGCCCCCGGTAAGGAAGGTCTTGTTCACATCTCCAAGATCGCCAAGGCACGCATTGACAAGGTTGAGGACGTTCTGAAGCTTGGCGACACCGTCAAGGTAAAATATATGGGTCTTGACAAGAAGGGCAGAATGGACTTCTCCATCAAGGACGCACTTGAGGACTAAAATTCAGTAAAAAGAAAAACATTTGAAAGGAGCTTCGCCATGGCCGGAACACCAAACAGCGGCAGAACGCCAAGAAATCCGCAAAACGGAAAAACCAAACCGTTTACCACCGTAAATCGCGGGAACGCAAACCTTGCCAGGGAAAAACAGCGCAGACAGTACGAACAACAAAAGAAAGAAAAAATCATATTTGCGCTTTTTGTTGTTATAATAATAGTACTGATCCTTATTGCTATTTTGGTTTTCAAGCGTGCCATTGACAGAGGCGAAGCCAAGGATACGGCTGCAGAGACACAACTGTCAAATGCAACCGATACACAAAGCACACAGACCAATGAGCCCGAGCTGTCCGAAAGCTTCCGCCGTGAGATGCGCGATAAGGATGAGGTTCACAAAGGCGAACTCGTTTTTGTTGATTTGGCCCATTCTATCGCCGCCCCCTCTGATCTTGCCGACATCTATTCGGGACGCACAAAATTCCAAAAAGGCAGTAAGACCGTGTATTCTTACTACCCCGCAGATACCACGCCAAAGCTTGCGCAGTCGGCGCTCGATGCCCTCAACAAAATGGCAGACGATTTTTATAATGCCACAGGCAACAACGACTTGTATGTCAACCTTGCCTATGATGCATCAGCTACGGGCGACCACGCCTCGGGACTTGCTGTCGATCTTTCGATCTACACCATTGAGCACAAGCTGTTCCTTTTGGACGACAGCCAATTTGCTTCAGTTTTCAACTGGGTGTTCTCCAATTACTACAAGTACGGCTTTGTCATGAGTTCTCCCGATGATTCGGGTGAAAAATATTACCATTTCCGCTACGTGGGCATTCCTGCGGCAACCTATATGTTCAAAAATAATATGGGACTGTCAGACTTTTTGACGCTCCTTCGGGATGAGCATGCCTTTGGGGATAATGCTACAAACGCCCTGTCGGTGCTGACCGATGACGGTGTGATCTACGAAATGTATTACGTGGCGGCAACCGATGGCGATATGACAAGCATTCCCATTCCCGAAACGGCACTTCATTGCTCGATCTCGGGTGACAATATGGGCGGCTTTATCGTAACGGTACGCATGGGTTGATCAAAACAAAATCAGAGCAGAGGCTTTGCGCCTCTGCTCTTTTTTATCAAAGGAGTGTGTATGAAACAAAATATTTTTGTCTGCCTGCTGTTTTGCTTTTTGATAACCGTACCGCTTGTCATGCTGTTTCTTGTCCCCACCGACAGCTTTCTCGCAGAAGAAAACCGCATGCCGACATCCTTTCCGAGTGCCGACGCCGATTCCCTGCTTGACGGCAGCTTTGCCGCAGGGTTTGAAGCATATATAGCTGACCGCTTTCCCTTTCGGGGAACACTTTTAAAACTCAAATCCATGACAGAGCTTACGTCGGGCAAAAAGCAAAACGGAGGCGTCATGTTTGGCAAGGACATGTATCAGATCAAACGGCTTGAGAGCTTTGATCGGGAGATCTTGCAAAAAAACAAGGCTGCCGCCGACAACTTGGCTTCTTGCCTGTCAAAAGCAAACAAGCCCTGCGTCACAATGTTTGCTCCGCGCGCCATCGACGTACTCACCTCAAAACTGCGGGACGGCTATCCTGCCGATGCTTCGCAGGGTGTGTGGGACATTCTGCCCATCTCTCCTCTGACGGGGACACTGGCAGAAAAGGCAGAGCGCGGCGAATACGTCTGGTTCCGTACCGACCACCACTGGACAGCCCTTGGGGCTTATTACGCCTATGAAGCACTTGGTGAATCGCTCGGTTACAAACCGCTTGCCATAAGCGCCTTTCACAAGGAAACGGTAAAGGATGACTTTTTCGGAACAAGTGCCGCCGCCTCTCAGTTTCCCATTCGAAAAGCCGACAGCATATTCCGTTACCGCTATGTGGGCGACGGGGATTTCACGGTCACTGACCTGTCTACCGGACAAACACAAAACGGCTTTTATCGCGATGACAAGCTGCACGGGACCGACGCCTACGCAAGCTTTCTCGGCGGTAATTTTGCGCATTTACGCATCACAAAAAGCGGGACAGAAAACCGCCCGCTTTTGCTTATCATCAAGGATAGCTATGCCAACTCGCTTGTGCCCTTCCTCGCCATTCACTATGATATTGAAATGCTTGACACACGCTATATCCGCGGTGCTTCATGGGACATGATAGATGCCATCACAGCAAATGAAAATTACGCAGGTGCGCTCCTTTTGTGGAACGCCGAGACACTGTGCGCCGACATGGGGCTTTTTCCCTTAGCCGTAGCAGAATCGAACTCATAAGCCCTACGCGGCAAATTTTTGCGTCTTTTGCCGTAGCTCGGCTTGTAAAGTCTTACTTTGCTGCACCTCGCTCCAACCAAATCCGCTTAAAACCTTATTTGTTCGATTCCGCTACGGCTATCCGCGAACGGGTTGTGTAAATAGCCTCCCTCCGAGAGGGTAGCGAAGCGGCGCCACGGGAGTGAATGACTGCCTAAATGGCAGTCAGAGCCGTGGCGTGACCGAGCCGCAGCGAGATAGGGACCGCCATTGGCGGTGGAAGGAGCCTGCGCGACTTCATTGTGTATGCAGATCATACAGTTGCGCGGGCTCCCTCAGACGCCTGTAGTTGCACTTCGCGCAACTACCAGCGCCAGCTCCCTCCCGGAGGGAGCCTTCCTTTTCAGCATGGAATCAAATGTTTTTTAATAAAAACATTATTTGTTCGATTCTGTTAAATCTCAAGAATTCTTCATGACGATCATGTCTACCGAGTCGGCAACGTGCTCGCAGGCGTCGGCGCAACGCTCAAGGTAGTCGTAGATCTTTCTCCAGCCTACGACCTCCAGAACGTCCGTGCTGTTCTGTTTGATCTCTTTATAGGCTTTGAGGTAGAGCTTGTCGCACTCCTCCTCGATGTCGCTGATGCGGATAATGGCTTCTTTGAGCTTTTGTGGCTTCTTATAGTTGGAAAGCTCTGCGAACATATTCTCCATCTCCCTGCAGCAAGCCGCCACCTTCTTAGCAAACAAAATGCTGTCCTTGGTCACCGACTTGGGCTCGTCCATGTAAAAACGCTGAAGGACTTCCTCGATATTGTCGGCAACCTCGTCAAGATTGTAGCTGATATTGGCAAGGTCCTCTCTCTCAAGAGGGGTGATGAACGCCGCCGCCAGCGCGTGGCTCATCTCGTGCTTTTTGATGTCCGCCGCGTGCTCGTATGTATGCATGGTCCTCATGCAGTCCTCGATCTTCTCGGGCTGATAGTTCACAAGACATTTCACAAGGTAGTCAGCCGCCTCGCCGCAGATCCCCGCGACCGCGCAGAAATTTTCAAAATAAAAAGCATCTGTTTTTTTGGACATGATTTTACTCTCCTTTAAAATATAAACATAAACAGCTTAGTCATCAAAAAGCTAATGAGACCGCACCCGGGGAAGGTCAAGACCCACGTCAGTGCCATATCTCCGACAACGCCGAGATTGATGGCGGAAAGACGCTTGACCGCGCCAACACCCATGATGGCGGTGGTTTTAACGTGCGTGGTGGAAACGGGAAGGCTGAAGATCGAGCAGAAGAACAGCGAGACCGCCGCCGCAATATCCGCGGCAAAGCCTTGGTATTTTTCCAGCTTGACCATGTCCATGCCTACCGATTTGATGATCTTCTTGCCGCCGATGGCAGTGCCTGCCGCCATGACGACCGAGCAAAGAAGCATCATCCAAAGCTCAGGCGTGATGCCGCCCTCCATGACCTCGGGCGAAACGCCGTTTGCCATGAACGCCGCCAGTATCAGAACGCCCATAAATTTTTGACCGTCCTGTGCGCCGTGCATAAATGCCATGGATGCCGCGCCCACGATCTGTGCACCGGTAAAGAAGCGTTGGGTATTTCTGCGTTCCATGCCGCGGCAGATCAGCGTGACCGCCTTGCACACAAGCCAGCCGAGAACAAAGCCCGCGCTGACCGATATCAGAATACCCCAAATGACCTTGATCCACTCACTGCCGTTGACGCCGTCAAGACTTGCGTGAAGGGCAATGGCGCTTCCCGTAAGACCTGCGATCAGCGCGTGGCTCTCGCTGGTGGGAATACCAAACACCCACGCCAGTGTTGCCCACAGCACGATGGAAAACATCGCCGCCGACAGCGCAATGGTTGCCTCGCCCGACTCAGTGCCAAAGTCCACCATCTTGGTAATGGTCTGCGCCACCTTGGGTGAGACCAGCGTCATGACGAATACGCCTAAGAAATTACATACCGCCGCCATCAGGATCGCGGCTCTGACGGGCATGCACCGCGTGGATACGCAGGTGGCAATGGCGTTGGGCGCGTCGGTCCAGCCGTTGACTAAAATGACGCCCAGCGTCAGCAGTACCGCTACCATCATAAGTGGGTTCGCGGTCATTTGCGACAAAAAATAATCAAGTGACAGATCCATATTTTTTTCCTTTCATTAAGGGTTACGGTTGGCATAAAACACTAATCAAATTTATTATAGCATAGCGCCAATATTTTGTCAAGATGGAAATTCGTCCCTTGCGAGGGGCGCCAAGGGCTCCGCGCCCTTGGAACCGCGCCAGCCTTTACGAGTTCGCTACGCGACCTCGGTTAACAAATTGGTTTTGCGATTAAAATCGCAAATTTGCTTTGCAAACCCCAATTTGTTACAAGGTGGACGAAAACCTTAACGGCAAATCCGACATAAAGTAACTTCTAAATTTCTAAATGGTTTTAGCGTAAGGTACGTCATTTTGTGCCACGGGAGCGATAGCTCCCTGTGGCAGTCCGAAATAAAAAACGGGAAAAACAAGCTCGCTTGTTTTTCCCGTTTCTTTTTTTCGGACGCCGCCCAAAATGACGGCGCATCCGTTG
>JAZNDA010000132.1:0-7305 GCA_045587785.1 Eubacteriales bacterium | reverse complement strand
GGCAGCTTTTTCGACAGTCTGAGGCCTTGCGGCGTTCGCCGCAAGGCCTCATGCGTTTGGGATACGCTACAGCTTGCCTTTCAAGGTCGTAACAGAGGCTACAAGCATACGGCGAATCTCAATGCATTTCTTTTGAAAATCGTCAAATTCCGTCCCGGTTATACTGTTTGTTTCGTATAAAAGTTCAAGCCAATATTCGCTCTCGTTACATTCTTTAAGAGCAATTTCAAACTTAGAAATAAAGTCCTTTGTACCTTGTGCATACTGTGCTTCGTGAATGTTTGCTCCAACCGAAGTGCCGCAACGAAGAAGCTGGTTTATCAAAGCACCTTCAACACCATTTTGCTTCATCTTTCTGCAAAGGAACACAATGCTTTTGGCAAATTCTTTAGATTTATTTCTTAATACGCTGTCTGACATTTCGCTCTCCAAAATGAAGTTTAAAGCTTAGAGTTATAAATTTGGCTTCGCCAAATGTTATGAGCTTGGCTTTGCCAAGCGTTATGATATGATCGCCAACTAACTTCAAACAATGCCGAAGGCATATCATAACTACGCGAAGCGTATCATAACTCATAACTCGCCGCAGGCGATCATAGTTGACTTGAGCAAAGCTCAAATCACTCCCATTCGATCGTCCCAATCGGCTTGGGTGTCAGGTCATACAGCACGCGGTTGATGCCCTCAACCTCGTGCGTGATGCGGTCGGTGATGCGGTGAAGAAGCTCGTAGGGGATCTCCTCAATGGTGGCGCTCATGGCGTCCGTGGTGTTCACGGCACGCATAATGGCAGGCCAGCCCTCGTATCTCTTGCCGTCACGCACGCCCACGCTCTTGAAATCCGGCACGGCGATAAAGTACTGCCATACGTGCTCGGCAAGTCCGCTCTTGTCAAACTCCTCACGCAAAATGGCATCTGCCTCACGCAGTGCGTGCAGGCGGTCACGGGTGATGGCGCCAAGGCAACGCACGCCAAGGCCGGGTCCCGGGAACGGCTGACGGTATACCATACCGTGGGGCAGGCCAAGTGCCTCGCCCACGACACGGACCTCGTCCTTATACAGCAGCTTGACAGGCTCCACAAGCTCCATCTTCATATCCTCGGGCAGGCCGCCCACGTTGTGGTGCGCCTTTACGCCCTTGCTCTCCAGAATGTCGGGGTAAATCGTACCCTGTGCGAGGAAGGCGATGCCGTCAAGCTTCTTGGCCTCCTCGTCAAACACCTTGATAAACTCTCCGCCGATGATCTTTCTCTTTCTCTCGGGCTCCTCAACGCCTGCCAAGAGATCCAAGAAGCGATCGGTGGCGTCAATATAGATCAGGTTGGCATCAAGTCCCTTTTGGAACACCTCGATGACCTGCTCGCTCTCACCCTTGCGCATCAGTCCGTGATTGACGTGCACGCACACCAGCTGCTTACCCACGGCCTTGATGAGCAGTGCGGCCACCACGGAGGAATCCACGCCCCCCGACAGAGCCAGCAGCACCTTTTGATCTCCCACCTGCTTGCGAATCTGCGCCACCTGCTCCTCGATAAAGGCATCGGCAAGCGCACGTGTTGTGATACGCTCCATATTGTCCGGACGAATATTGGTATCCATATTGCAACTCCTCCCAAAGCGTATAGCTTACGCTCTTTGTTAAATTGATATCTATATTTTATCACATACACCGCCAATCAGCAAGATATTTTTTCGATTTTTTTTGATTTTATGCGATTTGACAGTTTTTTGGGGGGCATCTCATGCCGTTTACAGCGTTTTGGGGGTAATTGGCTGACTCTTTGAAAAAAAGCATTGACATACATTTAGTAATATGTTATAATAAATTTGCAAAAAAGTTGGTTTTTATTGCAATTTTAACCAAAAAAGCTTTGACCATTCACAAAGGAGGACCGCATGAAAAACAAAAAACCGTTACTGATATCGCTGATCTGTGTAGGCGTTTGCCTTATTTTGGCCGCCGCCACGCTGACCACCATCTTCCTGCTTTCATCACCCCTGAAGCGATCCTTCAAGCAGTTATTCTTCGATCCCAAGCAATTCACGGAGATGGAAAAGGCTTGGGATGACGGCATGGATGCCGAGGGACACTTGCTCCTTCCCTCTAAGCTGACCAAGCTGAAAGCCAATCTAAGCATCGACTTCGATGCCAAGGCAACGGGCTTTGACGAGGATGACTCCGCCAAAATAGCCGTTACGCTTGGCGCAGGCAAGAGCAGCGTTGAGGTAACCCTGATCACCAATCCCGACACAGTGGCCATTGGCGGACTGCTCGCCGAGCCTGAGTCGTACATCACGCTTCCCCGCAAGGGGGCGGCCGATGCCTTCCGCAAATCCGTATACTACCACGAAAGCGGCTCGTCCTTTGCCATGGAGCAAAAGGCCAGTGAGGATCTGATCGAAACGCTGGAAGGGTTAGACAATTCCGACGGCTATACGGTTGAGGATGCCATGGAAAGCATCACCAAAAAGGCAGCGGAGCTGGCCGACACGGAAACCTCGGTGGTGTTCATCGGCCTTACCCGAACCTATACCTTGGACACGGGCGACATGGTCGCCCTGATCGACCACGCCGAGCAGGAGCTGAAAAAGGCAGGCATCTCCGTCTCCCTTGAGTTAGATCCCGAAACCATCGTAACTGACGACGAGGATGACGATCTCGGTGAGTTCGGCGACATCGACATGGGTGAAGAGAAGAAGGACGACAAGAACGACGAGAATGACGAGGCCGCCTCGCTTGCCGACATTCGCCAAAAATACTATCTCTCCACGGGCAAGATCGCGCTCTCCTTTACCACTCGCTTCGGCAGACTGGACGCACTGTCCGTGCGCTCTGAGCTAACGGATTCCAAAAAGCAAACCGAGCTGAATGAGACCACTCTTTCCTTCAGCTACAAAAAGAACGATCTTGGCATTGACTCTGTCAGCACCGAAAAGATCACGGGCAAGGACGGCAAGGTCATCGCCGAAATCGAAACCGTCAGCTCCTACCGCAAGTATAAGGACGGCGACAGCATTGAGTACGTATGGAAGGATACCGTCACGAATCTGCTGACAGACAAGGAAGAAACCGCCACCTTCACCCTCTCCCATAATACGGAATCCTCGGACTACGAGCTTGTGGGCGATTCCGAGAAGAATGAAGAGGATTTCACCGTCAAGGGTACGTTAAAATGGGAGAAAAAGAAGGGTCTGTTCAGCTTTAAGATCGCAAGCTATGACAGCAAGAGCTTCAAGCTTAGCGAGCCGATCTTCACGTTTTCCGTAACGCCCAACGAATACGAGGATATGTTTGTTCCCAAGTATGCTACCAATCTCTTTGCCGACGACAGCGACGAACTAACCAATCTGCTTCGAAGGATCGATGCCAAGCCCATCAACGAGCTGACCGAAACGCTGTTTGATGCCGAGCTGATTGCTACCACCGTAGAAGGAAACGCCTTGGTGCCTGCCAATGCGGCATACAAAAAGGGCAGCTGGTATGCACAGAAATACGTGGACTATCTCAACGGCCTTTCCTCCAGTGCCACTTTTGTCCCTTTGAACGTATACATTTACGATAGTAATTTGGATATGTACTTCCTGCTGGATCTCAGCCTAAAAAGTCATATGGTATCCGTCAAATACACGTATAATCTCACATCGGATGAAAAGCAGGAATACTACCAGGCTATCATCAAAAACAACGAGATGAAGGTCAACCCCAACAAATAACCTGTAAAGGCAGGGGCTGTCTCAAAACAATTTGAGACAGCCCCGTTTTGTGTATATTCCCTCACACTTTTTGATTCCCCAAAAAATATTTTCAAAAACCTCTTGCAAAAGCCGAAAGAATGTGCTATAATAGACGGGTCGGTACGAGATCGACCGAAAATTTCATATAGGGGTATAGTTCAGTCGGTAGAACACCAGTCTCCAAAACTGGGTGCCGTGGGTTCAAGTCCTTCTGCCCCTGCCAACAAAAAACGCACTTTTGTCTACAGACAAAGGTGCGTTTTTTGAATGATGTTTGCCTGCGGCAAATGATGTTGGCTCCGCCAATGATGACGGCTTCGCCTAATGATGCGTGGCTTCGCCACATTTTATGGCAAACATCGCATCATTGCGGAACGCAGTGGAGCAACATCATTTTGAGCGAAGCGAAAAACATCATATCGCCGTAAGGCGATGCTTCATTTAGTTTGAATATATCGCCTCACGCGCGATTTGGCTCGAAACGGTTGAAATGTTCAAGGAATAGTGGTATAATAAAAGAAGAAAGGTGGTGTAACTATGAACATGACCTCAATATACGAATATATTCTGTCAAGAATAGCCGAAGATTTGAGTCCGTACGGTTATAAAAGGAGCGGAAAAAGTTCTCTCTTTTATCGATATTCCGCTGATAAAAAAGTTGGTTGCGTCTTTGAAATGCAAAAGTCAATGTTTAATTCTCCCGACGATTATTCTTTCACCTTTAATCTTGGTTGTATTGCACTTTATAATTTGAACGGATATTACAAAGACAAATTGACGCTTGAAACAGCCAAACTCGCATTACGATATGACGCAGGTTGTATGCGACTTGGACATTTGAGCAGAGGTTGTGATTATTGGTGGAACATTACCGATGAAATATTAAAAGATTTTTCGATAGAGGAATACTATAATCGTTTTCTTCACCCTGATATTTTAAAAGCGGCAGAGTATCTAAAGGAACAGGCGCACAAAAAGGAAAGCGTTTATAGCAAAGAAAATAATACATAGACCTCGTTTGCAAGCATGACGCGAAAGCCCGACAGACCTCGGATCACTTTTTGCGCCCATCATCGCCAAGGGATAAGTGTAACCTCACGAAAAAAATCACGGACTGTTTTTGTACGATAGCCGTATATGGATCTATTTTGTAGTGGTATCACAGAAAAGGGCGATAAAAAAGATATCGCCGCAAAAAGCCTTGATTTTTCAAGGCTTTTTTGCTTTTTTCGGGCGAAATTTTTCAGTTCGATTTTGTAGATGAAAAATGGGTATTTTCCAATACTGAAATGATTTGAACTCACGTAAGAACAAAAACCGCCCACCACACACAGCACAGAGAAAGAAAAGCTCTGTGCTTTTTTTATGCCAAAAATAAGAAGATACAATGAAGCCTACAACGAAGTTACCTTAAATGAAATTAGTAGAGTATACCCTTTTGATTTACGATTTTCGTTTATATTCCGTCGGTGTGATTCCCTCTGCCTTTTTAAATTCAATATTAAAAGCCCGTAAAGAATTAAATCCACACTCACTCGCAATTTCAGTTATGGTTTTTGTTTCATTTAGTAAAAGTTGCTTGGCTAAGATAATACGAAGTGTATTTACGTATTTTCGAAATGAAATTCCGATGGCACTCTTGAATTTCTTCGATATATAAGCATAATCGTATCCTATTGCGGAGGCAGCATCTTCTAATAAGCAAGAGCTTTTATAATTTTCCTCCGCGTAGATTAAAATGCGCATAATCCACTCATGAAAAACATCTTTTTCGCGGTTTTTATAAGACCTTCCTATGTCAAAATTTCCACAGATGTCATATGTCAACGCCTTTTGAAGATAGGGGTTATCCGAAACCGTTTCGGGAGCGTTGTATAAAAACAAGTTGCTCACGGGAAGTAGATTGACTTTGCTTTTTGAATATTCCATAACCATATCACTTGAAAAGATGCTAATTGCGTGTTTCCCTTTGGTTATTGTTTTATAGGAATGAGTTTGGAATGGAAAGATAAGCACCGCCTCTCCTTCTTTCAATTCATATTCTTTCCCATCAATTACAACTAAGGTTTTTCCTTGAAGCTGTGAAAAAAATTCAAATGATCTGTGTATATGAAGCGGAAAATCTAAGCTATCCCCGAAATGATAATGGAATTCAGATTGCTTTTCGGAATGTATCGATTCAAAAAACATTTCAGTTCTCCGTCAAAAAGACTAATTTTTTCTTATATTATACCAAAAATCACATTGCTTGTCAAGCTGGAAAGTGATATAATCAAATGTATAAGGATGCAAGTCTTTTAAACGTTAATAAAGGAGATTATATTATGAAAAAAGCATTAATTGTGTATGGCGGCTGGGACGGGCATGATCCTAAAGGAGTAGCGGATTTGTTTTCCGAGATGTTGAAGGAGGAAGGATTTGAGGTGAGAATGTCCGATTCCTTAGATTCTTTTCTTGAAGAGCTTACCTCTTATGACCTGATAGTTCCCGTTTGGACTATGGGAAAATTAAGCAGTCAAGCGGAAAAGAATGTCTGTAATGCAGTCTCCGCAGGCACAGGAATTGCCGGATGCCACGGGGGAATGTGCGATGCATTTAGAGAGAATACGGAATGGCAGTTTATGACGGGTTCTCAATGGGTTGCACATCCCGGGAATAATAACGTAACGTATACGGTACACGTCATCGATTCGGAAAAAAGCTCTATTACCGACGGAATAAAGGATTTTGAAGTAACAAGCGAGCAATATTATATCCATGTAGACCCTGCTGTGAACGTGCTTGCAAACACTAAATTTTTCGCAAACGACGAGCCGTATGGGGCGAACGGTGAGGTAACGGTTCCGGTTGTTTATACAAAGCAATGGGGAAAAGGGCGTGTTTTCTATAATTCCCTTGGACACACTAGCGAAATCTTCAAGAATATCCCCGAGGCGAAGGAGCTTATGCGTCGAGGATTTCTCTTTGCGGCACGATAAAGGAGGCTGTTATGAAAATCGGTGTTGTTGGCTGTGGAAATATCAGTGATATTTATTTTAAAAACCTTACTTCTGTTTTTAACAACACAGAGGTTTTAGCCTGTACTGATCTTGATGAGCAAAAGGCTTTGGCAAAAAAAGAAAAATATGCAATTCCCTATGTTATGACTTTGGACGAGATGCTTGAGTGCAAGGATATCGACCTTATTTTGAATATAACTACGCCCAAAAGTCATTACTCCATAACAAAAAAAGCGCTAATGGCGGGCAAACACGTATACGTTGAAAAACCGCTTGCGCTTCATTATTCCGAGGGAAAAGAGTTGGTAGAACTTGCCGCGGAAAAAGCATTATATCTCGGTTGCGCGCCGGATACTTTTCTCGGAGCTGGCATACAAACTTGCGAGAAACTGATTAATGAGGGAAAGATCGGGAAACCTGTTGCTGCAGGAGCATATATGCTTTGTCACGGTCACGAAACATGGCATCCCTCTCCAGAATTTTATTACGATATTGGCGGAGGACCACTCTTTGATATGGGGCCGTATTACATAACGGCATTGGTAAGATTGCTTGGTAGAGCTGAAAGC
>JAZNDA010000131.1:0-45617 GCA_045587785.1 Eubacteriales bacterium | reverse complement strand
GTTTTCGTTTGGCATCAACTATCAAGGATATTTACTTGGGCGGTGCTCGGGCGTGATGCCAACAACAGCAGATTGACATCACATATCACTGAACACAAAAAGAAATCCGAACCCTTCGCCTACCGGCTTTGGGTTCGGATTTCTACTGTTTGGTGCGGGAAACGGGAATTGAACCCGTACGGTGATAACCACACGCCCCTCAAACGTGCGCGTCTGCCAGTTCCGCCACTCCCGCATGCCGCCGTTATTACGGCAACATCGGTATTATACCACTTTTCGTTTCAAAAGTCAATAGGTTTTTGGCAAAAAACTAAAGTTTTTTGCATTTTTTAGTAGGCTCAAGGGCGGGTTCGGATTATTTCTTCTTGCCTAGCCTAAGCGGGCTCGAAGCAATAAGCCCACTTAGGCTACCCGTTATCTTCTGCGGTCGCTTCCTCTGACAAGCAACAAAAGTCTTAGCAGCTGCATCAAAGAAACGGCGAGTGCAGCCACGTAGGTGAGTGCCGCCGCGCTCAGTACCCGTCTCGCCCCCCTCAGTTCCTGTGACGATAGGCGTCCGCCGTTTTCCAGTGCCTTCATTGCCCTTGAGCTGGCATTATACTCGGTAGGCAATGTAACAAGCTGAAACAGCGCACACAGCGAAAAACACACCACGCCCACATATGCAATACTGATATACTGCGACGCACTGTAAGACAGCAAAATGCCGATCAGAATCAGCGGCATAGCCAATCTCGAACCAATGTTGGTAATCGGAACAATGGCTGTTCGGATCTTAATGGGCAGGTACCCTTTCGCATGCTGCACCGCATGTCCGCACTCGTGGGCGGCAACACCCACCGCCGCCGCAGTTCGGCTGTTATAGACCGAATCCGACAAGCGTATCACGTTTTCTTTAGGGCTATAGTGGTCGGTCAGATTTCCTCCCACGCGCTCAATTCTCACGTTCTGCAAGCCGTGATAATCAAGAATCATACGCGCCGCATCATAGCCCGTCATGCCACAGCCGATAAGCTGTTTTGAATATTTTTTGAAGGTTGAATTTACCCTTGCACTTGCCCACAAAGAAAAGATCACCGCAGGCAACACCAATACAATATACGTCCAGTCAATAAACATATTCTCACCCCCTGCTTCTATTATAGTCATTTGATCTGAAATATACAAGCCTTTTTTGTGAATTTATTGTAATAAAAAGACCGAGGAGCTTTGTCCTCGGTCGAAGTATCTCATTTACTGAGCGGCATCCACAATTGCCTTAAACTTCTGGGCAACAAGCGACGCGCCACCAATCAGACCGCCGTCCACATTGGGCTTGGCAAGAAGCTCTGCAGCATTACCCTCGTTCATAGAGCCGCCGTACTGAATGGTCACCGACTCTGCAACCTCATCGGAATACATCGAAGCCAGAACCTTACGGATCACGCCGCAGGTCTCCTCAGCCTGCTCGGGAGTTGCGGTAAGTCCCGTACCGATCGCCCAGACAGGCTCATACGCAATGATAACGTTCTTAAGCTGTTCTGCACTGACACCTGCAAGATCAAGCTTTGTTTGCATGCCAACCACCTCATCGGTGATACCTGCAAGTCTCTGCTCCTTTACCTCGCCAAGGCAAAGGATGACCTTAAGACCTGCCTCAAGAGCGGCTTTGGTGCGAAGGTTTACCGTCTCATCGGTCTCACCGAAATACTGACGGCGCTCACTGTGACCGATAATAACGTACTCTACGCCGATCGCCTTAAGCATTTCAGCCGACACCTCGCCCGTATATGCGCCCTTAGGTGCAAAATGTACGTTCTCAGCACCGATCTTGATATTGCTTCCCTTTGCGGCTTCCATAGCGGCAGCAATGGTCACGTAGGGTGCACAGAAAATGATATCGCAATTGTCCTTGCCTACGACGAGAGGCTTGATCTCGCCGATAAATGCGGTAGCTTCAGCGGGAGTAAAATTCATCTTCCAGTTACCCGCGATAACGGTTCTTCTCTTCAAAGGATTCATGTTTATCTCTCCAATCTTTTTGATAAAATCGGGGGAGAAGCTCTCCCCCGTCACTTTTTTACTTGTCCTGAAGGCAAGCGATACCGGGCAGTTCAAGTCCCTCAAGGAACTCAAGCGATGCGCCGCCGCCTGTGGAAATATGGGTGATCTCGGATGCAAAGCCAAGTTGCTCACAAGCTGCGGCAGAGTCACCGCCGCCAACAATGGTGATCGCAGAAGACTCAGCAAGAGCCTTAGCAACAGCAATGGTTCCCTTTGCCAAGGTGGGATTCTCGAACACGCCCATCGGGCCGTTCCAAACAACGGTCTTTGCGTTCTTTGCGGCATCGGCAAACAGCTCTCTGGTCTTTTCGCCGATATCAAGTCCCATCATATCTGCGGGAATCTCGCTGGAAGAAACGGTCTTGACCTCAATGTCACCGTCGATCGGATCGGGGAAGCTCTTAGCAACCACGGTATCAATGGGAAGAAGAAGCTTTACGCCGTTCTTCTCTGCCTTCTGGAGCATCTCACGGCAGTAGTCAACCTTGGTCTCATCGAACAGCGAAGTACCAATGCCGTAGCCCTTTGCTACAAGGAAGGTATACGCCATACCGCCACCGATAATGAGGGTATCGACCTTTGTGAGAAGGTTATTGATAACGTTCAGCTTATCGGAAACCTTCGCGCCGCCAAGGATAGCAACAAAAGGACGCTCAGGGTCAGCCAAAGCCTTACCCATGACAGAAATTTCCTTCTGAATCAGGTAACCGCAAACAGCGGGGAGATGATCAGCCACACCTGCGGTGGAAGCGTGTGCTCTGTGAGCTGCACCGAATGCATCGTTTACAAACACCTCTGCCAAAGAAGCAAGCTCCTTAGCAAATGCGGGATCGTTCTTTTCTTCACCTGCGTCAAAACGGGTGTTTTCAAGAAGAACAGCCTGTCCTTCCTTCAAAGCCGCCACCTTTGCCTTGGCATCTGCGCCAATGGTATCTGCGGCAAGCTCAACTGTCTGACCAAGAAGCTCAGTGAGCTTTGCGGCAACAGGAGCCAACGAATATTTTGCTACAACAGCACCCTTGGGCTTACCCATGTGAGAGCAAAGAATCACTTTTGCGCCCTTATCAAGAAGGTAGCGAATGGTGGGAAGTGCCTCAACGATTCTCTTGTCACTGGTGATCACGCCGTCTTTCAGCGGTACATTGAAATCGCAACGTACAAGAACCTTCTTGCCCGCAACATCAATGTCTTCAATGTTTTTCTTATTGTAAGTCATGTTCGGTTTCTGCCTTTCATACAATTTTTGTTAACTATAAATTTTACTAACTTATAATATATCACAAATACTAAATTTTATCAATAAGTATTTGTTAAATTTTTGGCTATTTTTTCTTTTTTGTCAAATATGGCAATGTTTAGCCGCAAATGCTTTTCTTTTTTTACATTTTCACAGAAAAATGGGATGTTGCCATGCAACAGCCCATTGGTTTTTCAACTTATTTTGAGATAATGATCTCGTCAAGATATGCCTCAAACTGGTTCTTGCTATCGAAGAAACGGATCGAGGATGTAGCACCCGTTGTAACAACAGTACCGGTACCGATCTGAGCATCGTTCAAGGAAACGGTGTAGCTACCGTCAGCTGCGAAAACAACCTTGAAGCTATCCCAACCCTTGCCTGCCGACGTTGCAAGAACATCGCCAGCAGCGTTCAGATAGTTGCCCTCTGAGTCGCCGGAAAGGATAACCTGAGCGTTACCATCAACATTCCATGTGAGAAGAGCGGTGGGGGCTGAGGGAGTTTCCTCATATCTTGCAAGGAAGGTAAGAGTAAATGCCTCACCAACAAGCTGTGCAGTCTCGTCAACAAGGTCAAGACAACCGTTGGGAGCAACAGCAACGTTACCCGAGGGAATGTTAAGGTAGATCTCACCGTTGGGGTCATTCTTAACGATGTTTGCGAACATAGGTGTCAAGTTAAAGCCCTCAAAAAGGTTGGCAACATCAGCAAGGGTATTAACACCCTCAAATGTACCTGAGAACAAGGGGAATACGATTGCCGAAGCATCTGCGACTTCTGCGCCTGCCTCATCAACAACGACTACTCCCTTACACATACTGCAGACCTTTCTGGTGTACTTACCGTCAAGGCTCTTAACTTCGCTGTATGCATGCGCGAGCATATCAACCTTCTGTTGAACGACCTCATCGCACTTGGTGCACTTTCTCTCTACATAACCTTCTTCGGTACATGTAGCAGCCTTGTCATTACCGGTCTTCTTAAGAGAGTTCTTGTGAGTGCATGCCTCGGAATTGGGATCCTGTGTTGTTTCAGGTGCCAGTGTAGTCTCGGGACCCTCACCGGTGGTTTCAGCCGGCTTACCGCAGGATGCCAGGGCAAATACTGCCATAACAACAACCAAGGCAAGAGCCAAAAATTTCGTAAATTTCATGTTTTCTCCTCCAATAAATAAATAATTGCTACAATGTCATTTCGGCATTGTACATGCCACACAGGCATGCTTACGGTATGTAAATAATATATCACAAACTTCTCGTTTTGTCAATAGATAAAGTAAAATTCCACACCATTTTTTGCATTGTTGTTTAAAGTGAACAAATTTCCAAAGCAAAAATTATTCATGTTGAAAAGGGTTTTTGGTTTTGTTGTTCAAAAACTGCTGTCATTTCTTTCGGTCGGAATTGACCACTCTGGACGATTTCTTGTTTTCGGGGATAATTTCGCCTGCCTTGGTCAGAGCAATCTTCGTCAGCATAGGTCCTACAAGCTCATAGATCAGAACCGAGAACAGGATAATATTTCGGATCAGCGTTCCCTCAAAGACACCGAGCTGCTTTGCCGTCACCGACATACCCAGCGCCACGCCTGCCTGCGGCAAAAGCGTAATGCCCAGGTACTTGACAATCTTTTCATCGCATTTGGTCATCCTTGCACTGATCGATGAACCATAATATTTTCCAAGCGAACGGAAGATAATATATACCAAGCCGACCCCTACGATGGCGACATCCGCAAATACGCTCAGCTCAAGCTCCGCACCGCTGATGACAAAGAACAAAACAAACAACGGGTTGGTCCATCTGTCCACACGGTCCATAAGTTCCTCGGAGGTTTCGCAGATATTGCAGAAAACAGTACCCAGCATCATACACGCGAGAAGCGACGAAAAGCCGATATGTATGTGTCCGACACGGAATTTCAGCATAGTAATGGCAACCGTAACGATGACAAAAGTAATGGAAACAGTCAAACGCTTGCTCTTGGAATGGAAAAGTCTTTCGACTCTATCAAACAAAAAGCCCATTACCACGCCGAGAAGCAAGGATGCCACGATCTCGATCAGCGGATCGACCACAACCGAAAAGATATCGACCGTGCCACTCACCATACCTTTGGCAACACCGAAAGACACCGCAAACACGATCAGACCGACCGCATCATCCAAAGCAACGACAGGAAGCAAAATGTCGGTCACCTTACCCTTTGCCTTATACTGTCTGATGACCATGAGCGTTGCCGCAGGCGCGGTTGCAGTTGCTACGGCACCGAGTGTGATAGCCACGCCCATAGGCAGCTTATCTTCGCCGAGGACAAGGCTGAGAACGATCAGGGTGATGTCCACCAAAAGTGTAGCGGAAAGTGCTTGGAAAACCGCGATCACGGTTGCCTGCTTACCGATCTGCCTAAGCTGAGAAAGTCTGAATTCATTTCCGATGGAAAATGCGATAAAGCCGAGTGCCACATCCGAGATCACACCGAAATGCTCCACATACTCCATAGAACCAAAGCCAAGTCCCGCAATGCCGACGACATTGCCGAGCGCACCCAGGCAATACGGTCCGATCAAAACGCCCGCGATCAAATACGCCGTCACCGCGGGCAAACCAAAAGGTTTAATTACACGAGTCATCATAAGCCCCGCGAACAGGGCAATAGCAATACTCAAAAGAATATCCATAATTCTTCCCTTCGAATCTTTCAGATGTTGTCAAATATTTTCTGGGTATACAGCCCTCATGCCGCCGACAAATTTCGGACGCGTTCTTGCGCAAATCAGATTTGCCTGACCAATATGCTTCATCGACAAACGAACGGGAACCGCAACACGTTTCAGATGCATACCGATCAGCGTACCGCCGATATCCATCCCTGCCACCGCCTGTGCCGTTTCAACAGCCACGGGGTCCTTAAAGCGCTCATACGCCGTTGTGGCAAATGAGCCTCCCGCCTTTGGCTGAGGCTTGACACAAACGATCTCAAGTCCGTGAGCAAGTGCATATTCCTTTTCCACAATGAGAACTCGGTTCAAATGCTCACAGCACTGTGCGGCAAGATAGATCCCCTTTTCGCACAGCATCGGATATATGCCATCAAACGCCGCCTTTGCGGCATCCAAACTGGAGCCTTTTCCTATATGCTCACCTACGATCTCCGACGACGAGCATCCGACCACAAACAATTCGCCGCACGCAATTCCCGACACTTCTATGAGCTCTTTTGTTGCCTGCGCCGCTTGCAACTTAATTTCTTCCAGCATAAAATTTCTTCCTTCAAAAGTTAAATGCTCTCCGTCACATAAAGCGTCGGAGAGCATTTTGGTTTTACTTACTCAGCAGCTTCTTCAGCGGCGGTTTCTTCCGCCTCAGCAGCTTCCTCGGGCATAGCCTCAGCCTCTGCCTGCGCTTCGTCAAGCAAAACGCGGATAGAAAGGCTTACCTTCTTGTTCTCGTCATCAATTTCAATGATCTTGGCATCGACCTCTTGACCGAGCTCAAGCACATCGGCAGGCTTGCCGATTCTGGTCTGTGCGATCTGAGAAATGTGGATCAGACCGTCAACGCCGTCCATGATCTCCGCGAATGCACCGAAGGGCATCATGTTAACGATCTTGACCGATACGACGTCACCTGTGTTGTATGTATTGCGGAACAACAACCACGGATTGGTATCATCTGTCTTGTATCCAAGAGAAATTCTCTTCTTCTCAGCATCAAAGCTCTTAACGAAAACTGTGATCTCGTCGCCGACAGCAAGAACGTCTGCAGGGCTCTTGATGTGCTTCCAGGAAAGCTCCGAGGTATGAACCATACCGTCAACACCTGCACCAAGGTCAACAAACGCGCCGTAGCTTGTCATGCTCTTAACGGTACCCGTGTACTTCTTGCCCTCCTCGATCTCAGCCCAGAAAGCCGCTTCCTTCGCACGGCGCTCCTCACGGAGAACCGCACGGATCGAACCGATCGCCTTCTTACCAAAGGGCTTGATCTCGATGACCTTAAGCTTAACGACCGTTCCGACAAGGGCGTTCAAGTCGCCTTCCTTCGGAACACCCGTCTGAGATGCGGGTACAAAAATACGCACCGAATCAACAACGACAACAACGCCGCCCTTGACCGCCTCAGTGACCTTGCCTTCAAGGATTTCCTGATTTTCGCTTGCCTGTACGATCTTGACCCAGTTCTTGTCCGAATCAACACGCTTCTTGGAAAGCTCAGCTACGCCTTCAACATCGCTCACGCGAATAACAAAGGCCTCGACCTCATCGCCAACCTTAAACATCTGAGTCAGCTTTACAGAAGAATCATCCGTGATCTGTTCGGCTTTGATCATGCCTGTGACCTTGGTACCAAGATCAAGCTGCAGATCTGCGTCTGTAACCTTGGTCACGATGCCGATAACGGTGTCTCCTGTATTTAAAGTTTTGAACGATTCGTCGAGCATTTGGGCAAAATTTTCTTCGCTCATGTTTTTAAAAACCTCCTCTATAATATCGCTTGGTGTCGACGCACCCGCGACGATTCCCACTTTTTTGTGAGTGTTCGGCAAAAAGGCACTCACCTCCGACGCCGACTCTATCATACATGTGTTCTCACAATATTGCCTGCAAATGCTTGCAAGCTTGGCGGTATTTGAGCTTTCCTTTCCGCCAATGACAATCATAGCATCACACATTTTTGAAAGTGCCTGCGCTTCGGTCTGTCTTTTTTCCGTAACATTACATATTGTATCAAAAATAATTGATTTTGTATATAGTTTTTCGATAATTTTTTGACTTTTTATCCATTCAGACAAATTATAGGTCGTTTGAGCCACAAAAACGGGTGTTTTTTTGTGCAAATTGTCTATGTCAATTTGACATAATGACGATTCGAGCTGTTCGGGCGAGCCAAAAACGTATTTTTCACCGTCAAAATAGCTCATGATTCCCACCACCTCGGGGTGAGACGCATCCCCCATCAAAACAAAAATATGGTCATCCTTTGAGCATTCCGCCGCTATATTATGAATTTTTTTGACATACGGGCAGGTGCAGTCAACGTACGAAAAATGCGGATATTTGTCGCAAAGTGCCTTCAAGCGGATTTCGGTTTCACGTGGCACACCGTGAGCGCGTAAAAAGAGCGTTGCGGGCTTTTCCGCTGTTGCCGCCTTTGCTATGTCCTCAACCTCATCCATTTCCACCGATCGAACGCCGTTTTTTTCAAGGTGCGCAAGATAGCTCGGATTATGGATCAAATGTCCGAGGGTATATATCCTTCCCTTACCCTGCCCGATCTGCTGTTCGATCTTTTCGGTCGCGCGCTTGACGCCAAAGCAAAAGCCCGCATGCTTTGCAATTATGATCTCGGGAGACATTTTTCGGCATCCTCTCCAAGTTTACATATTTCATCAAAAATTTCCTCAGAAATTCGGTTATATTCACCCGCCTTGTCAGCATCATAACCGAAAGCGGAAAACGGGATGGGCTTACCTATGGAGACCACGGTACGGCGGAAGATCTTGGGCGCGTACCCTTCTCTGTAAATGCACATTGGCAAAACCGCCGCATTGGCGTGCATGGCAATCATTGCCGCGCCGTTTCTCACCTTGGTGTCACGGGGATTCTTATTCGGCTGTCTTGTTCCTTGTGGGAAAAGACCGACACATTTTCCGTCCTTCAAAAGACGGATGGCATGTTTCACCGCGCCGACGTCGCTGCCTCCCCTGTCAACGGGATATGCGCCAAGCGCCCTGATCAGCTGTGCAAGCAGCGGAATTTTGAAAAGTTCCTTCTTTGACATCATGCAAATCTGATGCTTTTTGAGTGTGGCGCAAAGAAGCACGGGATCAAGCTTTGAGATATGGTTACAGCAGACCAAAAAGCCGCCTTCGGTCGGTTCGTTTTCAAGTCCCACCACCTTAACGCGGAACAAAAGACGGATAATTCCGTTTAACAGGAAGTGGCAAACGGCGTAGAACTTGCTTTTACCGCCTTTTTTTTTTGCCAAGGTCTTTTCTATGATCTCGATGGCTTTATCAATGCTCTGCTCCAAGGTGTAATCCGAGGTATCAAGCAAAATGGAATCCTCTGCAGGCACGGCGGGCGCGATGTCGCGGTTTCTGTCCTGCGTGTCACGTGCGACCATATCGGCAAGGACCTCCTCATAGGTGGTCGAAATACCCTTTTCCAAAAGCTCTGCCAAACGGCGCTCGGCTCTCTTTTGATCGGATGCCGTCAAAAATATCTTGACGTCGGCATCCGGCAGGATCACGGTTCCGATATCGCGACCGTCCATGACCACGCTGTTTGCCCTCGCTACCGCACGTTGAGTATCCAGCAAAAAGCTGCGAACCTCGGGGATCTTGGATACTGTGGACGCATACATGGAAATCTCGGGCTCCCTAATCTTATCTCCAAGATTCTCGCCGTTCAGATACACATACTGCGTTCCGTTCTCATACTTGATCTCAATGTGTATCTCGGGCAAAAGCGACACGATAACATCGCTTTCGGTCTGTGCCACGCCCTTACTGCGAACGTAATATCCTATCGTGCGGTACAGCGCACCCGTATCCACGTAAACAATACCCATTTTAGCCGCAATGGCTTTGGCAATGGTGCTTTTGCCCGCACCGCTGGGGCCGTCTATTGCAATTTGAAACATAATATCTCTCCTTTTTATTCTCTTAGGGTGACAGTAGATATACGAACTCGCTGTCACCCTATAGCCGCGCTCTCGCCTGCGAGCACTGCAGTAGAAAAAGCAATCTGCAAATTGAAGCCGCCCGTATAGGCATCAAGGTCCAAAACCTCGCCTGCGAAATAAAGTCCTCTCACGCTCTTGGTCTCCATGGTCTTGGGGCTGATCTGCCCTACCGCCACGCCGCCCTTTGTAATGATCGCCTCATTGATCGGGCGAAAGCCGTCGATCGAAATGCGAAAGCCCTTGAGTAGCTCACAAAGCGCAGTGCGTTCTTCCTTGGTGATCGAATTGACCTTTTTGTGAGGCGGAATGTTCGAAAGCTCCACCACCACGGGGATCATTTTTTGCGGAAGCAGATCGGACAAGGCATTGTCAAAATCGCGGTTCTGATATTTGGCAAAGTCATGCAAGAGCCTTGCGTCCAGCGTTTTTCTGTCAAGCGCGGGCTTGAGATCGATCACTGCCTCATATTTATGAGACGCCACGTCCGACAGGTGCGCCGACGCCGACAAAACCAAGGGGCCCGTAAGCCCAAAATGCGTAAACATCATCTCGCCAAAATCTTCATATACCGTTTTACCGCTTGCCTTTTCGCAAATACGAAGTGCCACGTTACGGAGGGACAGCCCTTGCATCCGCGCGCAAACACGGCCCACAGAGGTCAGAGGGACAAGCGACGGCAACAGAGGCGTGACCGTAAGTCCCGCATCACGCGCAAAACGGTATCCGTCTCCGTCGGAGCCTGTTTGCTTATAGGACATACCGCCCGTACAAACGATCACTGCATCCGCTCTGTGAAGCCCCGTGCGCGTTTGCACACCGCACGCCGCTCCGTTTTCATAGTATATACGGTTTACCTTATCGAACACAATGCGGACGCCGCTATCGCGGCATGCACCTGCCAGCGCATCCACAATATCCTGCGCTTTATCCGACATGGGAAATACGCGCTTGCCTCTTTCGGTCTTAAGTGCCACTCCCTGCTCTTTAAAAAACTGCTTGGTATCGTCGGTACCGAAATGGCTCAGTGCCGCGTAAAGAAAACGGGGATTGGTGGGGACGTTCTGCAAAAACTCGCCGATATCGCAATCGTTGGTCACGTTGCATCTCCCCTTGCCCGTGATCCTCAACTTTTTTCCGAGACGGTCATTTTTCTCAAACATCGTCACACGCGCCCCCAGCCTTGCCGCCGAGATCGCCGCCATCATGCCTGCCGCGCCGCCGCCGATCACGATCACATGTCTCTGATCATTCATGATTTTTCTCGTAGACGTCATACTCATCCCAAATCTGTTCAAGATCTCTCAGACGAGTGGTCAGTTCCTCTTTCTTTTTACGTGCCACCGCCACAACGATGGCGTTGATGATACTCAGCGGTGCCACAAGCGAATCCACAAAGGACGCCATGTCACTGCTTGCCGTCAAAAGTTGGCTGGCACCTGCGGCAATGGGCGACTCGCGGCTATCGGTCAGCGCCACCACATTGGCGCCCTTACTCCCCGCAAACTCCACCGCCTTGATGATACGCTTGGAATAACGCGGAAAGCTGATGGCGATCATGACGTCATTCTCATCGATCCTCATGATCTGTTCCAGCATCTCGTTACCCGAGGTGGTCTGCACCAGCGTCAGATTGTCAAATGCCATTTGCAGATGATAATGCAAAAAGCCTGCAAGGGATGCCGAGGAACGCACGCCCAAAATGTATATACGCTTGGCGGACACAATACGGTCTACAGCGGCGTTAAAAGCCTCATGGTCTACCGCATCCAGTGTCTGTCTCAGATGCTCCACATCGGCAAGCAGGACCTGCTCTAAAATATCCCGATCACCAATCAAAGCGTCCGAAAGCTCGATGCGCTGAAATGAGGTCAGGCGCGTGCGCACCAGATCCTGCAAGGCTCGCTGCATCTCGGGATAGCCCTCATATCCAAGCTCTATGGCAAATCGAACCACGGTGGATTCCGAAACGCCGACCGCCACGCCGAGCTTTGCCGCGGTCATATACGCCGCCTTTTCATAATGCTCGGAGATAAAGCTCGCAATATTCTTTTGGCCCTTGGAAAAGCCCGAAAAACCGAGCTCTATTTGCTTTAGCAAATCGGATTTCATCTTGCATTCCTTCCGCATAATTCATATGAAATAATTATTTATTATTATATCAAGTTTTCACCGTTTTGTCAACAAGTAAAATTTCGGTCATATCAAAAAAATGGGGAGATCTCTCTCCCCATTCGGCTGGTTATTCTTATCGGATACCGTACTTTTCGATCACGTAATCCATATCCTTATCGCCTCTGCCCGACAAATTGATCAGCACAGAGCCTCTGCCCATACGCTGGGCGAGCTTGATGCCGTAAGCCACGGCATGTGCGCTCTCAAGGGCAGGAATGATACCCTCCATGCGCGAGAGCTTATAGAAGGCATCTATGCTCTCATCGTCATCGATCACATCATACTTCACTCTGCCGATATCGTGCAGGAACGCATGCTCGGGCCCCGAGGATGGATAGTCAAGACCCGAGGACACCGAGTAAACAGGTGCGGGATCGCCGTTCTCGTCCTTCAGCATAAGAGAGTTAAAGCCGTGCATCACGCCCTCCTCACCGTACTGAAGGCTTGCCGCGTGGTCACCCAGCTTGGCACCTCTGCCAAGAGGCTCGATGCCGTAGATATCCACAGGGTCATTCAAGAAGCCCGAGAAAAAGCCTGCCGCATTGGAGCCGCCGCCCACGCAAGCAACGATCGCATCGGGAAGCTCGCCTGTCATGCCGATAAACTGCTCTCTTGCCTCCTCGCCCACAACGTGCTGGAAGTCGCGCACCATAAGCGGGAACGGATGCGGTCCCACCACACTGCCGATACAGTAAATGCAGTTCTTATAATCCTTTGTATAGGCGGCAAATGCGGCATCCACTGCCTCCTTGAGCGTCTGAAGTCCCTCGGTCACCTCAATGACGTTGGCACCGAGTATTTTCATTCTTGCCACGTTGGGGGCTTGCTTCTTGATATCTACCGCGCCCATATAAATGTCACACTCAAGACCGAAATAAGCCGCCGCCGTTGCCAGTGCAACACCGTGCTGACCTGCGCCCGTCTCGGCAATGACCTTCTTTTTGCCCATGTATTTTGCCAAAAGCGCCTCACCCATGCAGTGATTGAGCTTATGCGCGCCCGTATGGTTAAGATCCTCACGCTTTACGTAAAGCTGAACGTTTCCGATGCTGGTGGACAGTCTCTCAAGGTAAGAGATAGGTGTGGGACGGCCTTGAAATTCGCGGCGGATACGTCTGAGCTCGCCCACGAATTTGCTGGATTTTGCGATCGTGAAATACGCCTCGGTGATCTCCTCCATCGCTCTTTTGAGCTCGTCCGAGATATACGCGCCGCCGTACTTGCCGAAATATCCGTTCTTATCGGGATACTGCTTAAGATATGTGTCAAAATTGATTCCGTTAAATTCCATGATTATTTCCTCCGTTTATTTTCAGTTTAAAATCATCTTTTCAGCTGTATTAAAAACAAGACCGCCATCGTTTATGATCCATCATATCTGACCTCCAAAATAAAAACCCGAGTATCAAAGATACTCGGGACGAATACAATTCGCGGTGCCACCCGTTTTGAATGAACAATCATTCCTCTTGACGCATACACGTGATATGCTTGCCGCGTAACGGTGGCACACCGTCGGTTACTACTCGCCATAGGCTTTCGACCGCCCTCATAAGTCCATTCACCGACCCCCGTGTATTGCCTTGCACCAAACGGCAACTCTCTGAAAGCACTCTGATCGGTTACTACTCTTAATCATAGGTTTATCCACTATGTGCGTATTATATCATGCAATTTTTCTTTTGTCAAGGGCTTTTTCAAATTTTATCCCAGCGCAACGTCCAAAAGCATCATGATGCTAAAGCCAAGCGAAAAAAACAGTGTTCCCTTATCCGCATTTTCGCCCTCCACCGCCTCGGGGACAAGCTCCTCCACCACTACGTACAGCATAGCACCCGCCGCAAAGCTGAGAAAATACGGCAAAAACGGCACGATTAGGCTCGACATAAGAATGGTGAAAAGCGCAAAGATCGGCTCCACCACCCCCGACAAAAGTCCGCCCAAAAACGCGTTCCCCTTACGGCTCCCCTCTGCCGCAAGCGGCATGGAAATGATGGCACCCTCGGGGAAATTTTGTATAGCGATGCCAAAGGACAGTGCCATGGCACTCATGAGTGAGATCTCAGCGTTTCCCGTCAGATAGCCCGCAAACACCGCCCCCACCGCCATTCCCTCGGGGATATTGTGAAGCGTGACGGCAAAGATCATCATGGCACGCTTGCCAAGATGACAGCAAAGCCCCTCGGCTTTGGAATCGCATCTGTTAAGGTGCGGCATCACATGGTCAAGCAGTAAAAGAAACAGCACCCCTGCCCACAGCCCCACGGTGGCGGGAACGAACGACCACACACCCATATGTGACGCGCCCTCGATGGCAGGCAGCAAAAGGCTCCATACCGATGCCGCCACCATCACCCCCGCGGCAAAGCCGCAAAGGAGGCTTTGTGACAAAGAATTCATGTTTTTTTTCATAAAAAACACGCTCATAGAACCAAGTATCGTTCCGAAAAGTGGGAGCATGACGCCCAAAATCACATCAAAATTCATTGTTTGTATCTCCACGTAAATCGTTGTCTTATTTTAGTATATTCGGTCGATTTACGTTTTGACATACAAAAGGGACTACCCCGTGGGGCAGTCCCGAACATATTAAGAATAGCGATACGGCTCGGTCATTGTCTTAAATTCCTTCCACTCATCTTCGCTCAGGGAAAGAACGAGCCTTGTGTAAAAGATGTCGCCCGACTCTACCGCCACCTCGGAAGCATGAACCGAGGAAATGATCATAGAGTAATAGCTGTCAGCATCCATGTCATATACCATCCATCCGTAAAGCTGCACGGAAAATCTGACAAGCAGATCGCTCTCGTCATAAGAAAACTCGCCGTGATCTACCAAATATTGCAGTATCTTGACCGCATCTTCCTTCGGGATCTTAGTGTCGGTCTTAAGGCTTTCTATAAAGAATTCCTCTCCCGCATCTTTGCCCGTAAGGACGGTCGCTATGATATTCAGATTCTTGTTTTCGTAATCGATATTATCATGCGAAAGCTCCTCGATCATTGCCTCAAGGATCTTTTTGTCTCGTACAATAATGCCCTTCTCTGTTGCCATTTCCAGATACAGCCTTGAGGTCCTCGGCAGGTACTCAAAAAGAATACGGTAGGTGGACGAGAAGGACTGCAGGCGGTAAGTTCCCACCACGTGGAAAGAATTCAGCTCGTCACTGCTATAGCGCATTGCCAGATATGCCTTTTTCCGCTCATTACTCAAAGAGTTGTATTCATTCACAAAGCTGTTCCAAAGGCGTTCTGTCTCCTCCTTGGAAAAGTCATAGCCGCCCAGATACTTGGTATTGATCTCGCTGTTCTTCGGAAGGGCGATATACGCCTCCAAATAATCCTCCGACTCCATCATGATATCCATCAGACGGTTGTATTCCTTCTCGGTAAAACCGATATACCTGCCGAGTGTCCTTCCGTTTTTCAGACGGATCTGCAGTGTAAGCTTGGTATAAGTTTCGACCCGATTGCCGTCCTCGCCGATAATGGGTGCCCATCCGCTTGTATATCCCTCGCGAATGGCGGTTATTTCCCTGGAAAGTGCACCGAGAACGATCTCCTTTGCCTCTTCCGAATCCACAAAAGCATCGGAAATACGCAGCGTTTGATAGGTCGGGTTATAGTAATTGATGGGAGATTTTTCACTGATCGCCTCCACCTCGTCCACGCTCGGCAGCTGATCAAGCACCGCATTTCTGGCAATAAACACCATGCCCGTGAACACGCCCGAAAGCAAGATGGGTATTAAGATCATGGGGAGCGATCTCACAAGTGCTTTGATCTTCTTTGTGGTCATAAGCTCAAAGATACAGTAGACCAAAAGCGCAAGGACGAGCAAAATAAGCTGAGTGGATGCATCGTACCCGTCCGTAATGGCGATGAGTACGATAAACAAGAAGAAAGGCAAGGAAATGGCGCTTCGGTAAACGTGCTGCATCAGTTTGCTGGGCGCACTTTTTGTGGCTGTCTCGCTCCGTCTTTTCACGTAGCAAAGCGCGCCGACCGCCAGAACGAGAATGGTGACAAAGACAGTATAAATGATAAGCGGTGTATTGTCAAAGCCTTCTCCCGTGAGTAGCGCAAAGGGCAGTGAAAATTCAAACTCGAGATACTCTAAGAAACTGCTGCCGCTACGCAAAATAGGTGTGATCTCGCGCAAAGCGGTGACAAAAATTTGACCGACCGTGCGTCCAAACAGGAGAACCAGAATAAAGATCAGCACGTTAGACACCGTTGTGCCCGTCAGTGTCATGGCGAGCGTCATAAATGCCGCGACCATGATCGATGCAAGCATCATAACAAGCGGTGTGATAAACACGACCGAGATATTCACCGAAGAAAACTTTGCAAAGGCGAAAAGCAAAGCGTTGATACCCGTGCTGACCGCCAGAATTCCAAAAATCCACGTTGCCATTGCCGCTACAAAGCTGAGATACACGCATATGCGCTTATGGGGAATGGCATGGTAAAAATCCGAACGATTTCTTTCATTCAAAAATGAAAACATGGAATATGCGAATATCGCGCCAAAGGCAAGCATCAAAAGACCGAACGGCAAAAATTCATACGTCGAAACCGCACTCACCGAGTTACCGATGATATCCGCCCTACGGTTGCCCGACAAGATCTCATTCATGGGCAGGATGGCATTGAGGAAAATGACCGATATCGCCGCCGCAATTCCGGGGATCTTGATGCGTTTTAGACCTTCTATATACAGCTTAAGTGAAAAATAACCTTTCATAGCTCCGTCCCCTCCTTACATCATAATTTCCTTAAAGGCGTAGCCGAGTGCTTCCATCTCATAGACAAACACTTCCTCAAGATTAAGCGGAAGCACGTCCAGAAGAAGCGGCTCCATACCGCGGATACGCGCCACCACGTCCTCACGCTCACCGCGCGCAATAAACGTGGCGACCGAGCCCATCTGCGTATAGTTCAGCATCTGGATCTCTTTGAAACGGCCCTTGTCAAAGTCCCCGTCAAAGGCGACCTGAATTTTAAAGAGCTGAGTTTTGAGATTTTGTATATCGCTTTCAAACACGATACCGCCCTTATGAAGAAGTGCAAGCTGATCGCAGGTATCCTCCAACTCGCGGAGCGAATGGGAGGTGATGATGGTGGTGGTATTCCGCTCCATCACATCGTTATAGATGACCTGCTTGACAAGATTACGCATGACGGGGTCAAGTCCGTCAAAGGTCTCGTCAAAAAACAGATATTCGGGCATACAGGAAAGTGCTAAGATAGTACTTGCCTGCCGTTTCATACCCTTGGAAAAGGTGCCGATATTTGCTGTCTCGCTAAGACCGAAGGTCCCCGTCAGATTATGAAATCTCTCAAAACTGAAATTTTCATATACCGCCGCATAAAGCTTTGCCATGCGAACAAGATTGGCACCCGGAATAAAATATTGCTCATCGGGAACGAACAAGATCTTATTTTTGACCTCGGGATTTTCGTAAACGGGCGCGCCGTCAATGGTGATACTGCCGCTATTTGGACGGTAAATACCGCTGATCAATCTCAAAAACGTAGACTTACCCGCGCCGTTGCTTCCGACAAGACCGTATATACAGCCGTTCGGGATCTTGCAATTCAGCCCCGAAAGCGCGGCGTTACTGTCAAATTTCATGGTTACATTCTCTGCACAGATCATATGCTTCCCTCACTCCCTTATGAATTCAAATTCTTGTATGCGCGCTCGATCGCCGCATACACCTCTTGCTTATCAATGCCCGCTCTTGCGAGCTCCATCGCCAGATCCTCGACGTTTCCGAGTTTTACGGACATTCTCTCCCGTATTTTCTTCACTGCATCCTCCGCCACGAACACGCCGCGTCCCGGTGCTGAAAACACGATGCCCATTCTGTCAAGCTCCAAAAGTGCCTTTTGCACGGTATTGGGATTGACGCCCAGCACCACCGAAAGCTCCCTGATAGACGGAAGCTGTGACAGCGGCTCCAAAAGCCCCGTCACGATCTCACGCTCAATGCCCTCGGTCAGCTGTTCATAGATCGGCTTACGCGACATCTTATCGATCACTAACATGCATTCACCTCCGATATAACTGTACTATGTATGGTAGTACAGTTGGATTATACCACATCAAAAGCCGTTTGTCAATAGATTTGGGAAAATTTTCTCTCAAAAGCAAAAAGCCCTCGGCATAAAATATGCCGAGAGCTTTTCAAAATATGTAAATTATTACAGCTTCATATCGTTTTCCTTGATCCAGCCGATCTTTCTCATGATCTCACTGAAAACAAGCGAGAGAATGGCAGGAAGCACGATGCAAACGAGCAACAGACCGATCCACATCATGGCATCGGGATTTTCGGTGGAATCGATCACTCCGATGGGCCCAACAAGACCGCAGGTACCCATACCTGCCGAAACGCCTTGACATTTCAGCTTGAAGATCATGGTAGAAACGGGACCCGTAATAGCAGCGGCAAGCGTAGGCGGTATCCAAATGCGCGGATTTTTGCATATGTTACCCATCTGAAGCATAGAGGTTCCAAGTCCTTGAGAGACGATACCTCCCCATCCGTTCTCACGGAAGCTGGACACGGCAAAGCCCACCATCTGCGCACAGCAGCCTGCCACGCAAGCGCCTCCTGCAAGCAAAAAGCCCTCGCCGGTTCCGTTCGCGATCGCCACCTCATACGCCGAAGCAGAAAAGATCATGGCACAGATAGCCGCGCTGGAGATCGGAAGTGTAAGGATCACACCCATCACCACCGACACAAGGATACCCATGGGCAACGGCTGGAAGGTGGTTGCGGTGGAAATAAAGATGCCGAGATAATACATCAGATATGAAACGATCGGGCAAAGCGCAAAGCTTGCCAAAAAACCGACAAGCAAGGTCACGACGGGAGTTACCAAAATATCGACCTTAGTCTTTTTGGAGACCAGCATACCGATCTCCGAGGCTATGATCACAGCAAAGAACGCGCCCGCGGGGCCTGCGGCATAAAAAATGCCTTCGCCCGACGCGCCCGTTGCCGCCCAACTTGTAATCGCGCCTTCATTCATAATCGCGCCCATCGCGTTGGACATGGCACCCACAGCCGCGCAGGAATACACCACCAGAGGATGCGCGCCCAGTCTGCTGGCAATAGCCACACCGATCGCCATACCCGTCGCCGCCTTTGCGTAACCGGCAATCGTGTTCAAAAAATCAAGTCCCGTGTACTTGGCGACCGTCCCAAAGATGGTTCCGATCAACAAGGACGCAAAAAGACCAAGTGCCATGGCACCCATTGCGTCAATAAAATACCTCTTAAGTAAGACCTTAATCTTGGATTCTCCCATATCAACCTCCGAAAAAATACCAAAAATTATGTGTAAATTATAGCACGAACCGACATTTTAGTCAAGAAGAAAAACATTTTTTTGCTTTTTTCTTTGAGATATACAAAAACCGCCGCAATTTCTTGCGGCGGTCTGTACATGTTTACTTATTGCCGGTGAGCTTTGCGATCTCCTCTGCAAAGTTCTCCTCTCTCTTCTGGATACCTTCGCCCTTTTCAAACAGGCAGAAAGCTTCGATCTTGATGTCAGTGCCAAGCTCTTTTGCGGTCTGAGCCACATACTTGCCAACTGTAAGATCATCGTCCTTAACGTAAGCCTGCTCAACAAGGCAAACTCTCTCGTAGAACTTACCAAGTCTACCCATGACCATCTTCTCAAGAATAGCCTCGGGCTTACCTGCGTTCTTGGGATCGTTCTTAGCCTGATTGATCAGAACTGCCTTTTCCTCGTTGATAGCAGCCTCGGGAACGTCCTCTTTATTCACATACTGAGGAGGATCGCCTGCAGCAAGCTGAAGTGCAATGTTCTTTGCAAACTCAGCAAACGCGGCGTTTCCGCTCATATCTGCGCCGGTGGAGAACTTTACGATAACGCCTGCGGCACCTGCACCGTGAATATAGGTGGAAAGTACACCCTCCAAAATGACAAAGCGACGAATGCTGATCTTCTCACCGATCACGGCGATCTTGTCAACAAGTGCGGCTTCAACTGTCATATCGGTTCCTGCGTAAGCGGTTGCCATGAAAGCATCCATATCGGCAGGCTTCTTATCAACGATGGTCTTAAGAAGTCCCTTAACGAACTCCTTAAAGGACTCGTTCTTTGCTACGAAGTCGGTTTCGGTGTTGACCTCGATCATAGCTGCTACGTTGCCCTCCTGAAGAATATCCACGATACCCTCAGCGGCAATTCTGCTTTCCTTCTTTGCGGCAGTTGCAAGTCCCTTCTCACGAAGGATCTTGATCGCCTTATCCATATCGCCGTCGGCCTCTGTAAGAGCATTCTTGCAGTCCATCATGCCAAGACCTGTCTTTGCACGGAGCGCGGCAACGTCTTTTGCGGTAATTGTAGCCATTTTTATATCCTCTTTTCGTATTGTTTATACAAATTACTCAGCGTCTGTTTCCTTTTCCTCTGCACTCTCTACAGCAGCCTCAGTCATCTGCTCACCCTGCTTGCCCTCGATGATAGCATCGGCAAGAACGGAGGAGATCAGCTTGATAGCGCGGATCGCGTCATCGTTACCGGGAATCACATAGTCAGCGTCATCGGGGTCACAGTTGGTGTCCACGATAGCAATAACGGGAATACCGAGCTTCTTAGCCTCAAGAACGGCATTGGCCTCCTTTCTGGGGTCAACGATGAAGATTGCGGAAGGAAGAGTACCCATGGTCTTGATACCGCCATAGTTCTTCTCAAGGTCGAAAATCTCCTTCTGCTTTGCGGCGATCTCCTTCTTGGTGAGAAGATCGAACGTGCCGTCTTCCTGCATCTTTTCAAGGCTGTTCAGTCTGCCGATAGAGCGCTGAATGGTCTTGAAGTTGGTCATCATACCGCCGGGCCAACGCTCGTTAACGTAGTACATACCGCAACGCTCAGCCTCTTCCTTGATGGCATCTGCCGCCTGCTTCTTTGTGCCGACGAACAGAAGTGTGCCGCCCTGTGCGGCAAGATCACGGACAAACATATACGCCTCTTCAAACTTCTTGACAGTCTTCTGAAGGTCGATAATGTAGATTCCGTTTCTTTCGGTGAAGATGTACTCAGCCATTTTGGGGTTCCATCTTCTGGTGTGGTGTCCGAAATGAACACCTGCTTCAAGCAACTGCTTGATGGATACAACAGACATTTTTATGTCCTCCTTCGGTTTTTCCACCACAGTCGGACATCGCGGGAACCGTAAGGCACCGACCGCAAACAAGCCGCTGTGTGTGTATTTTTTATTTGTACGAAACTGCTGTTTCGGACAACCATGTGATTATATCACAACTTTTCCGTTTCATCAACACAAAAGTTGCATTATTTACAAAATATTAACATCTCAAAATAGTCTCTTCTTATGCTTTTTCTTATCGGGCGTACACCTGCGAAGCTCACCGATATTTACCTTGACCAAAATGGTATCCTCGCCGATACATTCGATCTTTTCCCACGGAATCACAAGGTTCTCCCCCCTCGGGCACCCAAAAAGTCCGATCTCCGCGGGAATGACAAGTGCCGTCACTCTCGCGTCACAGATATCAATTTCAAACTCAGCCACATATCCAAGACGTTCTCCGTCGCAGAGGTTGATGACCTCCTTTTCACACAGATCCGACGTACTGCATACTTTCATAGCTCATGCCTCCTTTGACATTTGCTATCAATATATGCAAAAGAACGGGTTCACATACAAGTGATGCAAAGCTCTCCCTTTTTCACGGTGAGCGAGACCTGCGTGATGGTTTCTCCGTAACGGGAAATGATCTCCTCGGCAAGCTTATCTTCCACATGCGTCTGGATGTAACGGCGCATACTGCGCGCACCAAACTTATGTGAATAAGACTTTTCGGCGATCAGTGTCTGCGATGCTTTATTAAAGTGCAAATGAATACCGCGCTCCAAAAGTACTTGTGCAAGCTGAGACAGCATAATGGCGGCAATGCTTGCAAAATCCTCGGTATCCAGCGAACGGAAGGTGATCACCTCGTCCACGCGGTTGAGGAATTCGGGGCGCAAAAAGGCGGAAAGTGCCTTTTCGGTTTTGGCATCATCGGCAGATGCTCTATCCCCCGTCTCAAAGCCAACGTGGTTCGCGCTCTTATCAGAACCTGCGTTGGTGGTCATCACGATCACGGCATTTTCAAAATTCACGGTCTTACCGTGTGCATCGGTAATGCGACCGTCATCCAGAATCTGAAGCAACACGTTCAGAACGTCGGGATGCGCTTTTTCGATCTCGTCAAACAGCACCACCGAATACGGGCGGCGGCGGATCTTCTCGGTCAGCTGTCCCGCTTCCTCGTATCCGACGTATCCGGGAGGCGCCCCGATGATACGGGACACCGAATGTTTTTCCATGAATTCGGACATATCAAGACGAATAAGTGTCTCGGGCGAATCAAAAAGATCGGCGGCAAGTGTCTTAACAAGCTCGGTCTTTCCCACACCCGTAGGCCCCGCAAAAATAAAGGATACGGGCTTGCGCTTATAAGATATCCCCACACGGTTGCGCTTGATGGCACGGGCAACCGCCGCGACCGCCTTATCTTGACCGATGATCTTTTTCTTCAGTCTTTCCTCAAGTCCCGACAGCTTTTCAAATTCGTTGACCGTGATATTGGTAGCGGGAATTCCCGTCCAGATCTCGATCACACCCGCCAGATCTTCCTCGGTCATGAGGATATTCTGACATGCGGGCTCCACCTCTTTCAGACGTGTGGACAGACGAAGCTCCTCTGAACGGATTTGCGCGATCTTCTCATAGTGCTCCTTTTCCCCGTTTTCGGGAACCGTCTCGGACTCTGCCGCTTCTCTTTGCTCTTTGAGTGAAAGAAGCTTATCTCTGAGGCGATAGCTTTCGTTCAGTTCCGCACAGCTGAGCGACAAATGCGATGCCGCCTCGTCCAAAAGGTCGATCGCCTTATCGGGCAGATAACGGTCGGTGATATAACGCTCCGACATGGTAACCGCGCGTTCAAGCAAGGGCGTAGGAATGACGATGGAATGAAATTCCTCGTAATAATGCTTGATCCCTTCTAGCATGCTCACGGTGTCCGCTACCGAAGGCTCGTTTACGGTCACGGGCTGAAAACGGCGTTCAAGTGCCGTATCCTTTTCGATATGCTTGCGGTATTCGTTAAGTGTGGTTGCGCCGATCACGCGGATCTCGCCGCGCGACAGTGCAGGCTTGAGAATATTCGCCGCGCTCATGCTGCCCTCGGCACCACCCGTTCCCACGAGGTTGTGGACCTCGTCAATGACCAGAATGATATTGCCTGCGTCCTTGATCTCTTTGAGCAACCCCTGCACGCGCGACTCAAACTGTCCTCTGAACTGCGTACCCGAAACAAGTGCCGTAAGATCCAGAAGATGTACTTCCTTGTCCGAAAGCTTATACGGCACCTCGCCTGCCGCGATTTTCTGTGCCAGTGCCTCCACGATCGCCGTTTTTCCTACACCCGGCTCACCGATCAGACAAGGATTGTTTTTTTGACGGCGGCAAAGGATCTGTATCACACGCTCAAGCTCGCGCGCTCTGCCGACGATGGTATCCAGCTGTCCGTCTCTCGCGCGCTGTGTGAGATTGGTACAGTAGGCATCCAAAAATTTACTCTTTTTATTTTTATTCGGGGCCTTTTTTTCTCCTTGCTTGTCGCTCGCACCGTCGGAGGGAGAAACCGCCTTTCCCTTCTCTTTATCGTCTGCATGAAACAGCTGACGCATATCCAGTGTGGGAACGATGCCCTCTTCGGATTCATCGCCGTCTCCAAGCTCTCCGTTTTGCATGATCTCGGAGAATTCCTGCTCCATATCCGAAAGCTGTTCGGCAGAAAGTCCCATTTTTTCCATAAAACCGCCAAGCAAATTATCGATGGGAAGCCCCAGTTCCTTCGCACAGGTAACACAAACGCCCTCGTTTACCCGTTTGCCGTTTTCCAGTTTTGTCATAAAGACAACGGCGGGTCTTTTATGACATCTTGAACACATAACCATGTTTTATATACCCCATCAGTGAAAAAGATTAAAAAAATTAAGCTCCTTAAAATAACCGAAAATGTAGGAGCGTTCCGCAAGAGCCGCAAGGTGTCCGCCCGACGCAAACAAGCTAATGAGCACGCCAAGCAGCCATGTGATAACCGCAAGCACCAAAAACGCCGCAAGCAATCCCAGCAAAAAGCCCAAAAAACGATTGACGGCATTGAGTGCGGGAACACCGCAAAAAAGTTTCTCAAAAAGGAAGAAAAGCAACCAAAGCAAAAGCATGGAAACAAGAAAGACCGCAACGTACGCCAAAAGGTTAGACAAAAGGCTGGCGGGGGGCGCTGAAACCGTTCCCGAAAGCTCCGCCGAAAAGCCGTCAATGTTATTCACCGCCGCGCCGTACTTTTCCTTAAGCGCGTCCGCATTGGCAAACTTCCTCACAAGCAAGGGCAAGGAATCCACAAGACCGTCCATATCGACCGCGCCTATGGTGTTGTGCAAAAATTTTGCTATTCTTTCGGTAACGGGACGGAATATCCACGGAAAGATCCATTTTTCATAAAGAAAGCCACTGAGGATCGGACCGAACACATAGGTCAGAATTGCCGCGCCGATATATCTTCCAAAACGGGAAATACAGGCAACAAACCCTTTTGCGGTGAAAAAAATCACCACAAAGACCGCCGCCAAAATATAAAAAATATCCAGCACGTAGCTCAGGACCATATCGATCATTCTGCTTCTCCCTCCTCTTTTGCATACGGCTCATAAGAGACCTTATGAAGATAAAGCCCACATGCGGGTGCCGTACTGCCCGCTTTTTTTCTATCCAGACCGTTTATGATTTTTTCCATATCATTCGGCATTGTTTTGCCGCACAAAACATCCACCAGAGTTCCTGCCATAATGCGCACCATATGATAAAGAAAGCCGTTTGCCGCCACACGAAAGCAGATCACGTCCCCTTCCTTGGTCACATCGGCATGATAAACGGTACGAACCGTGTCGGTGATCTTAGAACCGCTTGCCATAAAACTGCGAAAATCCTTTTTGCCGACAAACGCCTGCGCCGCCTCATGTGCCAAAGCAACCGCATGCTCATCGACAACCATGGGCAGGTACATCATCCTGTCCGCCAAAAACGGATTTTTGGTCTTGCCGTTCCAAATCTTGTAAACATATTCCTTATATTTCACATCATACCGCGCGTGGAAATATTCCTCCACAAACGAAGCATCCAGCACAGCAATATCCGAAGGCAAAAAGCAATTCATGGCAACGGGGATCTTTTGGGGTGGGATCGAGGTCTCAAGCCCCGCGGTTCCTCTTTTGGCCACGCTGACACAAAACTCCTCCGCATGCACACCGCTATCCGTGCGGCTACAGCCAACAATATCGCACGGGAAGCCAAACACCCTCTCTGCGACCTCGCCTACAACCTGTTGCACAGTTGGCGCGTTTTCCTGCACCTGATAGCCGCAGTAATGCGTTCCGAGAAAACACAGTCTCAAAAAAAGCTTCATGCAGGCACTCCTTTACATTGAATATCCAATGGAAAGCACATTCAGTACGATCAAGCTGCCACCAAACAACAACGCTGCCGCCACCATCAAAAAGTCTCTGGGCGCATAATGCAAAACATGAAGCTTGGTGCGCCCCTCACCTCCTCTGTAGCATCGGCACTCCATAGCAGTCGCCAACTCGTCGGCGCGTCTGAATGCCGAAATGACGAGCGGGATCAGAATGGGGATCAGTGCCTTGGCGCGCTTGACAAGTCCGCCCGTGGTAAAATCCGCGCCGCGCGCCTTTTGGGCGGCGATGATCTTTTCGGTCTCCTCGATCAGCGTGGGAATAAAGCGAAGTGCCACCGTCATCATCATGGAAAATTCATGAACGGGAATTTTGATCTTCTTAAGAGGTGACAAAAGCTGCTCGATGGCATCGGCAAGCGCAATGGGCGTTGTGGTATAGGTCATGAAAATGCTTGTGCCGATGATCAACGACAGAATACGGATGAGCATAAACAGTGCGCTGTATATACCCTCGGGATATACGCTCAGTATACCCCATGTAAAAAGCGGAGATTCCCCTTTTGTCCAAAAGACGTTAAGCACCACCGTAAACAGCATGACGAAAATTACGGGACGGATGGCTCTGAGAACCGACCGCAAGGGAATATTGCTCAAAAGCACCAGCACCACCGATGACAAAGCCAGCACCGCAAAGCTTAATATATTTTTGCAAAAAAACGAACAGACAATATAGAGAATTGCCATAATCACCTTAGCACGCGGATCCAGACGGTGAATAAGTGACTGGGCAGGATAATACTGTCCGAAACTGATATTTTTCATAATACCTTATGACCTTTCCGAAGATAGTGATGAAAGAATACGGGAAAGCTCGGTTATGGCATCCTCCACGGTATAAATGCCGTCACTGACCTCAATACCGCGGCTCCTAAGAAGCTTCATAAGCCCCGTGATCTGCGGAACGTCAAGACCGCTCTTCTCAAGCAGATCGGCTTTTGAAAAAATCTCGCCGCACGTGCCCTTCATGATCACCTTGGCGTGAGACATCACAATGATCTGCTCACAAAAGCGCGCCATATCCTCCATGCTGTGGCTGACGATCACCACCGTGGCGCCCGTCTGATTGCGATAATTGACGATGCTTTGGAAAATGGCATCGCGCCCCAGCGGATCAAGACCCGCCGCAGGCTCGTCCAAAACGAGCACCTCGGGCTTCATGGCAATAATGCCTGCTATCGCCGCACGGCGCTTTTGTCCGCCCGACAGATCGAAGGGGGATTTGTCCAGAAGTTCTTCTTCCAGACCGACAAAATCCGCCGCCATTTTAACGCGTTCTTCGATCTCTTTTTGACCAAGCCCCATGTTCCTCGGACCAAACGCGATATCCGCTCTGACGGTCTCCTCAAAAAGCTGATATTCGGGATACTGCATCACAAGACCGACACGAAAACGGATCTTACCGATCTCTCGCGGATTCTCCCAAATATCCTTGCCGTCAAGAAGCACCCTGCCCTCGCTCGGTTTCTCAAGCCCGTTAAGCAACTGCACAAAGGTGGATTTTCCCGAACCCGTATGTCCGATGATACCCGTAATGCTTCCTTCCTCGATTTCTACACTGACGTCGTCCAGTGCCGTTACCTCATAAGGCGTTCCCTTGCTGTATATATAGGAGACATGCTCCAAATTGATCTTAGCCATGTTTAACCTCACTTTTCCAAACTTCCCGTATGCGTTTCGATATAATGGCAAAGCACATCCGCACAAAGCGTGGGAGAATAGCAATCCCCGCCAAGATCAAAGCCCTTCTCTTTGAGTCCTTCGATAAGTGAGCTGCACTGCGGAACATCCAAGCCCGCACGTCTGAGAAGCTCGGGCTTGCCAAAAATTTTCGAAGGTGTGCCCTGCATCAGAATTTTTCCGTCATCCAAAACGATCACTCTGTCCGCCTTTGCCGCCTCGTTCATATAGTGCGTAATGGTAAGCACGGTAATACCCTTTTCGCGGTTCAGCTTTTCTATGGTAGCAAGAACGTCCTTTCGTCCCATGGGGTCGAGCATGGCAGTCGATTCATCAAATATCATACACTCGGGAAGCATGGCAATAATACCCGCAATAGCAATGCGCTGTTTCTGCCCTCCCGACAGGCGGTGGGGCTCGTGATGCGCATACTGCGTCATACCCACGGTGGCAAGCGCATCGTCCACGCGACGGCGGATCTCCTCTTGCGGCAGACCGAGATTCTCGGGCCCGAACGCCACGTCCTCTTCCACAACGGTGGCAACCAACTGGTTATCGGGGTTTTGGAACACCATGCCCACCTTATGGCGAAGCGAGTAAAGATCATCCTCCGAAAGCTCCCCCGAGGTAACGTCCATACCATCCACGATGATCTTCCCCGACGTTGGTGTCAGTATCAGATTCAGCAGCTTTGCCAAGGTGGATTTTCCCGAGCCGTTGTGCCCGAGGATCGCCACGTATTCACCGCGTCGGATATCCAACGAGATATCATGCAAAACGGGCATAGCTCTGCCGTCATCCTCGGTATACGCATAGCTTAAATTTTCAATTTTGATAAAGGAATCGTTCATATCAAAAGTTTCCTATCTCTTTTATTTGTTGGCGTTCGACCATCTGACACTGGCACCGCACGGCAAAAAGCCCCCCGTTGCGGTAACGGGCAACGCAAGCTCGCCCGCCTCGGTGTTTCCGCCATAGCGGCGGCAAAGGCGAAGCTGTATGATATAGCTCATTGCCAAAGGTGAAAGTCCCGTGGTATAGGAATTGAGCAAAAAGAACAGCGGCTCGTCCGAGAGCACCTTTGCCACAAGCGCCACCAGCTCGTCTATGTTATCCTCGATCTTCCAGACCTCACCCGAGGGGCCTCTGCCGTAAGAGGGCGGGTCCATAATGACCGCATCATATCGGTTTCCGCGCTTGATCTCGCGCTCGACAAACTTTTTGCAGTCGTCCACGATATAGCGGATGGGCGCATCCTTAAGACCGCTCAAGGCGGCATTTTCCTTTGCCTGAAGCACCATGCCCTTTGCCGCGTCCACGTGACAGACCGATGCCCCTGCCTTTGCCGCCGCTACTGTAGCGCCGCCCGTGTAGGCGAACAGATTCAACACCTTGATCGGACGTCTCGCGCTCCGAATGAGCGTGGAAAACCAATCCCAGTTTGCCGCCTGCTCGGGAAACAGCCCCGTATGCTTAAAGCCCGTGGGACGAATAATAAATCTAAGGTCACCGTATCCAATCTTCCATTGCTCGGGCACACGGCTGTTTTTCCAACCGCCTCCGCCGCCCGACGAACGCTTATAGGTCGCGTCCGCACGCCCCCAAAGAGGGCTTTTCTTTTCATTTTTCCATACGATCTGAGGGTCGGGACGGATCAGAATAAAGTCCCCCCAGCGTTCAAGGCGCTCCCCCTCCGAGGTATCTATCAGTTCATAGTCTTTCCAGTTTTCCGAATACCACATATGCCTTCCTCTTACTTGTTGTAATAGCTCGCAAGACGCGAGGTGCCGCTGTGTGCGTGACAAATGGCAAGCGCCAGAGCGTCTGCCGTATCGTCGGGCTTTGGGGGCTTTTCCAGTCCCAACAGCATGGTCACCATGGAGATGACCTGCTTTTTCTCCGCGCGACCATATCCAACAACCGCTTGCTTGACCTGAAGCGGTGTATACTCAAAAATACCGATCTTCTTTTGTGCCGCGGCAAGCAGAATGACACCTCTTGCCTCACTGACGCGGATACCCGTAGTCTGGTTGGTATTCCAGAACAGCTCCTCGATCGACATGCAATCGGGCTTATAGGTATCGATCAGTTCGTTTATGCCCTCATGGACCGCGACCAGTCTTTGCTCGGTCGGCATCCCCGCGGGGGTTTGCACCGAACCGTACCCAAGCGTACGAAAACGGTTTCCGCTATATTCAATTACACCCCAGCCGACAATGGCAATTCCGGGGTCGATACCCAAAATCTTCATGGCTTCCGCTCCGTTTTCTCACTTTTTTGCAGGAAGATCTCGCCAAAAGATGCGTTTTCAGCAAAACTCCATTTTAGATTATATCACAACAATGTGAACAAGTCAAACAGATTTTTCTTTTTTTTGAAAAATTATCAATTTAAGTTGACTTTTTCCTCCGAATATGGTATATTTTATATATATTTACTTTATAAGAAGGAGCGGTCGTATGAATATTATCAAACTTTCGGTCGGCGACATTGCCGAAATGAAAAAAAAGCATCCTTGCGGCTGTTCCTCGTTTCGCATCTTGCGCGTCGGAAGTGACGTGCGTTTTGTCTGCCTCGGTTGCGGACACGATATCACGCTGGAACGTGTGAAATTTGAAAAATCCATCAAGAAGCTTACCCCTGCTTCGGAAAGTGAAAAATAAAATGAACGATAGTAAAGCTCAAAACGGCATAGTATCCGCAGAGTTGCTTGATATACCTGCGGAGAAAAAGCAAAACAGATTTTTCTCCTTTGTAAATCGGCTGTACCGAAAGCCGTATGCCTACCTTAGCCTGTCCTTCATTCTTCCCGTCATCATCATGTACCTGCTCTATCTGGTCAGAGGTGTTCATCCCTTTGGCAACGAGAGCGTTTTGGTACTTGACCTGAACGGACAATACGTCTATTTTTACGAAGCGCTCCGAAGCGCCATACTTGGCGATAAGAGTTTGCTTTATTCTTTTTCGCGTTCGCTGGGCGGCGAATTTCTCGGTATATACGCATACTACGTTGCAAGCCCGTTTTCTTATATCGTTTGTCTGTTTCCCAAACATCGGATCCTTGAGGCACTGCTCACCATCTTTCTGCTCAAAACGGGAATCTCGGGCTTGACCTTCGGTTACTACCTTCACAAGACTACGCGCCGTCCGAACAAATATACAGTTTGGACTTTTTCGGTGCTGTATGCTCTTTCCGCATACGCCATCGTGCACCAGCACAATTCCATGTGGATCGACGCACTCATGTGGCTACCCCTGCTCTCCTATCTCATTGAGCAGATGATTAAAAACAAGCGGTACAAGCTGTATATCCCTTTGCTCGCATTGACCTTGATGAGCAATTATTATATCGGCTACATGGTGTGCATCTACGTGGTCTTGTATTTCTTTTACTATTATTTGGCACACGGCAGTAGCGACGGCATCAACGGGGGCGGAGAAAAAAATCATTTTTGGCGTTCTCTGCTTCGTATTGCGGGCTCCTCGCTTCTGGCTGTCGGCATTGCCGCCGTCATTCTGATCGGTGCGGTATATTCCCTCTCCTTTGGAAAAAATACGTTTTCCACCCCCAACTGGGCGTTTGAAGTGCGCTATGATCTTGCCGATCTGTTTGTAAAGCTTCTCCCTGGTAGCTTTGACACCGTCCGTCCCGATGGACTTCCCTTTATTTACTGCGGCATCTTCACGCTGCTTATGCTCCCCTTTTATTACCTCGCAAAGCGAGTTACCTTGCGCGAAAAGCTGTTTTCCACCCTGCTCGCTTCTGTGTTTGCCATGAGCTTTATGATCAATCCCGTCGACCTTGTTTGGCACGGCTTTGCGCGCCCCAACTGGCTCAATTACCGCTACAGCTTTATGCTGATCTTTCTGCTTTTGGTCCTCGCGTACAAGGGTGTGCGCGAGATAAGAGAGCAATCGCTCAAAAGTCTTTTTGCAACGGGCGGTATTCTGACCTGTCTGATCATGGTGCTTCAGAAATTCGAGTACGAAAGCTTTGTTCTTGACGGAAAATACGGTTTTGAGGGAGGTAGGATCGATCCGCTTCGCACTGTCTGGCTTTCCATTGCCATGATCGTCTTTCTTTGTGCTGTAATAAGTCTTTTGATCAAGGCACGTTCAACCAAGGCAAGAAGAAACATGTCACTGGTCCTTCTGATGGTCATTTGCTTTGAAGTCTTTGCCAACGGCGTTATCCTCATGTCAAGCCTTGACTATGACGTGGTGTATTCCTCATACAGCTCCTACAATAACTATATCGGGCGCGTGCGTCCGCTTGCCGAGCGCGTACAAAAGAGCGATAGCTCCTTTTACCGCATGGAAAAGACCACCTATCGCAAGACCAACGATAACATGGCGCTGGGTATGAGAGGCATATCCAACTCCACCTCCACGCTCAATAAGGAGACCATTGCCTTCCTTGCCAACATGGGCTATTCCTCAAAGTCCCATCTGTCGCGCTACCTCGGCGGCAACCCCTTAAGCGATTCCCTGCTTGGCATCAAATATATTCTGGCAGAGAAAAACATGAAGGAAAGCGATTCGGACTACAACGAAAGTCAGGCATACGAGGCGGCTCTGCGCCTGACAAGCCAAATATATGACCAGAGTGAGGGCGATACCGCCTATCTCAATCCCAATGCTCTTTCGCTTGCATATGCAGTCGATGATGCGCTCTCGGATCTTCAAATCACGAAAACAAACGAGGATGGAAGTACTACCGACCTGTACGTTTCTCCGTTCGATTTCCTCAATGACCTTGTGACCGCTATGGTGGGTTCAGAAGAAAAAATAAAGGTATTCGTTCCCATTGAGATCTCCTCCACTTACACCAACGGTCAAAGGCGAACCATTGCGGGACACACGCACTACACCGCCTTTGACGACGATGACGTTGCCGTATATACGCTCTTTGGCATCAACATGCCAAAAGACGGACTTTTATACTTCTATGCCCCCTCGCTCTATCCGCGCGAGACAAAGCTCTCGGTAGACGACCAGCCCTATGGAGAATTCATGTCGGGCGATTCCGACCGCATCAAGGCACTCGGTTATCACACCGCAGGAAGCAACGTCACAGTCAAGTTGACCTTGACGGGCGAAAATCTTTATCTGAAAAATGATGAAAATTACCTCTACTATTTTGATGAACAAGTCTATGAGGAGGTAATGGACATTCTGGCAAAAGAACAATATCAGATCGAAAGCTTTTCCGATACGCACTTTGAAGGCACTCTCACCACGTCCAAGGAACACACCACCGTTCTTACCACCATCCCTTATGACAAAGGCTGGCACATTCTTGTTGACGGCAAGCAGGTACCCATTACCAAATCCCTTGAGGCGCTTATATCCTTTGAGATTGACGGCAGCGGTACTCATACGGTGGAAATGACCTACTCGCCGCGTCCCGTTATCATCGGGGCTTTCGTTTCCCTTGGCTCGCTTTTGGTGTACGGCGGCATTGTAACGGTCGATGCCCTATCCGCAAAACGGAGAAAAAAACAAGAGCCATCCCAAATTTCAACCAATAGCTAAATCAGAAAGGACTACTGCCGTGTTTTACTATATTCAAGGAACACTTGCCCTGCTGGAGACAGGCTTTGCGGTCGTAGACGTCGGCGGCGTTGGCTACAAGCTGACGATCAGCGGCACAACGCATGACCGCTTAACGCAAAAAAAAGCCGACAATGCAAGACTATACACCTATCTGGCGGTACGTGAGGATGACATAGAGCTGTTTGGCTTTTCCGCCGAGGAGGAGCTGTCCTCCTTCCGTATGCTGCTCTCGGTCTCGGGCGTCGGTCCCAAAGCCGCCATGGCGATCCTGTCCATTATGACACCCGAAAAGTTCGCACTTGCCGTATGCACGGGAGACAGCAAATCCATCTCCAAGGCAAGCGGTGTGGGTGCCAAAACCGCCGCAAGGATCATTCTGGAATTGCAGGATAAAATGCTGAGGGAGGCTGACAAGGATTCGATCTGTGCAGGCATGGGCTCATCTGTGTCAGCTCCCGCGCAAAAGGGTGCTTTTGGCGAAGCACTGGATGCCTTGATGGTGCTCGGCTACAGCCGTGCCGAATCGACAAGCGCCCTGCAGGGCGTGGATCCCACCCTCGATTCGGGCGGAATGATAAAGATCGCCCTTAAAAAGCTGATGCGTAATATTTAGGGTGACAGTAGATATCAAATGCCGCTGTCACTTGTTCCTTTTGGCGCTTTTTGCGCCTGTCTCTCTCGCAAGGTCTTACCTTGCTTCGATCACCACACACAAAATTAACTGCGTGACAGTTCGAAGAATTTATAAAAGAGCAGATTTTGTGTCAGACGAGGAAAAAAGTCGATGGAATATGGTTAATATTCCGAGGCTTTTTGACGATGGATGACGCAAAATATGCCTTTTATAAACGGCTTTTGATACCTACTGTCACCCTAGAAAGGAAGCGTGTTATGGATATTTATGAGTCGGACGAGCTGGATCTGGAAAACCGCTTTATGTCCACGTCTTATACGCCGAATGATGCGGATACCGAGCTTTCGCTCCGCCCGAGAAAGCTGAGTGAATATATCGGACAGGAAAAGGTCAAGGAAAATCTCAAGATCTGCATGGATGCCGCCAAGCTTCGCGGCGAATCACTTGACCACGTTCTGCTTTACGGCCCTCCCGGGCTTGGCAAAACCACCCTTTCGGGCATTATCGCCGCCGAGATGGGAGGCAATCTCCGTATCACCTCGGGACCCGCCATCGAAAAGCAGGGGGACCTTGCCGCACTTCTCACCAATCTCGGCGAGGGGGACGTGCTGTTTATTGACGAGATCCACCGTCTTTCCCGTTCGGTAGAGGAAATTCTCTACCCCGCCATGGAGGACTATGCGATCGATATTATCATTGGAAAAGGTCCGTCGGCAAGAAGCATCCGCATTGATCTGCCGAGGTTTACATTGATCGGTGCCACCACGCGCGCAGGACAGCTGACCACGCCTCTGCGCGACCGCTTCGGTCTGCTTCTCAAGCTCGACCTTTACACACCCGAGGAGCTTGCAACCATTGTGAAGCGCAGTGCGAACATCTTGGATTTTGAGATCACGGATGACGGCGCGTATGAGATCGCATCCCGTTCGCGCGGCACACCGAGAATTGCCAATCGCCTTCTTAAGCGTGTACGCGATTATGCGCAGGTAAAAGGCACGGGTATCATCGATTCCAATATCGCAAACTTCGCGCTTGGACAGCTTGAGATCGATGCCCTTGGGCTTGACAACACCGACAGACGTATGCTTAAAACCATTATAGACTTTTATGACGGCGGTCCCGTAGGACTTGAGACCTTGGCGGCAACCGTTGGCGAAGAGGCTGTCACCATTGAGGACGTATATGAGCCGTATTTGATGCAGATCGGATATCTCTCCCGTACGCCGCGCGGCAGATGCGTCACCCGTCTTGCCTATGAGCATCTCGGTATTCCTTACAAATCTGCTGCAAGCGAGACACAAACACAGCTTGATTTTTTTGAAAGCAAGAACGACAAATAAAAAAACCGCTTTACTATCAAATTCTGATAATAAAGCGGTTTTTTTATATTATTTATTTTCGTGTGTTTTTTGTTCGTCACTAAATGGATCAGCACATTTTTTCTTACAAAAAGCAGACGGTCAAAAATCCCGTCTGCCTTCAAGGGCGCGATAGAGTGTGATCTCATCGGCATATTCCAGATCTGCCCCTACGGGAACACCGTACGCCAGTCTGGTAACACGAACACCAAGCGGCTTTACCAGCTTGGATACGTACATAGCAGTGGCTTCTCCCTCCACCGTGGGATTGGTTGCCACAATGACCTCTTTGACAGTGCCATCCAAACGCGCAAGCAGTTCTTTCAGCTTGAGCTTATCGGGCGTAATGCCGCCTATGGGGGAAATAACGCCGTGGAGCACATGATAAAGTCCTCTGTATTCCCTCACCTTTTCCAGCGCCATCACCGCCTTGGCATCCTCCACCACGCAGATCACCGAAGTATCCCGATCCAAGTCATGGCAGATAGAGCAGGTATCCCGATCAGTCAGATTCTGACAGATCGGGCAAAGATGGATCTTCTCTTTTGCCTCCAAAATGGCATCGGCAAATTCCCTTGCCTCCTCATCCGAAAACTCAAGCACCGCATACGCCATACGAAGTGCCGACTTTCTTCCGATCCCCGCCAGTTTTCCGAATTGCTCCGACAGATGGATCAAAGCCTCATTTTCCATCATCAGAACAACCCCGGCATGCCACCGAGATTGCCCGTGATTTTCTGCATCTCGCTCTCACTCTCGGCATCCACTCTCTTGATCGCCTCATTGACCGCCGCCACGATGATATCCTCCATTGTCTCCGCATCATCGGGGTCTATGATCTCGGGCTTGACGTGAATGGAAAGGATCTCTCTCTTTCCGCTGATCTTGACCTCGACCATACCGCCGCCCGCGCTGACATCATATTCTCTTGTTTCAAGCTCTGCTTGGAGCGCTGCCATATCCTCCTGCATCTTTTGTGCCTGACGGAGCATGGCATTCATATTTTGGGCTCCTCCGCCCATTCCCTGTGGCAATCTTGCTTTCATAGTTTATCTTCCTTTCGTTAGGTACAGCGGCTTTTGATATCTACTGTCACCCTACTGTGTTTTTTTCAAAATCTCATCGATCATATAGTCCCCGTCATCCTCGGGAAGCGGCTGTTTCGACAGCTCTACATGGAACTGCTTTTCACTCACCTCTCTGCCAAGACAGCGTGAGAGCGCCGCGCGTACCGAAGCACGGACATCTGGCTTATCCACCATCAGCAAAGTAAAGGTGTCAGCCGCATAAACCGTCACCTCGCCGTCCTCGGACATATATGCCTTTGTCTGCTTCAGATACGAAGAAGCATGACAGCCCGACTGCGAAACACGCTCGAGGACCTCCATCCAGCACGGGATGTATTTCTTGAGATTCTGCACAGGAACCTGCTTTGCCTTCTGTGCCGGAATTGCTTCGGACACATCTTGCTTTTTGGGCTGTTGTTTTGGTGACTCTTCCGCCTGCGGCAGATCGGTCTGCACCTCTTGCGGGCACGAAGGGATACCGAGTGCTATCACGTCCTCAAGCTTGGAAATACGCGAAAGCAGGCTTTCGTTTGAACTGCTCAAGCTTTCGTCACACATTTTGACAAGCACCATTTCGGCAACCGTTCTTTTGATCTCATTGCCTTTCTGAATGGCGTACCACGCACTCTCAATTTGTTTACAGTGCGAAAGAATGGTCTCTCTGGTGAAAAGCGATGCCGCTCTTTCCAGTTGAACCGTCTCGCTGTCGGTAAGGTCAAGATATCTTGCGGCACTGCCCGAGGTCTTGATCACCAGCATATCGCGGTAAAACGACATCAGATCCTGCCAGAACACCTTAATGTCCTTGGAGGACTGCACGATATCATCCACCACCGAAAACAAGGTGTCAAAATCCTTTTTGGCGATCGCCTCTGCCACACGGCAAAGCGTATCTCTACCGCTGACACCGACAATATCAAGCACGCGCGCTTCATCGATCACGATATCTTTTCTGCCGCCCGAGCAAAGCTCCAGAAGGCTGATGGCGTCACGCATACCGCCCTGAGCGAGCTTTGCCAGCAAATGGAGCGCACCTTTTTCAATTTGGATGCCTTCTTTTTTCGCAATAGTCCCCAGTCTGTCCGCAAGAACATCCATGGATATCCTACGGAATTCAAAACGCTGGCAACGGGATACTACAGTGGCAGGAAGCTCGTGAAGCTCGGTAGTCGCCAAAATGAAAATGACGTAGGACGGCGGCTCCTCAAGGGTCTTAAGAAGTGCGTTAAACGCACTGTCCGAGAGCATATGCACCTCGTCCACAATGTACACGCGGTATTTCAGCGCGCTCGGCGGATACACCACCTCGTCACGAATATCACGAATGTTTTCCACGCTGTTGTTGGATGCAGCGTCCATTTCAAGCACGTCGGTAGCCGAGCCCTCATCGATCGAGCGGCAAGCATCGCACTCGCCGCACGGGTTGCCGTTCACAGGGTGCTCACAGTTGACCACCTTTGCCAAGATCTTGGCACACGTTGTCTTTCCCGTTCCTCTGGATCCGCAAAAAAGGTAGGCGTGGTTAAAGCTGTTTTTCTCCGCCTCATATTTCAAAATGGATGTAATATGCTCCTGTCCGCACACGTCGTCAAAGCTTCTCGGCCGCCATTTACGGTACAACGCCTGATGCAAAAATTCTGCCCCCTTTCCAAAAAACACAAGCTGCAAAATAAGACCATACACCTCAACCTCGAATATCACATCTGCGCGACATACGCACCTCTCACTCAAAGCAGGCTGACTCGCGGCACATCGGGTACACTGCTTAATGCTGCTTGGTTCCCCACCTGACATGGTTCACAGCTCCCGATTGCGCAAGACCCACTTCTCAACATGAAAAGATGCGTCACAGACCGCAAATGCTCTACCCTCAGAAGAGGGATGCACCCCTGCTATAGCGGATTTCAGGTACAGGGCACCGCTAATTCCCCGGCTGGTATGGCCTTATTTTACAGCCCGTGCCGCAAAATAAGACATCTATCCTTTATATTATACCAAACTTTTTTACTTTTTGCAAGAGCTTTTAAAACTTTTTTGAACCCATCTGCACTTTTTTTCATACAATTGATAGAAAGACACTTGAAAGGAGATCCAAATGAACCAAGATATTCCGCAATATCAATCTCTCGGCTATACGGGCAGAGGGTATCTCATCGTCCGTGTGTCTACCGCGTCGGGCGCGCTTCCGCTTTCGGGTGCAACCGTTCTGGTGCGCGGCGACGAGGAGAATTTTTCCGCCGTTATTGCCCGTCTGACCAGCGGCGAGGATGGTCTCACGCCCAAAATTGCCCTACTGGCTCCGCCGCGTTCCCTCTCTATGTCACCCGCTTCACAGCAAAAGCCTTATGCCACTTATCACGTGGAGGTTTATCTGGACGGCTACCATGATAATCTCACACATAATATTCCCATTTTTGACGGGATCACATCGGTCATACCTGCCGATATGATCCCCGTTCCCCAAAACGGTTTTCCCGATTACGATCCCAATCCGACACCGCAGTCAAGCGAGAGTGAAGCTCCCGAGCTTTGAAAGGAGAAGATATGCCGCCTCTGATTCCCTACATTCCCGAAACCATCACCGTGCATCTCGGACCCCCAAGCTCGGACGCCGAGAACGTGACGGTCTCCTTTCCCGATTACATTGCCAACGTAGCCTCCAGCGAGATCTATCCCACCTGGAACGAAAGTGCCATCCGCGCCAATATTTATGCGCAGATCTCATACGCACTCAACCGCATTTATACCGAATATTACCGCTCACGCGGCTATCCGTTTGACATTACCAATTCCACATCGGTCGACCAATCCTTTGTCAAAGGACGGGACATTTATGAGAACGTAAATGCGATCGTGGGTGAGCTTTTTAACGACTACATCAGGCGCATGGGAAACATCGAGCCACTGTTCGCCACCTATTGCGACGGCATCGAAGTCACCTGTGCGGGGCTCTCCCAGTGGGGCAGCGAGGAATTGGCGCAAAGCGGGAGGACCCCCTATGAGATCCTCACGTATTATTACGGCGACAACATTGAGCTGGTCCGCAACGCCGAGGTGCGCGGCATTACCGCCTCCCTGCCTGAAGCACCGCTGGCGCTCGGCTCGTCGGGCACCGACGTCAGACAGATTCAAGTTCGTCTGAACCGCATTTCGGCTAACTACCCATCCATCCCCAAGATCCCCTTAACGGACGGTATTTTTTCCTACAGCACAGAAAACGCCGTTCTTGCCTTTCAAGAGGTGTTCGGTCTTGCCACCGACGGTATCGTGGGCAAAGCCACCTGGTATAAGATTCAGATGATCTACAACAGCGTCAAGCGGCTTGCTGAGCTCAATTCCGAGGGCATCACACCCGAGGACATCACCACACTGCCCTATGAGTTGCCGAGCTTTGGCGACACAGGCATTGCTGTCCGCAACGTACAGTATTACCTCAATTATCTATCTCAGTTTTATTCCACCATTCCGCCCATCTCCGTTGACGGCATTTTCGGCGAACAGACGAGAAATGCCATCTCCTCCGCGCAAAAGACCTTTGAGCTTCCGCCAAGCGGTGTTTTGGATATTCCCACCTTTGAAGCCATTTACGATGCCTATCTTGGCATCATCGATTCACTGGTCTTTGAATTCCGAGAGGGTGAGACCCTACCCTTTGCGGGCGTGGTCCTCAATCTCGGCTCTGAAGCCCCCGAGGTTGCGGTGCTTCAACAGTATCTGAATTTCCTGTCGAACACCTATCCCGAAATTCCCACCGTCGAGGTAACAGGCTATTTCGGCTCGCAAACCAGAGCCGCCGTGCTTGCCTTTGAGCAACTGTTCGGTCTGCCAGAGAACGGCGTGGTGGAGGCTACGGTCTGGAACGCCATTGCCTCCGAATACGAAACGCTTTATTCGGCAAACAACCTCAGAGAGGGTCAGTATCCCGGCTTTGATGTCGGAGGATGAAAGGAGACATATGAACGATTATCCCACCAAACCGCAAGCTATTTCAAATCTTAAGCGTTACCTCAGGCAGCTTTCGTATTTTGATGACAGTATACTGCCGCCGCCTCTGACCGACGTTTGGGACGCCCGTACCGAAGCTGCACTTATCGCCTTTCAAAGAAACAACGGTCTGCCCGAAACAGGCCGCGCAGACGAGGTGACATGGAATCTTCTATATGCCGAATATAAGCGTTCGATAAACGATGCAAGCGCACCAAACGACATGCCGATCTTTCCGCTAAGACCGTTTGGATATGAGGTCGGCATGGGAGAACAAAGCTTTACCGTGACTGCGATCCAGTACATGCTCGGCGAGCTTGCCCTTCAGTATGACAACCTCGGCACCGTCCCGCAAAGCGGTATATACAATGAGGAAACCGAAAATGCCATTCGCGAATTTCAAGCGCGGAATCTCTTGCCGATTACGGGAAAGGTCAATAAAGCCACATGGGATCTTTTGGTTTCATCCTATAAAATCGGTTTTCAAGACATCATACAATAATTTTTAAAAAAGCGAGATTTCGTGAGAAAATGGGAGAAAATCAAAATCTAATCCGCTATAATCGGCTCCATTTTTTAAAATTTGACTTTCCTTGACTTTGACTTTCTTTGACCTTTGCGTTATACTATACGTGAAAAGTCAAAGAAGGTCAAACAGGAGGAGTTTTATGCTGACAGATACCATCGCAAAATTGATCGAGCAAATGCTCAGTGAAGCGGGAGGCTCGCTTGAGCTTCAGAGAAACGATATGGCGGCACGCCTTGGCTGTGTCCCGAGCCAGATCAGCTACGTCATCACCTCGCGCTTCACTCCCGAGCGAGGATATATCATTGAATCCAAAAGAGGCGGCGGAGGCTGTATACGCATTGTCAAAAAGCAGATGCAACGGGACGAATACCTTATGCACTTCTTTTACGCCATCGGTGACGAGATGGATGAACGCACACTTGAGGCGTACGTGTCCAATCTTTTGGACAATGGTTTTATCGGCAATCGCGAAAAAAATATTATTTGTGCCGCCACCTCGGGCTCGGCGCTCGGCTCTGTTCCTCAAGAGATCAGAAACAACGTACGCGCACAGATATTCCGACATATTATCCTATCCATTATGAGGTAAAATAGTAAAGAAAGGTTTGGTAAAAAATATGTTATGTGAGAAATGCAAGAAAAATAATGCAACAGTATTTTACGAGGAGACCGTAAACGGAAAGAGCCGTTCCTATTCCCTTTGCGCCGACTGCGCCAAGGCTCTTGAGCAAAGCGGGGAGATCTCTTTGCAACAAAATCTTGCCGACGGTTTTTTTGGCATGCCGAGCCTTGGCAGCATAAGCGATAGCCTTTTCAGCAGTCTTTTCGGTCTTCCCGAAAACGCACGGACAAGCAAAAAGACCTGTCCTCTGTGCCACGCTACCTTTGATGATTTCAGACGGCACGGAAAGGCAGGCTGTCCCAACTGCTACACCACCTTTGCCGACGAGCTCTACGGCACGGTGCGTTCCATTCACGGAAGCGTCAAACACATCGGACGGGTGCCCGCCAAGTTCAAAAAGCGCGGTGAGAATATGACGCGTCTCACGGAGCTTAAGAACGATCTGAAGCACGCTATTGCCGATGAAAATTTTGAAGCGGCAGCTACACTGCGCGATCAGATCCGCGCACTGGAATCCGAAATATAAGGGGGTACTATAATGGATTGGTACAATACAAAAGGACAACAAAGCGACACCGTTCTTTCCTCGCGCATTCGTCTGGCAAGAAATATTGAGGGCTACCCCTTTGACACACGTCTTGACAGCCAAAAAGCCGCCGAGCTGATCGGTAAGGTGGGCGGACTGCTTGAGAAAAACGGCTTTGAAAACATCGATTTCACTACCCTTCCCATCACCGAGGCGGGCTCATATCTGGAAAAGCACTACATCAGCCGCGAATTCGTAGCCAAAAAGACACCGCACACCCTGATGCTCAACAGATCATGCGGACTTGCCATCATGCTTTGCGAGGAAGATCACATGAGAATTCAGTGTATCCTCTCGGGACTTGCTCTGGACGAAGCCTTCAAAAGTGCCGCCGCGGTGGACGACATGATCGACAAAGAATTCCCCATTGCCTATAACGAAGAGCTTGGATATCTGACGCATTGCCCCACCAATCTTGGTACCGCCATGCGCGCGTCGGTCATGATGTTTCTCCCTGCCCTTACCATGGCAGGCAAGATAGACTCCCTTGCTAAGGGACTTTCCAAGATCGGCCTCACCATGCGCGGCTTCTACGGCGAAGGCACCGATGCGCAGGGGTGCATCTATCAGATCTCCAATCAGGTCACTCTCGGCATCACTGAGGAGGACACCCTCAAAAAACTGTCTGACGTGGTAAAACAGATCACCGAAAACGAAAATGAACTGCGCACACTGATCACCCCCGAAAAGAATCCGCAGATCGTGGACAAGATCTGCCGTGCCGAAGGTATTTTACGCCACGCGTATATGCTTTCCTCGCGCGAATTTTTTTCCTATTATTCGGATGTCAGACTCGGACTTGCTCTGGGAATTGTACAAGGAATAGAATACCAGACGCTTGACAGCCTGCTGGTTGAAATGATGCCCTACAGCCTTGCGCTCAGTGAAAACAAGCAGGTCATGAGCGACAAGGAACGTGACATTTTACGCGCGGATCACATCAAAAAAGCACTGCAAAAAAATTAAAAGAAAAGAGATGAGCGATCTATGGCAATCAAATTTACACAAAAAGCACAAAACGTCTTGAACCGCTCGCTGACATACGCCGGAGAGCTTGGACATACCTATATCGGTTCAGAGCATATGCTACTGGGCCTTGTAGGCGAAAATGACAGCATTGCCGCAGGTATTCTTGCCTCGCGGGGTGCAGATTTTGAAAAAATAAAGGATGATATTGTAAAATATGCGGGAGTCGGAACGGTAAGCAACGTAGGCGCCGCCGATATGACCCCCAGAACCAAACGCATCATCGAGGCATCGTCCTATGAGGCCCTCAGAATGGGACAAAACTTTATCGGCACCGAGCATCTTTTGCTGGCACTTGTATCCGAAAAGGACTGTGTGGCAGTCAAACTGTTGGAACAAAACGGCATATCGATATCCGATATTCAAAATGATCTGGCAAACTATTTCGGCTCACGAAACGAAAAAGGCTCTCCCCTTCGCGGCGAGACTCAGAGGCAAGCGGGAGCCACCTCGCAAAACGGTCAAGCCTCTACCCTTTCAAGCTACGGCAGAGACCTTACCGAACTTGCAAAGCAAGGAAAGATCGATCCCATTATCGGGCGCGACAAGGAAACAGAGCGTGTCATTCAGATCCTTTCCAGACGAACCAAAAACAACCCCTGTCTGATCGGTGAGCCGGGTGTGGGAAAGACCGCCGTAGTGGAAGGTCTTGCCCAAAAGATCGTGGACGGCAACGTACCCGAAACACTGAAGGACAAAAAGATCATTACGCTGGATATTGCAGGCATGATCGCAGGTGCCAAATACCGCGGCGAATTTGAAGAACGCATGAAAAGCGTGATGGAGGAGACGGTCAAAAATCCCGACGTGATTCTGTTTATTGACGAGATCCACACCATCATCGGCGCGGGTGCAGCAGAGGGCGCGGTAGATGCCGCCAACATCTTAAAGCCCGCGCTTGCCAGAGGCGAGATGCAGGTGATCGGTGCCACCACCATTGCCGAGTACCGCGGTCACATCGAAAAAGACGCGGCGCTGGAGCGGCGCTTCCAATCGGTAACGGTGGGCGAACCGAGCCCTGAGGAGGCGGTACAGATCCTCCTTGGCTTACGCGACAAATATGAGGCACACCACAAGCTCAAGATCGGCGAGGATGCCATAAAAGCTGCCGTGGAGCTTTCGCGCCGTTATATTGCCGACCGCTATCTGCCCGATAAAGCCATTGACCTTGTTGACGAGGCGGCATCCAGACTTCGCATATCGGCGCACACCTCGCCCGACGGCATCAAGGAGATAGAGGACAAACTGCAAAAGCTTTCTCACGAGAAAGAAGAAGCAATAAGTGCCCAGGACTTTGAGCGTGCGGCACGCATCCGTGACGAGGAAAAGAGCGTACAGGAGCAATACAATACCGCCAAAGCGGATTGGGACAAAAATAAATCCGACAAAACGCTCATAGTCACCGAGAGCGACATTGCCGACATTGTCACCCAGTGGACGGGCATTCCCGTAAGCAAGCTTCTCGAAGATGAGGGAAAAAAGCTGTTGCATCTGGAGGAAGAACTGCACAGGCGCATTGTCGGACAGGACGATGCCGTACAAGCAGTGTCCCGTGCCATCCGACGCGGCAGAATGGGTCTTAAAGATCCGCGCCGCCCCATCGGCTCCTTTATCTTCCTCGGACCTACGGGCGTGGGCAAGACCGAGCTGACCAAGGCACTTGCCGCTATCATGTTCGGCGATCAGAACGCCATGATCCGTCTTGACATGTCGGAATATATGGAAAAGCACAGCGTTTCCAAGCTGATCGGCTCGCCCCCCGGGTACGTCGGCTTTGAGGAAGGCGGACAGCTGACCGAGAAAATACGCCGTCACCCCTATTCGGTGGTACTGTTTGACGAGATCGAAAAGGCGCATCCCGACGTGTTCAATATCATGCTACAGGTTTTGGAAGACGGGGTTCTGACCGACTCGCAAGGTCGGCGCGTGGACTTTAAAAACACGGTCATTATCATGACCTCAAACGTGGGTGCCACCGCAAACAGCGGCAGCCGTGCACTCGGCTTTGCCACCGCAGGCGGTGCCGAGGATAGCGAGAAAAAGCAAAACGAGGAACGCGTGATGGCGGCACTTAAACAAACTTTCCGCCCCGAGTTCCTCAACAGGATCGATGATATCATTCTCTTTACCAAGCTGACGGGCGAGGAGATATCCAAAATTGCCACCATCATGCTGGAAGACGTCAAAGCACGCATAAAAGAGCTTGGCATCGACGTAAGCTTTGATGACAGTGTCACAGAGCTTGTCTCTAAGGAGGGCTTTGACCCCGTATACGGCGCGCGTCCTCTCAGACGTGCCATCGTCCGCATGATCGAGGATACGGTCTCCACCGAAATGCTGGAGGGCAAGATTCAAAAAGGTGATACCGTCTGCGCCGTTGCTGAGGACGGCAAGATCGTATTTAAAAAAGCATAGACATACAAATAAATATCCCCCCGTAAAACGGGGGGATATTTATTATTTTTAGTTACATGTATTTGCGAATGGTGTCGGTTGCTTCCTCGGTGGGGAGCGAAACAGTGAACACGACCTTGGTGCCAATGCTCTCGGAAAGCTTTGCCACCTTCTCGACCATTTCATCGAACTGTGCAAGATCGTTGCCGCAGATCTTGAGCGCCGAGTCAACAAACAACTCGGTCACGTCATGGTCACTCGCCAGAATGCCGGCAATAAAGCCCCAAAGCGAATGTGCGTCGTCTATAAAATATTCCTTGGCATTGATCAGTCTTGCCTGGTATTTGACATCGAAGCGGAGCTTTGTGCCCTTTTCAATACAAACCACGTTGCCGTGAGAGGCATCGACCGCCTCATTCACCATACTTATGAGGGTCTTTGTC
>JAZNDA010000130.1:0-4189 GCA_045587785.1 Eubacteriales bacterium | reverse complement strand
CCATGTGCAGACCGTGTGCCGTGCCGGGTGCGTCGACGTTCAGCTCGATGCCGTCAAAGCCTGCCGCGGAAATCTGCGCGAACATTTCCTCAAATCCGGTATCGCCCTTGACCGACCATGCGTTGATCGATGTTTTCATGTTTTGTTCCTCCTTGTTGTGATCTTGGTAACGATCATATTTTATCAGATACATCATACCACAAAATGGGGCAATTTGTCAAGTCCCCGACATCGATTCCCTTGAAAAAAACAACACGGGAAAAACAGCACAAAACCGTTCCGAATTATTTTCCGCAAACCCCTTGACAAATCCCCGAAAATGTGGTATCATAATAAAGCTGTAATAACAGCGATGCCCCATTAGCTCAGATGGCAGAGCACTTGACTTTTAATCAAGGTGTCCGGAGTTCGACTCTCCGATGGAGCACCAATATCGGAAAGATCCTATGCGGTCTTTCCGATTTTGTTTTTTTGAGGTTTTAACATTTCTCTGACCGAGTTTTTAGATGACGATCTTTTTCGTTCGAAAGATCTGGAAATAGAACAGTAAAGCCGCCTTATGTATAGGGCGGCTTTCGTTATATAAAAATATCCACCCACAGTTTGCGGGTGGACGATTCTGTTTCATATATGAAGCGAATCTACAAATTCGGTCAGCTTCTTATCGGCATTCTCTCTGTCTACAAGATAGCTCATGCCGTGGTCTGCGTTTTTGACGGTGAGCAGGTCACGTCTTGACGCGCAAGCGGCGTAGCTCCTTCGTGTGTGCTCGGGCGGCACAAAATCATCTGCTTCGCCGTGGATGAACAGGATCGGGATTTTGGCGTGCTTCAGCGTCTCTGTGCTGTTGCATTCCCGAAAGGATATACCGCAAATAATACGGGCGTATATCTCAGCTATATATAGGAAAGGGAACTGTGGCAGATGATATTGCGTGCGCAGAAGATAACAAAATTCGTCCCACGCCGAGGTAAAGCCGCAGTCGGCGATCGCACCGACAACATTCTTTGGCAGTTCATCATTGCCGACCGCGAACATGACGGTCGAGCACCCCATGGAAATGCCCGAAAAGATGATGGGACTTTGCTCGCCGAAGCGCGTGCCGATATAGCGCGCCCAGTCAATGAGGTCATAGCGCTCCTTGACGCCAAAGCAGATGTATTTTCCCTCGCTTTGCCCGATGGTGCGTTGCTCTATGGCAAGAATGTTATAGCCCATATCTCGGTATTTATCCCATATAACACTGAAATCGTATGCAGGGCGGCTTCGCCAGCCGTGCACGAGAATAAAGGTGCCGCGCGCGTTTTCCTTCGTCATCAGATAGCCGTGGAGTCTAAGACCGTCTCGGCTCTTGATATAAACGTCCTCCTTGTCGGCGGCGTGGAACGCCTTGATCCCTTTTTCGATTGGCTCGGCAAAGTGGGAAAGCGAGCTGTTTTTGAGCTTTTCAAGATTTTTAAATTCGTCGCCGCTATCGTTTTTACGGCAGGCAAAAACAAATAAATACGCGGAAATGCCAAAAGCCGAAAGCACAAGCACGAAAAGGGCAATGCCCATGGTTTTAAGTAAAAGCATAACGTATCCTTTCATATAGGCGATGAAAACCGTATGTGTTCGGCTATAACAATAAGGGAGGCTGTGCCTCCCTCAAAGTCAGTCGGAAATATAGGGCAACAGAGCTGCCTGACGTGCACGCTTGATAGCGGTGTTCAGGTCACGCTGATGCTTAGCACAGGTGCCGGAAATTCTTCTGGGAAGAATCTTGCCGCGCTCGCTGATAAACTTGCGAAGCTTGCCTGTGTCCTTATAGTCGATAAAATCGACCTTATCTGCACAGAAGATGCAGACTTTCTTTCTCTTGCGCATCATCGGGCGAGCCGGACGTGCTGCGTTTTCGTTTCTATCCATCTTATGAAACCTCCTCAATCATATTGTTGCTTTTTGCAATCAGAAGGGCAAAAAGCTTTCATCGGTATTTACTTCCTCAAACTTCGGTGCCTCGCTGGTTCCCGAGGAGAAAGAAGGTGCGCTGTACGCGTCGGGCGTGTACTGACCGTCCGAGGGACCCTCACCCTTGCTGTCGACAAACATAGCCTCGTCTACAATCACTTCCGTGGTGTAACGCTTCTGTCCCTGCTGGTCTTGCCAAGGTCTGACCTGGATCGAACCTGTTACACAAATGGAAGAACCTTTGTGGAAGTAGGTCGAGATAAACTCGGCGGTCTTACGCCATGCAACGAGATTGATGAAATCAGTCTGTTGCTGTGCAGGCTGACCGTCCGAAGATTTTACATAGCGTCTGTTGACGGCAATGGAGAACGAAAGGACGGAAAGGCCGCTGGGCGTTTGCTTAAGCTCGGGCTCTGCGGTAAGTCTTCCTGCAAGGATGACCTTGTTCAGATTCAGATTTGCCATTTTGTTTGCCTCCGTGATTACTCGGCGTCTGCAGCGGTCTGGGGCTCGGTTGCCTCAGCAGCAGGAGCTTCTTCGGTTTCCTCAGCAGCTGCGATCGGCTCAGCAACAACGGGCTTTGCCACCGGTTCATGCTCAAGTCTCAGAATGAGCTTACGCATAACGGCTTCATCGATGTTGAAAAGACGGTCAAGCTCGGCAACGAAAGTTGCGGGAGCCTTGAAGGTAACAACCGTGTAGTAACCCTCGCTCATATCGTTGATGAGATAAGCAAGACGACGCTTGCCCCAGTCGGCAATGTCAATGATCTCGCCGTTCTCAGCAATCAGATTTGTGAACTTGGCCACTGTTTCCTTGGCTGCTTCCTCACCATTGGACAAATCAACGATGAACAGGCTTTCATAAGAATTCATAACCTTTTCCATATTTACACCTCCCTATGGACATTAGATCGTGCGCATGAAAAACAAAAATTTACGCACGATAAGGAGACGGGTTTCCCCGTTTCTGTTGAATTCTATCACATTTTCAACTTCCTGTCAAGAGTTTTTTTGAAAAAAACAAAATTTATTGACAAAATGGACTAAATGTAGTAGAATAGGGGGAAATATTATGGGAGGGGAAATTATGCCAAGTGGACTTTTGACTTTGAGCGACAGTGTGCAACACATTTCAAAGAGTGAACCATATAATATTGTAGTGTTTGACATTGACGGGAATATCATGACACGAATGGGAACGGACACTCCGTTTTTGAAGAAAAATAACGTGTTTGAGCTTTTGTGCGAACAGGAAAAGGAATTCTTTCTCTCCGTATGTCGTGTATGTAGTGAGCGCCTACTCCTTGACAGCAGTCGCGGACCGCTTCTTGTGTTCAACAATCATTTTTCGGGCACGGGGCTGTTTGTGGCGTTGCTGTTTCACACAGCGAGAGAAACGCTTCGTCCTTTTTGGAAGCACAGGCTGTGGATGAATGTGATACCATCACCGATTCTGATAGAAAAAACACCGCCGCGTAAAAACGGAGACAACGCCGTGGCAGAATTTATTGGCAAGACGTATGAATCGTTGCTTTCCCTCTTTATATATAATAAGCACGTGCAGGTGTCAGAGGAGGGCGTACGCTTTCTTGATTATCTTGCCGACAAAATCGTCAGGATCGCAAAATGCTTTGGGTGTGCCGTTTCGGTCAGAAGCTCCAGATGGGCGGTGCTTTCGAACGCATGGCAGATTCATATGCCTTCCTTTATTATGATCATGTTCTGCATGATTTCTATGGCGGCGCAACACGGTGTTGATGAGGAGACCGCGGTGGAGATCTTGGAGAGCGACGGGAAACCTATCGTTTGTTTTAAAACAACGCTTGCATATTGGCGGGATAAGAAGTGTAAAGCACATTGCTGGAAATATCCCGAATTTGATATTTGCTTCGAAATCGCCGAGCGTCGGGGATTGTTCTTTGATTATGCTACAAAACCAAAGCCGCATGGTATGGCGCTTTCTGTTCGTTTTTCGCCTTCCTTCAGGGATCCTGCATATGATGGGCTGAAAGAGAAATTTGGTTTCATCGATGATACGGAAGAAAAGGAATTTTCTTTTGATGTGCAAAAATAACAATCCGCCGTTCCGTGCACGGTGAACGATTGGAAAAAAAGCCAAAAAGCAAGAAAAATAGGAAAAAGGGTTGACAAAGGATGAACAAAGTAGTATAATAGGCAAGCTGTCCGGAAAGCGGTCAGGTCATTGAGAAAAGGCTCGAAAAAAAATCAACTTTTTT
>JAZNDA010000129.1:0-17136 GCA_045587785.1 Eubacteriales bacterium | reverse complement strand
GCAAAAGTTTTGGTCAAGCTTTTTCAAAAGCTTGTGGGGTGTGGGGCAACGCCCCACATAAACACCCCGACAAACTTCAATTTAAAGCACGCAAAAAGGGCGTTTCCGAGGAAACGCCCTTACGTATCTTATTTTTTACTGCTTAACAGCCGCCATGACCTCGTCGAATTCCTTCTCGATCTCCTCGCTGGGCTTCTTAGTGAGAAGCGAAACGACCACAATGCAGATCGCGGAGAAAATAAATGCAGGAAGAAGCTCGTAAATGCCGAACACGCCGCCAAGGGGATTCAGCACCAGCTTCCAGAAGAACACCATGCCGCCGCCGCTAAGCATACCTGCGATGGCACCCGCTCTTGTGGTACGCTTCCAGAACAGACTGAACAGCATAAGAGGACCAAACGTAGCGCCAAAGCCTGCCCATGCAAAGCTTACGATCTTGAAGATCACACTGTCCTTATCCAGCGCGATCAGCACCGCGATCACCGTGATCAGCACCAGCGTGATACGGGATGCCCACAGTACCTGCTTGTCGCTTGCCTTCTTGCGGAACACGCCCTGGTAAAGGTTCTTGGCAAGTGCCGAAGCGGCAATGAGAAGATAGGAGTCAGACGAGCTGATGGTAGCCGCCAGAATACCTGCCATCACAAAGCCTGCCAGAACGGGAGGCAAAAGTCTTGTGGAAAGAAGAATAAAGACGTTCTCCGACGTTGCCGATGTCAAAAGCTCGGCGGGATACAGCATACGTCCCACCACGCCAAGGAACACCGCGACCGCCAGGGAGATGACCACCCAGACCGTAGCGATACGGCGCGAACGGGTAAGCTCGTTTTTGTCGCGAATAGCCATAAAGCGCAAAAGAACCTGAGGCATACCGAAGTAACCAAGACCCCATGCCATCATGGATGCCACCGTCAAAGCGCCGTACGGTCTTGCCGCACCAAACTGAGGCACACCGCCAACGATGACCTGCTCGCCGTTTTCAAGAACGGGTGTCGCCATGCCGAAGAACTCAAGGAAACCGGGGATCTTGCCCGCATTTTCAAGTACGGCGTTCATACCGCCAGCCTTACCCACGCCGACGATCACCACCACTGTCAGTGCTACGATCATCACGATAGCCTGCATAAAGTCGGAAACGCTCTCCGCAAGGAAACCGCCGAGAACGGTGTAAAGTAACACAAAGATCGCGCCCAGGATCATCATGGGAACATAGGGCTTGTCAAACAGTGTGGAGAACAGCTTACCGCATGCCACAAAGCAGCTGGAAGCGTAAACGGTAAAGAAGATCAGAATAAAGATCGCCGCGATGGACATGACCACTTTCTGTTTCTCATGGAATCGGTTGGAGAAGTAGTCGGGGAGCGTGATCGCACCGCCTGCCTTTTCACTGTACGCTCTGAGTCTCTTGGAAACGATCAGCCAGTTCACGTATGTACCCACAGCAAGACCGATAGCCGTCCAAGCGGCGTCTGCGATACCGCACCAGTATGCCACACCGGGAAGTCCCATCAGCAGCCAGCCCGACATATCGGACGCCTCTGCGCTCATAGCCGCCACCCATGGCCCCAGACTTCTGCCGCCAAGGAAAAACTCCTCTGAATTTTTGTTCGCACGCTTAGCGCAAAACAGACCGATGACAATAACAACAACCATATATGAGATCATGGCGACCATGATCTGTAACGTCTTATCCATGGTGTTATCCTCCTAAAGTATGAATAAATTTGTATTATTGTATCACATTATCACGCAAAAGTCAACAAGTACGGAAAAATTTGTTCAAATTTTGATTTGTCGGAGAGAACGCTTAGGGAAACTTTTTGAAAAAAGTTTCCTAAGAACCCTTCAAAAACTTTTGCAGAGGGCAAAATGGGTCTTGGCTGTGCGCTATACGAACGAATTTGCGAAAACAATGTGTCATTTATTGTACAAGTCATTTTGAGACCGTCCTACGGACGGTCGTGAACGCGCAAATGCTACATCGCCGAAAAGAAAGCGAGCTTTCTTTTCGGCGTGTTAGCTTTGCGCTGACGAAAAACGCTGTGGCGTTTTTCGTCCCAAAATGACGTAAAGTTTGTGCGAACCCATGCAGTAAAAGTTTCGGTCAAGCCCGTAACAAATTGGGGTTTGCGAAGCAAATTTGCGCCTTTGGTGCAAAACCAATTTGTTAACCGAGGTCGCGTAAGCGAACTCGTAAAGGTATGGCAGGGTCGAGGGGCAGAGCCCCTCGCGTCTCCCCTACAAACATCAATTTACCGTTTAAGCTCCCTCATAAACGCCTCTTTATTTTCCTTTGCCGAGGTCGTAGGCCTGCCGAGGTCATCTCTCGCGCCGATCTGCGCGGACACCTCAAGGAACACAAGGCTGTTCGCCGCTTTTGCGCTCGCAAGTGCCGCTTCAAGCTCCTCATAGCTGTCGGCTCTCATGACCACGGGATAGCCGCACGCGCGCGCCACGCCGCAAAGATCGGTATCGCCCACGGCGGTCGGCATACCGCCCACCGTCTCGTGCGCGCCGTTGTTAATGACGATGTGCACCGCGTTTTTGGGACACTGCGCCCCCATGACCGCCATGGCACCCATGTGCATCAGACACGCGCCGTCGCCGTCGACGATCCACACCCGTCTGTGCTTTTGCCACAGCGAGATGCCAAGCGCGATGGATGAAGCATGTCCCATGGATCCGACTGTCAAAAAGTCCTTGCCATGCCCTTCACCCCTTGCCTCTCGGATCTCAAAAAGCTCGCGGGAAGCCTTGCCCGTGGTGGACACGATCAGATCTTCCCCTGCCGCAAGCGACACACGGCGTATGATCTCCTCACGCATCATGCTGTTCCCGTTTCGGTATTCCACCTTGCCCTCATATAACAGTGCGCCCTTTTTGACCACGATCGCCGCCTGCTTTCCGCTCTCAAAAAGGCTCTGCCAAGCGTCAAGCGTTTCCATCAGCTCCGCTTCGGTCGTCTGCTTGTCAATGACCGTATAGGCAATATCCATATCCTCAAGCAGCTTCAAGGTAACCTCTCCTTGATAGATGTGCTGCGGCTCGTCATGCACGTTCGGCTCGCCGCGCCAACCAATGACAAAAAGGCACGGGATGCCGTACACCTTGTCGTTCATGAGAGACGCCACGGGATTGACGATATTACCCTCGCCGCTGTTCTGCATATACACCACGGGCACCTTGCCCGTGGCAAGATGGTAGCCTGCCGCAAGTGCCACAGCATTCCCCTCGTTGGCGGCAATGATATGACGCTCCCCGATGCCAAAGGTTTCCATCAGATAGTTGCACAGCGGCTTCAGTTGGCTGTCGGGTACGCCCGTAAAAAATTCAAACCTCTTCAAAAAATCAAGCGTCATATTTTACGTCCTCATAACTCTTATCTATCACTTTCAGCTCTGCCACCGAATCGATCTCCACAATGCTGCCTTGTGGCACGGGATGCACGGTCATGGAAATTTTGTCAAGATTCTCGTCCACGATCTCATCCCAGTATTTTTGCTCATATTCTCCCTCATGGCGGTACGCCTCGATCGTGGCATCGCGTACCGTGCGCGCATCCTTTGCCAAAAGATAGCAGATGCCGCACATGTTGTAGCGGTCACTGCCGCCCTTGCCCACGCGCGTGATCCTGCCGTCCTCATCGGTATCAAACAGCCAGTCCTTAGAATACCCCTTCACAAACTTGCCAAAGTAGCAAGAGCCGTCAAGTGGGACATCAAAGATCGAAGCGTCCGAAACGTACAAGTCAGCCTCGCAGACAAAGCAGTTACACTCCCCCATCACATCCCTTGCGGCATAGACCGAGGAAATGTTGTTTTTACTCACGTACTCTGGGTTTTCGATCAGCGTCACATTCGGGTATTTTTCCGCAAGATAACCGAATTTCTCTTTCAGATACCCAACCATAATATAAATATGACAAACGCCGCGCCGCAAAAGCCCCTCTATGACCGTTTCGATCATGGGCTTGCCAAGCACCTGCACCAGCGGCTTTGGGGTGTCATACGTCAGCGGACGCATGCGCTCGCCCTTGCCTGCGGCGATCAGAATCGCGATCTCCCTTTTCATAATTCCTCACTTCTCATACTTTTCCAAAGCATCTATGATATTTTTTGCCGCAAAGGGGGTGATATTTTCTCTCTGCGCCCTCACCATCGCCTCACACTTATGAGGATTGGCAAGAAGATACAGTGCCTTGGTTACCAGTGCCTCGGCATCCTCACCGTATTCCGAAAGTCCGTGCTCGTAGAAGAAACGGATATTCTCCTGCTCCCATCCGGGTATGGGCTTTGTGTGTATGGTGGGAATACCCCGTACTGCCGCCTCGGTGCTGGAAAGTCCGCCGGGCTTTGTAAACAAAAGATCTCCTGCAGCAAGATACAAGCTCACCTTGTCGGTATAATCCAGCACGCACACACGGCTGTCTTTTGCGTGTGCCGCGCGGATATTCTGCTTCATTTTCTCATTCCGTCCGCCCATCACGTAGATATAGGTATCGGGTGAGATCTTTTCGGTCAGCTTGTCAGTCAACTCCTCGGCGTTTCCGTAGCCCATGCTACCCGTCATCACAATAAGGATCTTCCCCTCTTTCGGCAGACCCAGAAGCTCCCTTGCCTTCTCGCGACCGATAGGCTCACTAAACGCGGCGGCAACGGGAATGCCCGACACCACGATCCTCTCATCGGGTATGCCTGCCTTCAAAAACTGCTCTCGCAGATGCTCGTGCGGAATAAAATACAAATCAAGCTCGGTATCGCTGAGAAAGGGCGGATAGGCGTAGTCGGTCGCCACAAAGCAGGTCTTGATATTCAGCTCGCGCGACAGCCGCCGCTCAATGCGCGTCATGGCCTCCGAGGGAAACACGTGCGGCATGATGACCGTGTCAAAGCCGTTTTCCTCTATATACCGATACATCTTGGAAGCGTACGGCATATTGGCAACGTAGCAAGGAGAATTCTTTTTAAACAAGCTGTCCGTCACCTTGGCGCCCGAAATACCTGCCCCAAGCACCCGCGGGATGCGGATGCTGGCACCGTTGTATATGTTACACACCGTATCCGAAACAAATTTAGACGCAAACGCCAGCGCATCGCGCATCTCACATTCGATGCCACGCGCGTTCAGTTCTTCCAAAATGGCGCGTCCCGCGGTATTATGCCCCTGCCCCGTATTGCAGGAAAGAATCAATGCTTTCATATATCTGCTGTCACCCTAACTTATTTCACGTAATCAAATTCAAAATCGTAGATGCTGACCGTATCGCCGTCGCGGCAGCCCTCGTTTTCAAGGCGTTCAAACACACTGCCCGACGCAAGCGTACGTTGGAAATACCCGAGGGATTCGTAATCGTCGAAATTGATGCGCCCCATCAGATTGTAGATCCACTCGCCCTCCACGATATATTTGCCCTTTTCAAAGCGGATGGTGATATCGTCAGCACTCGGCTTCACGGTCTCCTCCACTGCCGACACCTCACTGTCAAATACCGCGGTGGGCGGCAAAAGTGCCAACCGCTCGGCGGTCAGATGGATCATCTGTTTCAATCCCTCGCCCGTGGCGGCGGACACGTACACAAGCTCCCATTCATGCTCGTCAACAAACGCCTCAAATTTTTTGACCTGCTCGGATTCAAGATCCACAAGGTCACACTTGTTGGCAACGATGATCTGCGGACGCTTTGCCAGCTCCGCCGAATAGCTCTCAAGCTCGCGGTTGATGGCGATCACGTCCTCCACGGGATCGCGGCACTCCAGACCCGCAATATCCACCACGTGAAGGAGAAGCCGACAGCGTTCGATATGGCGCAAGAAGTCATGCCCAAGCCCCGCCCCCTCGGCGGCACCGTCAATGAGCCCTGGGATATCGGCGGCAACAAAGCCACTCTCGTCACCTGTAGACACCACCCCGAGATTTGGGGACAGCGTAGTAAAATGATACGCGGCAACCTTGGGGCGTGCGGCGCTGATGCGCGCAAGAATAGAGGACTTGCCAACGCTGGGGTAGCCGATCAGACCCACGTCGGCGATCATTTTGAGTTCCAGAACAACTTCTTTTTCCTCGCCCTTGGTGCCGTTTTTGGCAAACAGCGGAAGCTGTCTTGTGGCGGTGGCAAAATGTCGGTTGCCAAAGCCGCCTCTACCGCCCCGACAGCAAACAAAGTCCTTGCCGCCGTCCGACGACATATCGTGAATGATCTTGCCCGTCTCCACTTCCTTAATAAGCGTGCCGCTCGGCACAAGAATAACCAGATCGTCCGCTGTGGCACCGTGGAACTTGGAGCCCTTTCCGTCCTCGCCGTTGCCTGCCACGAATTTGCGTTTGTAGCGGAACGCCAAAAGGGTGTTGGCTCCCTCGTCCACACGAAAGACGATGTTGCCCCCGTGTCCGCCGTCACCGCCGTCGGGACCGCCGTGGGACACGTACTTCTCCCGATGAAAAGCCACCGCGCCGTTTCCGCCGTTGCCCGCCTTAAGATAAATCTTTATTTTGTCGATAAACATATATACTCCTTTTTGTTAGGGAAACTTTTTTCAAAAAGTTTCCCTATGACCCTTCAAAAACTTTCTCGCATTGGTTTGATCAAGCTCCGCGTCATTTTGTGTCGCGCAAAGCCGTTCCCGAAAAGAAAGCGAGCTTTCTTTGTCGGCTCACGGGCTCCGCGCGCCTCTTTTGTTTTCGCAAGCGAAAACAAAAACAAAATGACTGCATCTACCTTCGCCGTAACTTTGTTCTTCACCGTTCGCAAAAGCGTTTCGGCTATGCACCGACTGACAAATTCTGTTGCGGCAAAAGTTTTTTGGGGTTCAAGGGGCTTTTTTTCAAAAAAGCCCCTTGCGTTCCCCGTTCCCCTTACTCCTCGCCTTTTTGTCTGATGATCAGCTTAATGGGGGTACCCACGAAGCCGAAGGTGTCTCTTAAGCAGTTCTCGATATACCGCTGATAAGAGAAATGGAACAGCTCGGCGTTGTTGCAGAAGATCACGAAGGTAGGCGGTGCCACCGAGATCTGTGTCATATAGTAGATCTTAAGCCTTCTGCCCTTGTCGGTGGGGGGCTGAACGCGCATAGTCGCCTCGGACAGCACGTCATTGAGCATACTCGTGGAAATACGCATAGTCGATTGCCCGTACACATACTGTATGCGCTCAAACAACTGATTTATTCTCTGCCCCGTCTTTGCCGAAACGTACAGAATGGGCGCGTAGGGCATATAGGCAAGCGCGGTGCGTATTTTCTCATTGAATTGGTTGACGGTGCTGTTGTCCTTTTCGACAGTATCCCACTTGTTGACCACGATAATGCTGGGCTTGCCTGCCTCGTGGGCGATGCCCGCGATCTTTTCATCCTGCTCGGTGATACCCGTACCCGCATCGATCATCAGAAGGCAAACGTCCGCGCGCTCCACCGCCATGTTGGCTCTGAGCACACTGTATTTTTCGATCTTATCGTTGATCCTCGACTGCCTGCGGATACCTGCAGTGTCAATAAACGTGTATTTGCCCGTCTCGTTCTCGAATTTGGTGTCCACCGCATCTCTGGTGGTGCCCGCTATGTCCGAAACGATCAGACGCTGGTCACCGAGAATTTTGTTGATGATGGAGGATTTGCCTGCGTTGGGCTTACCGATGACCGCAACCTTGATGCTGTCGTCGTCCTCCTCGCCGTCACCCTCGCTCGGCAAGTGCGCCAGTACCCTGTCAAGCAGGTCTCCCGTACCGCTGCCGTGCACCGAGGAAACCGATATGGGTTCTTCCTCAAAGCCAAGCTCATAGAATTCATAAAATTCAAAGGGCACCTGACCCACTCTGTCGCACTTGTTCACACAGGGAACGATCGGCTTTCCGCTCTTTTTGAGCATGACGGCAATGTCTCTGTCATCCGCCGTAAGCCCCGTCTGTACGTCGCACAGAAATACGATCACGTCCGCCGTTTCCACAGCAAGCTCTGCCTGTGCGCGCATCTGCTTTAAGATCAGATCGTCGGTTTTCGGCTCGATACCGCCCGGGTCGATCTGCGAAAACCGCCGTCCCGACCACTCGCACTCGCCGTAAATGCGGTCGCGCGTGACCCCTGGGGTGTCCTCCACGATGGAGCGCCGCTCGCCAATCAGCTTGTTGAAAAGTGTACTTTTACCCACGTTGGGTCTGCCTACGATTGCTACAATCGGTCTTGCCATATATTTCTACCGTCCTTTCTTGGTGTTGTGCTGTGCAATTTGATGTTTATCGGTCTTATGTGGGGCGCCGCCCCACACCCCGCCAGCCTTTTGAAAAAAGTTTCCCTAAGCGTTCTCCCCTCACTTCCCCAAAATGGCATCCACCAGTGCCGCGCCGTCCGATTCGACAAAGCGAATGGGAACCCTCAGCCTCTCTGAAAGCTCATTTGGCGTCATATCGTCCAAAAACAGATCGCCACCCGCGCGAAGCGTAGAGGAGGAGAGCAAAAGCTCGTCACCAAGATCTTCCCCTGCAAGCGCGTCACCGATATCCGTTCCCGTCAAAAGCCCCGTCACCGTAACGGTCTCTCCGAAAAATTTGTTGATTATTTTGTATACGTTCACCTTGACGGTGGGAATTTTCTGTTCTATCAGTCGGGCAAGTGCCAAAAGGCGCTCGTACGCCGCCACACCCGTGGCGATCGACACCGTGCGCGGCACCTTAGGTGCATCCGCCGCCTCTATCATGCTAAGCTCTGCCGAAAATTCCTCAGACAAAGCCCTTAGCATACCCACGCCGTTTTCGATCTGGGCATATTCCTCATAATAGGCATCCTCGGGAAGCGCAAGCTCCCCCTTCACGTACCACTCATCCGCACAGTAAACGAGGCGCGTGCCGTACTTCTCAAGGCACATATCGCCAAAAGCGTCCACCTGCTTTGTCACCGCCACGCAGTCCTCTTTTGTAAATTCTTCAAGAGGATACAGCCCCTGCCTGTAGCGCGTAAGTCCTGCGGGAACGATCGAAACACTGCCCAGAGCAGGCAGATATTTACACAGCTCTCTCATGCTAAAGTCAAGCTCCGCGCCGTCGTTGATCCCCTTACACAGTACGATCTGCGCCGCAATGCGTATGCCCGCGTCACGGAAGCGATCAAGATAGGACAGCACCTGACCCGCGCGCTTGTTTTTCATCATCTCCACGCGAAGTGCGGGATTCATGGTATGCACCGATACGTTCACGGGCGAGATATGCATACGGATGATGCGCTCGATATCCTTGTCATAAAGGTTGGTCAGCGTGATATAGTTGCCGTGAAGAAAGGAAAGACGGGAATCGTCATCCTTGAAATAAAGGGATTCTCTCATGCCGCTTGGCAGCTGATCGATAAAGCAGAAAATGCATTTGTTTTTGCATGAATGCTTGCTGTCCATGAGGGGGGTCTCAAACTCAAGACCGATGTCATCGTATTCACCCTTACGGATATTGACCGCAAACCGCTCGCCCCCACGCTCGCACAAAAGCGACACGCAGGTGTCGGCAAGATAAAAGCGGTAATCTAACACGTCCTCGATCTCGTTGCCGTTGACAGTAAGCAGTCTGTCGCCCGACAGAATACCTGCACGCGCCGCGCGTGAACGGGGTTCGACCCCTACGATCTTGACCATATGATTCCCTCCCTTCACAAAATTGGCACACTTTCTCATTATATTCCCTTTATTATATCACACTTTTTATCTTTTTTCAATGCCTATTTTCAAATTCTCCGTTTCCTCTTGATTTTGAGGCGGCGTCACAGTGCTTGGCGAGCATCCAACGGTCAAAAAAGCCCTTGCCGCAAAAACCGTGGACGCTGTGGTGCTGTATCTGCCACAAAATGTAAACAAAATGTTAAAAGTGCACCCCGTGTCTTGTAATTAGACACAGGCTTTGGTATACTTGTATACAATTATACAGGTATACTTGACCACAAGAAAGGAAAGATACTCAAATGCTTGAAATATCAAAGAAGACTAACCTCTTGGAGCAAAAATCCTACCGCTATGCGCTGCAGGACATCAAGGAGCCCAATCTTTACCGCGACGTTTACCCTTATGAGGACGTACCCAAGGTGCCTTTTAACCACCGCCGCGTGCCCACGGGCATGCCCGAGGAGATCTGGATCACCGACACCTCTATGCGTGACGGACAGCAGTCGGTGGAGCCCTATTCTGTGGAGCAGATCGTACAGCTTTATAAGCTGATGTCCCGTCTTGGCGGTCCCAAGGGCATCATCCGCCAGACCGAATTCTTCATCTATAGTAAGAAGGACCGCGAGGCAGTGGAGCGTTGCCGCGACCTCGGTCTCCGCTTCCCCGAAATTACAACGTGGATCCGCGCCACCAAGGAGGATTTCAAGCTGGTGCGCAACCTTGATATCAAGGAAACGGGCATTTTGGTGTCCGCCTCCGACTACCATATCTTCAAAAAGCTCAAAATGACACGCCGCGAGGCAATGAATACTTATCTCGCTACGGTTGCCGAGGCGTTTGAGGCAGGCGTCATGCCGCGCTGTCATCTTGAGGACATCACGCGCGCCGATTTCTACGGCTTCGTGGTTCCCTTTGTCAACGAACTGCAAAGAATGTCCGAGGATGCGGGCATCCCCGTCAAGATCCGCGCTTGCGACACCATGGGCTATGGTGTTCCCTACACCGAGGTTGCCCTGCCTCGAAGCGTTCCGGGTATCATTTACGGCTTGCAGCACTATTCCGACGTGCCCTCCGAAATGCTGGAATGGCACGGACATAACGACTTCTATAAGGCGGTCTCCAACGCCTCCACCGCATGGCTGTACGGCGCGTGCGCGGTCAACTGCTCGCTCCTTGGCATCGGTGAGAGAACGGGTAACATTCCCCTTGAAGCCATGGTGTTTGAATACGCCTCCTTAAAGGGCACGCTTGACGGCATGGACCCCACCGCCATCACCGATATCGCGCGCTATTTCAAGGAAAGCATGGGCTATGAGATCCCTCCCATGACCCCATTTGTGGGCAAAAACTTCAACGTCACCCGTGCAGGCATCCACGCCGACGGTTTACTCAAGGACGAGGAGATCTACAACATTTTTGATACCAAAAAGATCCTCGGTCGCCCCGCAAGCGTGATGGTGACCAAGACCTCGGGCCTTGCAGGCATCGCCTACTGGATCAACGAGCATTACGAGCTGACGGGCGATAAGGTCATCGACAAGCGCGACCCCGTTGTGCTTGCCATGAAGAGCTGGATCGACGAGGAATACGAAAACGGCAGACAGACCATGCTGTCTGACGGTGAGCTGGAGCAAAAACTCCGTGAGCTTTCGGCAAAGCTGGAAAGCTGAGGCGCGCCATGGACGAGAAAAAAACACAATCCATCGCCGACCACGTGTTTTCACAGATCGAAAACGCCATTCTTAGCGGCACGTTCAAAAAAGGTGACCTGATCACCGAAATGAAGCTGTGCGAGATGTTCGGTGTCAGCCGCACCCCCGTCAGAGAGGCACTGATGCGTCTGAAACAAGAGGGACTTGTGGAAGAATCGGGCAAGGGTGTGCTGGTGCTCGGCATTGACGAGGCTGACATTGAGGATATCTATGAGGTAAGACTTCGCATAGAAGGACTTGCTGCGGCGCGCTGTGCGGTCAATGTCACAAAGGATGAACTGGAAAAGCTCCGCGAGGTGCTGGAGCTTGGGGAATTCTACACTGGGAAGGGCGCGGCAGACAACATCCGCAATCTTGACAGCGAATTCCACCGCCTGATCTTCTCTTTTTGCGGCAGCCGCATTCTCGAAACCCTTTTGATGGAGCTTCACCGCAAGGTCAAGCTCAGCCGCCGCGTGTCGGTGGAAAACCCCGAACGCGCCATAGAGGCGGCAAAGGAGCACCGCGCCATTTTTGAGGCACTGGCGGCGCATGACGCCGAGCTCGCCGAACGATTAACCGTGCTTCACATCACCAACGCCAAGAAAAACATTGAAAAAGCCAAAGAGAGGACATAACTATGGGACTTACCATTGCACAAAAGATCATCAAAGCCCATCTTTTAGAGGGCGAAATGACCGCGGGCAAGGAAATTGCCCTGCGCATTGACCAAACACTCACGCAGGATGCCACGGGCACCATGGCGTATCTGGAATTCGAAGCCATCGGCATCCCGCGCGTACGCACCGAGCTTTCGGTGGCGTATATCGATCACAACACCCTGCAGTCGGGCTTTGAGGACGCCGATGATCACCGCTATATCCAGTCGGTGGCAAAAAAATACGGCATCCGCTTCTCGCGCCCTGGTAACGGCATCTGCCATCAGGTGCAGCTGGAACGCTTCGGCATCCCCGGCAAGACGCTCATCGGCTCGGACAGCCACACCCCCACGGGCGGCGGCATCGGCATGCTGGCGTTTGGCGCAGGCGGACTGGACGTGGCGGTCGCCATGGGCGGCGGCGCGTACTACATCACCATGCCGAGAATGATCAAGGTCAATCTTACGGGCAAGCTCTCCCCATGGGTAAGTGCCAAGGACGTCAGCCTTGAGATATTGCGCATCCTCTCGGTCAAGGGCGGTGTGGGCTCGATTATTGAATGGGGCGGCGAGGGTATTTCCACACTTTCGGTCCCCGAAAGAGCCACCATCACCAACATGGGCACCGAGCTGGGTGCTACCACCTCCATCTTCCCCTCCGACGAGATCACGAGAGAGTTCCTTAAGGCACAGGGCCGCGAGGCAGACTATATTCCGCTTGCCTCCGATCCCGACGCGGTATACGACCGCGTGATCGACATCGACCTCTCGTCGCTTGAGCCTCTGCTTGCTTGTCCTCACAGCCCCGACAACATAAGGAGCGCATCCTCTCTTGAGGGTACCAAGGTCGATCAGGTCTGCATCGGCTCCTGCACCAACTCCTCGCTCCGCGATATGCTCCGCGTTGCCGCCATTCTGAAAGGCAAGAAGATTTCCGATTCGGTCAGCCTTTCGGTGTCCCCCGGCTCAAGACAAGTGCTTTCCATGCTCTCCGAGTGCGGCGCACTTGCCGATATGGTAGATGCGGGCGCGCGAATCCTCGAGTGTGCTTGCGGCCCCTGCATCGGCATGGGCTTTTCCCCGAATTCCGCAGGCGTTTCGCTCAGAACCTTCAACCGCAACTTTGAGGGACGGAGCGGCACGCGCGACGCGGGCGTGTATCTTGTGTCGCCCGAGCTGGCGGCGGCAAGCGCGCTGACGGGCTATATCACCGACCCCCGTACCCTTGGCGAGTACCCCGACATTGTGATGCCAAAGAGCTTCAAGATCAATGACAGCGCGGTGCTGATGCCGGCGTCGGCTGAGGAGGCAAAAGACCTCGAGGTGCTTCGCGGCCCCAACATCAAGCCGTACCCCGACACGCATCCGCTTGCCGATGAAATCAAAGCCAACCTCACCCTTAAGGTGGGCGACAATATCACCACCGACCACATCATGCCCGCAGGTGCCAAGATCCTGCCCTACCGCTCCAATATTCCCTACATGTCAAAGTTCTGCTTTGGCGTGTGTGACGAGAATTTTGCCGACAACGCTTTGAAGGCGGGAAGCAGTATCGTGGTGGGCGGCGAGAACTACGGTCAAGGCTCCTCCCGTGAGCACGCCGCACTGGTTCCGCTGTACCTTGGTGTACGCGCCGTGCTCGCCAAGAGCTTCGCGCGTATCCACGCCGCCAACCTCATCAACGCAGGCATCCTGCCCCTGACCTTCGAAAACCCTGCCGACTACGACAAGCTCGACCAGAACGACACACTCGCTCTCGCGAACGTCTTCGAGGGCATCAAGACGGGCAAGATCACCCTTCTCAACAAGACCAAAAACATTGAAATTCCCACTCTCTGCTCCTTCACCGACCGCCAACAGAAGATCCTGCACGCAGGCGGCCTCCTCCCCTTTACGAGAGAGGGAGAATAAGGGAACGACGTGGGGCGCCGCCCCACACCCCGCCATACCTTTACGAGTTCGCTTACGCGACCTCGGTTAACAAATTGGTTTTGCACCAAAGGCGCAAATTTGCTTCGCAAACCCCAATTTGTTACGGGCTTGGCCGAAACTTTTACTGCATGGGTTTGCACAAACTTCACGTCATTTTGGGACGGAAAACGCCGGGGCGTTTTCCGTCAGCGCAAAGCCTACACGCCGACAAAGAAAGCTCGCTTTCTTTTCGGCGATGTGGCATTTGCGCGCCCTCGGCCGTCTTAAAAGACGGCCTCAAAATGACTCGGATTTCGGTTCTCGGGGTCGTTTTTGCGTAATCGTTCGCGGCTTCGCAATATCGGAACCCATTTTACCCTCTGCAAAAGTTTTTGAAGGTGTCGGAAACTTTTTTCAAAAAGTTTCTGACAAAAAATAAAGAAAGGAAATATAAATCATGGCAAAGATACAGATGAAAACGCCGCTTGTCGAGATGGACGGCGACGAGATGACAAGAATTCTCTGGCAGATGATCAAAGATAAACTCATTCTGCCCTACGTTGACCTTAAGACCGAGTACTACGATCTCGGTCTCCCCGAGCGCGAGCGCACGAGGGATCAGGTCACCATTGACGCCGCCAACGCCAATAAGAAATACGGCGTTGCGGTCAAGTGTGCCACCATCACCCCCAACCGCCAAAGAGTGGAGGAATATAACCTCACACAGATGTGGAAAAGCCCCAACGGCACCATCCGCGCGATCTTGGACGGCACGGTGTTCCGCGCACCCATTCTGATCGACTCGGTCAAGCCTCAGGTCAGAAGCTGGAAAAAGCCCATCACCATTGCCCGTCACGCTTACGGTGACGTGTATAAGGCAACCGAATACCGCGTGCCCACCGAGGGCAAGGCGGAGCTTGTTTTTACCGACAAAGACGGCAACAAGTGGTCTGAGACCATCTATGATTTCGAATGTGCGGGCGTTTTGCAGGGTCAGTATAACAAGGATAGCTCCATCGTTTCCTTCGCGCACTCCTGCTTTAATTTCGCTATCCAGACAAAGCAAGATCTGTGGTTCTCAACCAAGGATACCATTTCCAAGCAGTACGATCAGACCTTCAAGCTGATCTTTGAGGACATCTATCAGAGGGATTACAAAGAGAAGTTCCGAGAGCTGGGTATTGAGTACTTCTATACGCTGATCGACGATGCCGTGGCGCGCGTCATCCGCAGTGAGGGCGGCTTTATCTGGGCGTGCAAGAACTATGACGGAGACGTGATGAGCGATATGGTGTCCACCGCCTTCGGCTCGCTTGCCATGATGACCTCGGTGCTGGTGTCGCCCGACGGCAACTATGAATACGAGGCGGCTCACGGTACCGTGACCAGACACTACTATCGGTATCTGAAGGGCGAGGAGACCTCCACCAATCCCATGGCGACCATTTTCGCCTGGACGGGCGCGCTCCGCAAGAGGGGCGAGCTTGACGGTCTATCCGACCTTGTGGCGTTTGCCGATCGCCTTGAGGCAGCCTGCATCAAGACGCTTGACGACGGCATCATGACAAAGGACCTTGTTGGACTTGTGGAAGAAGGTACACCCGTCAGGGCAGTCAACAGTGCTGAATTTATGGACGAGATCGCAAAAAGAATATAAAACAAAGAGAACGGAACCCGTTTGGGGTTCCGTTCTTTATATCGTGACACCAACAAAATTGTTGTACCCGTAGGGGCGCCACGCCCCTACAATTTGCGTAGCCATTTTGTACCCTCTAATGATTTTCAAAAATATATCTCGGGTAGGCAAGAGGGAATAAGCCCACTTAGGCCAGACCGAGACCGGCTCCGGTCCCTCGTCACGGAGGACTTTTTCAACCGCCGAACACTTTCTTATGATCACGTCCACAGGGGTGTTGACCTCGCCAAAAACCGACAAATCCTATTTTTGCTATAATTTCCACCCTTTTGCTTGCCTTCATAATTTACAACGTCTGTTTACATTTATAACATACATCAAATCGAGTTGATCGTCAACAGAAGCCCACGTTACTTTATATAAAATTATATTTATTTGTCAAGCTCGATCTTTTTATCCCGAAGATCATAGATCACCCTTGCAATGGCATGCTCCTCGTTGCTGACTGTGACGACGTCTGCCGCGCGGAGGGCACGCTCGCTGGCGTTGGAGACCGCAATACCGCGCCCTGCCATTTTTAGCATGGCGGCATCGTTGTCATAATCTCCGATGGCAACCGTTCGGCTCATATCGATGCCAAGATGCTCTGCCAGCTTCCTAAGGGCAAGCCCCTTGTTGACGCCCTTTGGTAAGAGCTCAAAAAGGTTCTTCTCCGAGCAGATAAAATCAAAACGGTCAGCAAGCTCGTGCTCCCTCAAAGCCCTCTCGACAGCAAGCAGCTCGTCCCACCGATGGGTGCAAAAGAGGATCTTGGCAAGCGGCTCTGTGGTATCATAGTCCCCCGCAATATAAGGCAGACCCGTGATCTGCCTGAAGATCTCGGTGACCTTGTTTTCCTTGACAAAAAGCGTTTTGTCAAAACGGCAAAGCTGTACGCCGACGTCCGGAAAAAGACCGTCAATGTAACGGGCAAGCTCAAGTGCCTCGCGGGGCAGCTCCACGGTCCATATATACCGCTCCGCCTCGCCGTCATACACACCGCCGCCGTTGATACAGCCAAACGGCACGTTGGGACGCACCACCTCGTAGGCGTCGGTGGAATAGTAGGGCAAGCGTCCCGTAATAAAGGTAAAGCTGCCGCCCTCGCACTTGAAAAACTCGATCGCCTCTTTGTTTTCCTCGGATATGCTCTTGTCATTTCTGTATAAGGTGCCGTCAAGATCCGTGCAGATCAAGATGCCGTCAAATAATCCCATCCTGTGTTCTCCTTCTCTTTTGTCTTATCATTATAGCACAATCCGCATAACTTTTCAAGTAAACAGAGACAGAAAAATCCGCAAACCATACGGACGGCACATTAAAAAGAATATGCACAAGCGAAGAAATAAAAAAGCCTCCCTTTACATGCACAAGGGAGGCTTGCGGATGTTTGTGCCTCTGTATTTTGCTCTCGAACATCATGTAGAAACGGGGCTGCGTCAAGTTTGGGAATTGTTTCCAAATTTGTAGCAGCCTCTTTTTATAAATTAAAATCTGTCAAAATGGCGGCGCAAATTAGCCTCCCTCCGAGAGGGAGGGGGACCGCCGCGGGGTTCCCCGAAACGAATAAA
>JAZNDA010000128.1:0-3092 GCA_045587785.1 Eubacteriales bacterium | reverse complement strand
TGAAAACTGCGTAGCACCCTTGGGCAGAGTAATTTTTGATGGATTTTGTCGAAGTGAGGCGAAGCAAGGTAAGACCTTGCGAGGCAAACTACGGTAAAAGACGCAAAAATTCCTCGCCGTAGGGCGTATGTGTTCGGCTCTCTTCGGCTATCGCGCCGTGCTCCGTCGGTCACACGGCATAACCATTCACAATTATTATACAACACAAATATCGCAAAAAAATTGTATATATTTGCATTTTTTCTTGCAAATCCGCAACAAATGTGATAAAATAGAAGTACAGAGAAAAAAACTGCCAAAAATTAAAAGGGAGAAAGCTATGATGCACCGTCTTTTTTCCTATCACGGCACGGGCATGATGGTCCACCACACGCTGGACGACGCCCCCGATGATATGGAGTTTATCCTGCACGCCCACCGAAACTACGAGCTGTATTATTTCATCTCGGGTACGGGGCACTACGTAATTGAAGGGACACAATATACGCTAACACCGGGGTGCATGCTGGTCATGCGCGACGGCGAGGCGCACACCACCCATCTGTACGGCGACGTGCCTTATGAACGTATCTGTATCAATTTTTCGCCCGAGACCATGCCGCTTCTGGATGCCGAGATCCGCGAGATCTACCGCAACCGCCCTTTGGGCAAGGACAATTTCTTTATGCCCTCGGGCGAATCTGCGGCGTACATCGCGGCGTGTATGACGCGTCTGTGTAGGGACAGCAAGGCGGAAGACTATGAGGATCGTGCAAGAACCATGGTCTCAGCTCTCATGCTGGAGCTTTTCCGCCTTCGCGAGAAGCAGAGAGCGGACAGCGGAGGCGGCGACAAGGATGCCGCGCCCCAGATGAGCGGCACGGCAGAGACCGTCAGAAAGATCATCGCTTACATCAATGAAAATCTGACCATCATCAAAAATCTGGACGTGCTGGAACAGGAATTCTTTTTCAGCAAGTCGTATATCAATCGTATATTCAAGCAATCCACGGGCTCGTCGGTGTGGGATTATATCGTGCTTAAGCGACTGCTTTTGGCGCGTGCCATGCTCAGGGAGGGCAAGCAGGCGGCGATCGTGGCGTCGGAGTGCGGCTTTTGCGATTATTCGTCCTTTTACCGCCAATATAGCCGCCGCTTCGGCACCTCGCCGCAAAAGGAAAGACGGAAAAAGTAAAACAAATGAAACAAACCGACCAAATTTCGGAAAACAAATAAAAAAGGAGACCCGCATGAATCAGTACATTCCCTCACAAAAAAACCACCGCGCCAAAAAGACCGCCACGGCATTTTTCGCCGCCTCGCTCCTCTTGTTCGCCGTGTCGGGCGTCCGCGCCCTTCCCTACCGCTCGGCGGTGCAGTTGGTCTCATTTTCACTGATGACGGTAGCCATCCTTGTGTGCGTCCGTTATCTGTTCAGAAGCTATTGCTATAAGCTGGAACCCTCTGCGGACGGCATGGAATTTGTGGTGCTGGAACTGTCAAAGCGCGGCGCGGACGTGGTCTGCCGCCTGTCCCTCTCTGCCCTTTTTTCGGTGGAACCTGCCACGCGCGAAGCTCTCGCCGAGAAAAGGAAGGACAAAAACATCAAGATCTACAACTACTGCGTGGATATCGCCCCCGATGACGCCTTCCTGCTGAACTTTCATGACAGCACCTACGCGCCCTCAAATACCCCCATCTGCATCAAGATACAGTGCGACAAGGCTTTTGAAGACACGCTCAGGAGCTGTATCGGCTGAAAAATACGTCCCGCGGCACAGTTTTTGTCGAAAGCATCTTTACAACGCGGTAAAAATGTGATATAATATCGGGTGGAACATTTTTAAATATGTATTTTAAGAAAGGAATTACCATCATGGAAAACAAAATTCTCGTAGAGACCTCCGCAAGACACATCCACGTCACAGAGGCAACACTTAAGACACTGTTCGGCGCGGACGCCGAGCTTCACAACAAGAAGGATCTGAGCCAGCCCGGTCAGTTTGCCTGCGAGGAAAAGGTTGAGGTAGTAGGCCCCAAGGGCTCTCTGAAGATGAGCATTCTCGGCCCCACAAGACCCGCGGATCAGGTTGAAGTATCCTATACCGACGCACGCTCGCTCGGTATCACACCCCCCGTTCGTGAGAGCGGTGACACCGCAGGCACACCCGGCGTCAAGCTGGTAGGTCCTTGCGGCGAGGTCGAGATCAAGGAAGGCGTTATGGTTGCCAAGAGACATATCCACATGACTCCCGAAGACGCTGAGGGTCTCGGCGTATCCGACAAGGAGATCGTCAAGGTCAAGATCAGCACCGACCGTCCCCTTATCTTTGATGACGTTGTGGTGCGCGTCAGCCCCAAGTTCGCTCTTGCTATGCACATCGACACCGATGAATGCAACGCCGCAGGCGCATTCGGTCAGGTTTACGGCGAGATCGTCAAGTAAGCTAAAAATTTATTAAAGGAGATACATAAGAAATGAACGATTCTATCATTTATTCCTCTGACGTAGAGAATATGTGTGTGGTCGCCAAGGGTCCGAAGCACGGTCCCGCACCCATTCCCGAAGAGGGCAAATGGGTGATGGCAAAAGAGATCACCGATATTTCGGCTTATACCCACGGTGTGGGATGGTGCGCACCTCAGCAGGGTGCCTGCAAGCTCTCTCTGAATGTCAAGAACGGCATCATCGAGGAAGCTCTCGTTGAGACCATCGGATGCTCGGGTATGACCCACTCCGCCGCTATGGCAGCTGAGATCCTTCCCGGCAAGACACTTCTTGAGGCTCTTAACACCGACCTTGTTTGCGATGCTATCAATACCGCTATGCGCGAGCTGTTCCTGCAGATCGTGTACGGACGCAGCCAGTCTGCATTCTCCGAGGGCGGCCTTGTTGTGGGCGCAGGCATGGAGGACCTTGGCAAGGGCGAGAGAAGCATGGTCGGTACCATGTACGGCACAAAGGCCAAGGGCGTCAGATACCTTGAGATGACCGAGGGCTACTGCACCAGAATGGCTCTTGACGCCGAAGATCAGGTCATCGGATACGAGTTCGTTTCTCTTGGCAAGATGACCGAAGTCGGAGGCCAAGCGGTCTTAGGAAGACAATTAGA
>JAZNDA010000127.1:0-6514 GCA_045587785.1 Eubacteriales bacterium | reverse complement strand
AAAGCTCGCTTTCTTTTCTTTTGTGTGGCTTGGCGCGTACCACCCGTCAAAGACGGGTGCAAAATGACTGGGAAAATCAAAGCCGCGAAAGTTTGGTCGAGCTTTTTAAAGCTCGCGGGGGGTGGGGCGGCGCCCCACGCGTTCTCTTTTTACGGTTTTATGATATCACATCCTGCGACGCGATTTCTGCCTCAATTTTCAAATAATTTTCAAAAATTTTGTAAAGAAGCTCGGGGGGATCCTTGGCGAGCTTTGGGTCGGCGGCCTTAAGGTTGAGGTCGATGGACACGCGCGAGGCGAGCGAAGCCTTAAGGCACCCAAACCGATCGGAAAGCTCCGACCATATCTCAATGTCGAAATGCGCGGGGTAGATGTGGATGATGTTGCCTTCTTGCGAGATCTCGGCAATGTCAGCCGAGATGCCGATGCCGCGGAGCAGGGCAATAGATAGAAGATTCTTTGTGGGCTTTGGCATCTCGCCAAAGCGGTCGATCAGCTCGTCGGCAATGTCATAGTAGTCATCGCGGTTGCGGATCATGGCGATGCGCTTGTACAGCTGCATGCGCCGTGAGGCAAATTTGACGTAGCTCTCGGGCAAAAAGGCATCCAGAGCCAGTGAGATCTTGCACTCGGCAGGGGCTTTGGTCTCTATACCCTTTTCTTCGAGGATGGCTTCATTTAAGAGCTTGATATACATGTCATATCCCACGGCATCCAAATGCCCGTGCTGGCGTGCGCCGAGTAAGTCGCCCGCACCGCGCAGCTCAAGGTCACGCATGGCGATCTTGAAGCCCGCGCCGAATTCGGCATAGTCGCGAATGGCTTCCAAGCGTTTTTCGGAGATCTCGGTCAGTGCCATGTTTTTGGGGTATGTGAAGTAGGCGTAGGCGCGGCGCGAGGACCGTCCCACGCGCCCACGGAGCTGATGAAGCTGAGAGAGTCCCAAGCGGTGGGCGTTGTCAACGATCAGTGTGTTGGCGTTGGGCACGTCGATGCCCGTTTCTATGATGCTGGTGCTGATCAGAATGTCGGTCTCACCCGTCAGCATGGAGTTCCAGATGTCCTCCAGCTCCTCTTTTTCCATTTTGCCGTGCGCCACACGGATGCTCGCGTCGGGGAACTGTTCGGAAATGCGGCGCGCCAGCGTGTTGATCGATTCGATGACGTTGTGCATATAAAAGACCTGTCCGCCCCGTCTGAGCTCTCGGCGGATGGCTTCAAAGATGATGGTGTCATCGTCCTCAAGCACGTAGGTCTGAACGGGAAGTCGGTCGCACGGAGCCTCGTCCAGCACCGAAATGTCGCGGATGCCGCCCATTGCCATGTTAAGCGTACGGGGAATGGGGGTGGCGGTCAGCGTGAGTACGTCCACGTTGCCCGCGATCTGCTTGATCTTTTCCTTTTGCGCCACGCCGAAGCGTTGCTCCTCGTCGATGATGAGCAGACCAAGGTTTTTAAAGGAAATATCGCCCGAGAGCAGGCGGTGTGTGCCGATAATGAGGTCGGTCTCGCCGCGTGCCAGCTTTCTGACCGATTGCGCGATCTGTTTTGGGGTGCGGAAACGGGAGATCATATCCACCTCCACGCCAAAAGCGCGCATGCGGCTGACCGCCGTTCCGTAGTGCTGGAGTGCTAAAATGGTGGTGGGCACCAAAAGTGCCACCTGCTTGCCGCCCAGTACCGCCTTGTACGCCGCACGGAGCGCGACCTCGGTCTTGCCGTAGCCCACGTCGCCGCAAAGCAGACGGTCCATGGGGGTGGGCTTTTCCATGTCCTCTTTAATGTCGGCAATAGCGTCAAGCTGGGCGCTTGTCTCGTCAAATTCAAATGAGCTTTCAAAGTCGGCTTGCATATCGTCGTCGGGCGGAAAGGCAAAGCCCTCGCGGCGCATGCGTTCGGCGTACAGCTTGATGAGGTCCTTGGCGATATCCTTGACTGCTGCCTTGGTCTTTGCCTTGGTCTTGCCCCATTCCGCGCCGCCGAATTTGGAAAGGCGGACCACGCCGTCCTCGGCGCGCGCGCCGATATATTTGGACACCATGTCCATTTTTTCCACGGGCAGAAACAGCTTGTCGCTGCCTGCAAAGCGGATGTTGATATAATCGTGGGAGACGCCGTCCACGGTCAGCTTTTGAATCCCTTCATAAATACCGATGCCGTAGTTTTCATGCACCACGTAGTCGCCTTCCTCAAGGTCGGCGGCGGAAAGGATCGCCTGTGTACCGCTCTTTTTGCGCTTGGCGGTCTTAAGACGTCCCGACACCGTGGCGGCATTGCTCTTGCCGTCGGGGCAGAGTGAAAAGACCGAAATACGGGGCGACGCCAACTCATAGCCGCTCAGAAATGCGCGCCATGTGATATACACCGTGCCCACGGGCAGATCCGTGGCGGTATAGTCCTTGCCGTCGCCCTCCACGGCGGTCTTGTAACCCTTTTCGGTGAGCAGACCCCCAAGGTTCTTTGCCGAGGTCTCGTTCTCAGCGATGACGATGGCTTTATATCCGCTTCTTACGGAATTGGTAAGATCTTCGTAAAGGAGATCGTATTTCTCATTATAGCTGACGAGGTGCTTGGTGCGGAAGGTAAACAGACCGCCAAGCCGCTCACCCGAGGCAGATGCCATCAGCGAGTCTAAACGAATGACAACGGAGGACGAGCAGAAATTGTGAAACTTCTGAATCGGGCAGGCGTATTCCGCAAGCTTTGGCGAGATGGTGCCGCTTACCAGAAGATCGGTCACGGTCTGCGCCAGCGTCTGTTCAAAGACCTTAAGGCGTTCGCCGACCGCCGCGTGTGAGCGCAGAACGGTAAACGGACGCTCGCCAAAATAGTCCAAAAGGCACTCGCGCTCGGGGTAGACGAGGGAGATATATTTATCGATGAAATTCAGATCAAAGCCGTCGTTCTCAAGGCATACGTCAATGGCGGACAGCTCTTTTTCCAGCTCGCGCACCGCATTTTGATCTTTGGCGCGCTTTTGCTGAGCCAGCACGGCGTTGCGAACAGACGTAAGGATGTCCTTGTCGGCAAGCGTCTCGTGGGCGGGCGGGAACAAGAGACCGTCGAGATTTTGCAAAAAGCGTTGGGATTCAATATCAAACGGCCCGATGCGGTCGATCTCGTCGCCGAACAGCTCGATGCGGAAGGGGGTGGGCTTTGCGTCGTCCACGTCCTCGCCGATGGCTTCAAACACGGGCGGAAACACGTCCAAAATGCCGCCGCGGATGGCAAACTGCCCCATGCCGTCCACCATATCCACGCGAACGTAGCCTGCCTCACATAGGCGGCGCGCGTAGCTTGCGAGGTCAACGGGGGTATCAAAGTCCAAACGGAAGCAAGTCTTTTGCAATCGGTCCCTCGGCACGGTATAGCCCAGAGCGGCGTCGGGGGTGGTGACCACGGCGTCAAGGGTTCCGTGGGTGATGCCGAACAGCACGCGAAGCCTCTCATGCTCATAGTCATGGGAGGCGGTAATGTTATATAGATTGAGGTCTCGCGTACCAAACACCGAGGCGGCAATGCCGAATCGGCGAAGAAGCTCGGCGGTGCGTGCACATTCCTTGTCGCTGTGGCAGATCACAAGTGCAGTGCCGCCGCGCTCTCTCCGTATGTCCTCGATGAGAGAAACAAGCACCGCGTCGGACGCGCCGTCGCAAAGTCCGCCCACCGCAATGGGCAGGGGCTTTGGGAACTTAAAATCGAGCAGGGCGGTGGAGCGCAGTTCGCCGTACTCTTTATCCAGTCTTACGGCATCGGTGAGTATGCTCATGCGTTTGCCTCGCTCCCCGCGTTGCAGATGCGAATGGCAGCCTCGCTGTCGCCCCCAAGGTAGCGGAGCATTCCCTCATACGCAGGCTCAAAGCGCGAGAAGAGAAGCTTTTGCTCCTCTTTGGAAAATTCCGACAGCACCCAATCGGCAAGATCGTAGTCGGGGTGGGGTTTGGCTCCTACGCCAAAGCGGATGCGCGGAAACGTGTCGGTCCCCATCTGCGTGATAATCGAACGAAGTCCTCTCTGTCCGCCGTCGCTGCCCTTGGCGCGGAAGCGAGATCTTCCCACGTCCAGCGAGATATCGTCTGAAAACACAAGAATGTTTTCGGGGGCGATCTTATAAAACGCCGCCGCCTCCTTTACAGCAAGACCCGATGCATTCATAAGCGTTTGCGGCTTCATAAGAAGCACGCGTTTGCCCGCAAGCTCAGCCTCGCCGCACAGTGCCTTGAACTTGATGCGGTCTACCTTGGTGCCCACACGCTGAGAAAGATAGTCCATCATCAGAAAACCTGCGTTGTGACGGGTATTGTAATACTTGTCTCCGGGGTTGCCCAGACCCACGATGATGTGCGTGATGGGGGCGTTTGTCTTTGCCTCGCGCCCTGCGGAGATCTCCTTGAAAATATCAAAAATGTTTGCCATATGTCGTTCCTTTTTGTGTTGTTGTTTGATGTGGGGCGCTGCCCCACGCCCCGCGAGCACGAGTTTTTGGGGCTCTGCCCCAAACCCCGCGAGCTTTGAAAAGCTCGACCAAACTTTTGCGGCATGGGTCTTACAAGTCATTTTGCCCCCGTCTTTGACGGGGGGGTGACGCGCGTTGCCACACAAAAGAAAAGAAAGCGAGCTTTCTTTGTCTTTGTGAGGCTTCGCGCTACCCGAGAATCTCTGCGAGATTCTCGGGTACAAAATGACGCAAAGTTTTCGAGCACCCATTCCGTAAAAGTTTTTGCGGAGCTTTTTTTAAAAAGCGACCCGCCGGAGGCGCGTTCCCCTTAAAACTTAAACCCGCCTTTTTTGAGAATGGGGGTAAGGACTTGCCAAAGGATGGTGGCTGTGAGGATACCGCCTGCCGCCTGGAGAAGATTGCCCGAAATGGCGGGGACGGCACCTGCTATGCCGTAAAGCAGGCATTCATAAAGGAAATAGCCTGCCACCATGATAAGTTCTGCCAAGACCGCGCCCATTATGCGACGGACAAGCGAACCGTTTTTTTTGCAGAAGTAATGAGCCAAAAGAGCCATAGCCGCCTTAATAAGGAAGGTGGCGGGGATGTAGACGGGATAGCCTGCGGCAAGGTCGGCAAGGGCACTGCCGATACCTGCCGAGAGCGCGCCGTAAAGCGGCCCCAGAAGCCAGCCCGACAAAAGGCAGAAGCAGTCGCCAAGATGGATGTATCCGAAAAGAAAAGGGATCTTCAACAGCCAAGTGGCGCAAAAACAGAATGTGGCAAGCAGAGCAGCCGCAGTCAGCCGATGCAGTTTTTTCGTGTCCATAGTTTGTCCTCCAACGCCAAAAAGCCGCATATGCGGCGATAGGCGATAAATAAGTATTACATAAAGTATCGTACTATTATATTGCTTTTTTTGTGTTTTGTCAACAACGGTTGGTACTTTCTTTTGGCGTTCAAAAAAAGTTTACAAAATTTCAGGAAGTATGTTTGTGAAAAATGTAGCAAATTTGGAAAAAATGTGTTATAATATGTGCGCTGTACTGCCCTGCATTACGCTTTTTTGTTATGGCAGACAGCAAATAAACATCGAAATCTATATAATGGAGGATTTATATCAATGGCAAAGAAGTATTGCTACCTTTTCAGTGAAGGCGATGCAAGCATGCGTGAGTTGCTTGGCGGTAAGGGCGCGAACCTTGCGGAAATGACCAAGATCGGTCTTCCCGTGCCTCAGGGCTTTACCGTTTCGACAGAGGCTTGTACTCAGTATTATGAGGACGGCAAGCAGATCAACCCCGATATTCAGGCTGAGATCAACGAGTACATCGTAAAGATGGAGGGTGTTACGGGCAAGAAGTTTGGCGACAAGACCAATCCTCTCCTTGTTTCGGTTCGTTCGGGCGCAAGAGCATCCATGCCCGGTATGATGGACACCATTCTTAACCTCGGTATCAACGAGGACGTTGTTGAGTATATCGCAAAGAGCTCGAACAACCCCAGATGGGCTTGGGACTGCTACAGAAGATTCATTCAGATGTACTCCGACGTCGTTATGGAGGTTGGTAAGAAGTACTTTGAGGAGCTCATCGACAAGATGAAGGAAGAAAAGGGCGTAAAGCAGGACATCGAGCTTACGGCTGACGATCTGAGAGAGCTTGCTAACCAGTTCAAGGCAGAATACAAGGCAAAGATCGGTCAGGATTTCCCCTCCGATCCCAAGGAGCAGCTTATGGGCGCGATCAAGGCGGTCTTCCGTTCTTGGGACAACCCCAGAGCAAACGTATACCGTCGTGACAACGACATTCCCTATTCTTGGGGTACTGCCGTTAACGTACAGATGATGGCATTCGGTAACATGGGCGATGACTGTGGTACCGGTGTTGCATTCACCCGTGACCCCGCCACCGGCGAGAAGAAGCTTATGGGTGAGTTCCTTACCAACGCACAGGGTGAGGACGTTGTTGAGTATATCGCAAAGAGCTCGAACAACCCCAGATGGGCTTGGGACTGCTACAGAAGATTCATTCAGATGTACTCCGACGTCGTTATGGAGGTTGGTAAGAAGTACTT
>JAZNDA010000126.1:0-2383 GCA_045587785.1 Eubacteriales bacterium | reverse complement strand
TTTTTTGCTTTTTTCGGGCGAAAATTTTTAGTTCGATTTTGGAGATGAAAAATGGGTATTTTCCAATACTGAAAGGATTTGAACTCCCGTGAGAACAAAAACCGCCCACCACACACAGCACAGAGAAAGAAAAGCTCTGTGCTTTTTTCATGCCAAAAATAAGGAGATACAATGAAGCCTACAACAGATATAGAGCAAGTGAAATCGGTAGCTCGTGCCCTGTTGATGACGGAGGTATATAAGACACCGTACTCTCCGATGGTGGTACAGCATCCGTTCACCTCGTCCGGCTTTGTAGCAACAACCAAGGACGGAGTGATGCAACTCATAGACATAACCGAGAGCGAAGAAAATCTGCAGGCGTGGCAGAGCTTTATGAGGAAACAGATAAACAGCACCGACAACGCCTACGAGATTTATATGATAACGAACAAGCCCTACAGCTTGACCTTCCTCAAATACGCTTCTCCATATTTATCGAAAGCGGATTTTTCAAAAATCCTTGCCGATGCGTGGATCAGATCGGAAAACCCGAACTGCGATACCAACGTGAGCAAAAGCAAATTAATATCAATGTTTAAAAGAGCCGATCCCCGTGAGCTTATGCTCGAGGACGAGTTACGGCAGTACGAAGAATTGGACGATACCGTCACGGTTTACCGTGGAGTGACCTCGCATAACGCAAAAAATATCAAGGCGTTATCGTGGACACTTGATAGAGAGAAAGCCGAATGGTTTGCTCACCGATTTAACGAGGACGGAACGGTATACGAAGCGGAGATAGATAAGCAACATATCCTCGCTTTATTTAACGGACGAAACGAATCGGAGGTAATCGTCGATCCCAAATTTTTAATGGATATAAGAATATCTGAAGAACCCGTACAGGGGCTAAATCAAACAATGTAATAATAACCGTCGAGCCGAGTGATAGAAATATCCTCGGCTTTTTTCATTTCAGGAACAAGGAGAAAAATAGATGATTTTTGCAGATAACCCTCACGATAGAGAGATCGAAAAGATGATGCAGAAAACACCCCACTTCCGTCCGAGAGGACACGGCGTTTTTGTGAGCGAAAAAAGCGAGTACAACGCCGAAAGGTGCGGATGCAAGGAATGTGCCGACAGAAAGAAGAAAAGACGCGTGTCGGGCGAAAAAACGCCCTGTGTGGAGCAACGAATCCACGAAGGACAAATCCCACAGCCGAGAGTGCTGATGGAAACCTTCACGGCGGTAACCAACCCCGAATTTATTATCCGAATTAATGGATACATCAAGGAGTGTGAAAGAAAGCCTATGAAATTCAGAAACGAGAAACACAGATCGGTCTTTGAGAACGCCATCAAAGGTATGAACACCAACAACAAAATCAAGATGTGCGCCCTTTACCTTTTAACCGCAGACGGATGCCTGTGGGGTGCAGCTAAGCGACATATCGGAAAGGATGAAATACACTTTTTCCGCATTAGGCTCGGCAAAAGTACACCGACAGCATATACCCTTTTCTGCTGTGCAAAGGATCTCGCACTCGGCTCAAAGCACATGACGATCAGCGACCTTGCGGACGGTGACGTTGTGCATCCCAAGGATTTTGCAATCATCTGCAACGCAATGGCAATCCGCCGATACGGACTCGGCGCAATTCAATATAAAGTAAAAGGAGAGAAAGAATGCTGAAATTAACGATTAAAAATCCTACCACGCAGGCCAACGAAACCTACGATGTGGTAACAGAATTCAATCAGTTTTACGACAAAGCCACAGAATACGGTCTCTTAAACTCAATCTTCTCTTTGAAGGTTAAGGATATGAGAGCCGAAGATGCTCCCGTCCAACTTCACGCCGACAGCGACGTTGGAAACGGACTCTTGCGTATTCTTCCCGACAACGATAGTCTCTACGATGTGCGAGTTACGGATGAATCGGTATCCGGCGTGAGAGAGGAACTCCACGATGACCTCGAAGCTAACCTCGTATATGAGCAGTACAGCGACACGGAGGAAATGTACGATGATATCAAGGAAATGCTGAAAGCCCTTGCAAGCTCGAAGCTCTCCTTCTTCTGTCCGCTGTCGGGCAATATCAGCGACCACGACGGCGATTATTATGAAACAAGCAACGACGTGCTGACCGAGAACGCCGATGCCATAGAAGAAGCAATCGCACGAGAGCAAGCAACGGAAATCAATATGGCAGACTATGTCAGCGACCACGCAGATATCAAAGGCAAGCTTGTATTCGCAGAATGGGGTGTCGAGGAACGGCACGGAATGCTCTACGGCAAAATTGATTGCTACCTTACGGAAGAACTCACTCCCGAGGAAACCGAACGCCTCCGTGATGCCATCACAGGTCAGAATAGCGACGGTCTCGGTGAAGGCT
>JAZNDA010000125.1:0-6165 GCA_045587785.1 Eubacteriales bacterium | reverse complement strand
AAAGTCGAGTTTGCAAAAGCAAACTCGGTTAACAAATTGGTTTTGCGATTAAAATCGCAAATTTGCTTCGCAAACCCCAATTTGTTACATGGGGACGAAAACTTTTGCAGAATGGTTTGTGCTGAAGGTATGTCATTTTTTCGCCACGGGAGCGAACGCTCCCCTGGCAGCCCGGAAAACAAAAAAGGAAAAGCAAGCGAGCTTGATTTTCCGTTTTTTTTTGTTCGGGCGTTTTCGGCTTGTCATGGCAAGCCGAAAAAATGACAGCGCATCTGTTGCCGTTTTTCTTTACTGTTTTCGTTTGTTAAATGGCTACGCACAAACGCCATTTCGCTTTTGCGGCAAAAGTTTTCGCCCGCCTTTTTTAAAAGGCGGCAGGGGTGTGGGGGTGGAACCCCCACAGTTAATTAATATCCAAAGTACGCCGCAAATTCCTCGTAGGTGATGCGCGAGGGATCAGCCATGTTCTCGGGCGTGTAGAAGTGTGCCACGATGCAGATCGCACCAAGCTCTGCTTGGTTGTCCGAAATGCTGTGGTCCTTGTTGGACGAAACCTGTTCGATCATCTCCTGAATGGGCTCGATCTTTTCCTTGAGGCTCCTCTTCACGGTATACTGATTTTCCATATATACACCCATCAGAAGCGATTCATGCAGGCTCTGAAGATCTTCGACGGTAAGTCCGGGGATCAGCGATCCGCCTACCGCCGTGCCGATGGTCTCCACAACGGGTTTGAAGTTGGGATTTTCGTCAATGACGTAGATCGCCATGATCAGATTGCTCATTGCCTGCTCGTCATTAAACAGCTTCTCGGTGTCACTCAGGTCAACGCCTGTAATATACGAAATGGCGCCCGACTGGGTATTCAGATTGAGCGACGCATCGGCAGGTACACGGGTGGTCTCTTGGGGCTTCTGCGTGGTGGGCGTATCCGAGGGCTTGCCGCTTTCGCTCGGTACGGCGGGCGTGTTCGGCGTGCTCTGGGTGTTCTCAGAGGGCGTCACCTCTTCTTTGGGAGCACTTGTGGTGTCTGCGGGCGGCTGTGTGTGCGTGCCGTCCATGTCCACGCCGAACATGGTGTACATATTTTCGGCAAGATTCTCGGTGGTGGTTGCCGCAAAAACCTCGGCAAACGAGCGCATCAGGCTGTCGGTTATGGCGTTGCCCGAATGAAGCGACAAGCCGCCGATCGAGCCGTCGTCAAGGAGGACCAATCCCACGCCGTCGATGGTGTAGGTCAGAAACTCTCTGGCAAAGGGAGAGTCCTTGATCACGGGAAGCGCCGCATTTGCACCTGCGGACAGCATATCCATGGCGGCGTCCGTGGGTGCCGACTCTACGCCTTCGATTGCTGCAACAGCGGCGTTGCACAAAACGGCGATCTCGTGCTCGGCGTGATACTTTACGCCCTCGGGTGTTTTACCCTTGGCAAGTCCGAGCATCATGGTGTGGTTGAGCTTAATAGCCGTGGGATCTTCAAGACGGATGTGATCGGCGATCTCGCCAAAGCCGTTTTCTTCAGCCAACGCAAGGGTCTCGTCCGACAGATCGGACACCACGGCGGTGACCATGTGGAAGGGGGTGAGCAAAACCAAAGACAGCAGGAGTGCCGTCACGCCGCCAACCACGCCGCCAAGCACGCGGCTCTTGGTGTCGGGCTGTCCTACTTCATGTCCCGTAATGCCGCGCAAGATGGCGCAGGACAGCTTTTTCAGGCAAATGAGCGACAAAAGTGCAAGCACTGCAAACACCGCTGCCACCGTAATGCAAAGGGGCAGTGCCACCTCCACGCTGAGCAAAAGCTCATTCATGTGGGGAGCGGTATCCATCAGTGTTACGATCTCGGTGTTAAGGACGGTGTGAAGCAGATCATACAGCACGAGCGCGCCCTTGTCGGCAAGCGCATGGCCCACGAAATACGCCGCCACGCCAAACACGCCAAGGTAGACGAAATGGATGAGAGCGCGTCCGAAGCCGCGTTTTGCGCCGATCAGCACGCCAAGTGCCACCATAATGGCAGAAACGATCAATGAAAGTGTGAAGATAGTCAATTCAGAGTCCTCCTAAAAATTGTTTTGTTTTTCAAATCATGGCTCAAAGCCTTCAAATATCGATCTTGCACCCTTGCGGTGGTTGATCGTGAGAAGCTCCCTGCGCTTCACCGTCCAGTACAAAAACGGCGTGTGGAATATTACTCTGCACAGCCATTTATCAAGACCGCTCTGATGCCGCCCGTCGCACACGATGACGTCGGGGCGCGACATCCAGTTCAGTAACATATGCGTCAGCAAGAAATTGAGCACGCGTTCGCGCCATGTGCTCCCGTCCTCTATGCGCGTGACCAGCTGTCCGCGGATGACGTCCTCTCGGTGCCGTGCAAACCATCTGAGCATGAGGGGACTAAAGGACAGCACGCAAAACTCGCCGCCGTAGCGGTCAAGGATCGGTGCTATTTTCCAGCAGATCGAATCGTCAAGCGTGTCATTTTTGATCTCGATCAGAAGCGGCACGCGACCGTCCACAAGCTCCAGCACCTCGGAAAACAGCGGAATACCGTAATCGGTGTCCATAAGCCGCATTCCCTTTAGCTGTTCGTATGTCAGATCACACACACGCGCTTGTTTGCCGCACATGCGAAAGAGACTTTCATCGTGGAACACCACCACACGTCCGTCCTTGGTCAGCCTTACGTCAAGCTCTATGCCAACGCCCTTATTTACCGCGTGCGCAAACGCGCCAAGCGAATTTTCGGGCAGACCGCTTTTGTTATCATACAGCCCTCTGTGGGCGTAGTCGCAAAGCACGGGCAACGTGTCGGGCTTTGCCATGGCGCGGGGCATGACTAAAAAGACGTACAGCGCGGCCACCAACAGCACCGATACAAAAATGACAGCCACTATCATATTTGTCCCTTTCTCAGTTCACGAACCTTCAACGCCATGATCTGGGTCTTGGCGTCCTCGATCTCGCCTCTCATAACCATGTCCACAAGCTCTTGAAGGGGCATTTTGACGATCTCCAAAAATTCGTCCTCGTCGGGGTCGGTCTGACCAAACGTCAGACCCTCTGCCAAAAACATATGAATTTTTTCGGTCAGAAGCGCGGGTGACGGGATAAGCGCGCCGATGGGTGTAAGCGTTTGACAGGACGCACCCGTCTCCTCGCGAAGCTCCCTCAGAGCCGCCCCGCGCGGATCCTCGTCCACGCTGTCCAGCTTGCCTGCAGGCACCTCCAAAAAGACGCGCCTCGGGGCATAGCGGTATTGCTTTACCAGAATGACCTCGCCCTCCTTTGTGAGGGGCAGAACGGCAACCGCGCCCTTGTGCACGCAGTATTCGCGCGTGCCCATGGCGCCGTTTGGGAGCGAGACGGTGTCCTTTTTGACGTGAAGGACAGCGCCTTCGAATATGGATCGTGAGCTGATCGTACGCTCGGTCATGTCAAAACTCATGGAAGAAATCCTTTCTGATTTTTTAAGCGAAGCTTATGTGTACCAATTCAGCAAAAGTTTCGGTCAAGCCTTTGGTGGGCTTGCGGGGTCTTAGGCAGAGCCCCGAGTCCATGCAAAATCTACCTAATTTTAATATACTATATGTTTGACGTTTTGTCAAGAAAAAACAAACGATTTTTGAAATTTTTTTGTACCCTTAAATAATCTTCAAATCCTTAAATATTATTGACAAAACGGCGGAACTGTGGTAAAATATACCTGTCACATAATTATGCATAAAAATCCAGAGAGGGAAAATACTTTTGGTAAAAAGTGTTTTCTCCTTTTCCTCGTACCTTCTCTGGGTGTGTAATTGTGTGACAACAATTAAGGGGATGCATTTTTTCGGTGCGTTCCTTTGGAGCGCACTTTTTTGCTGAAAGGAGAAGGTATGAACGAGAAGCTTCCGGAAAAGGATATTGACGTTACAGGTGTAGAGCTTACACCGGGGAAACCGGACATTTGTCTTGGAAACGGCGACCAAGGGTTTGAGTGTTGTTGCGATGCGTGTGACTACTTTTTGTGTTGTTTTCCCGAATATGATCCGTTTCTCATAGAAGAAAAAATAAAACGCGGCGAAGAGCCTTTTCCCTATTCATAATGGGTCTTGTTGCGAAAAAACAAATATCCGTAGGGGCGACCATTGTTCGCGCCTACTGATATTTATTTTTTGTTTTTGCGTAGCCGATCCTCGCCCGTAAGACATAATGTCTATTCACAGACCCCTTTTTCCGTTTGCCGCAAAAGTTTCGGTCAAGCCTTTTCAAAGGCTTGCGGGGTCTTGGGGCAGAGCCCCAAGCGTTCTCACAACCTCAGCCGCGATGGCAAGTCCTGCGGCGGCAGGTGCGAAGATCACGCTGGCAGGTGTTCTTTCCTCGCTGCTGTCCCGAAGGGGCGGTTGCTTGGAATATACCACCTTGAGGCTGTCGATGCCGTTTTTTCGGCAGAGTGAGCGCATCACTCTTGCCAGCGGACAGACCGAGGTCTTGTAAATGTCCGACACCTCAAAAGACGTGGGATCCCACTTGTTCCCTGCTCCCATGGCGCAAATAATGGGTATCCCTGCCGCCTTGGCGCGCAAGATCAGATCCATTTTGCCGCTCACCGTATCGATGGCGTCCACAACGTAGTCATAGGCCGAAAAATCAAAGCTGTCCGCCGTCTGGGGGAGATAAAACACCTCTCTCGCGTGTACCTTGATATGGGGATTTATGTCAAGCACGCGTTTTTTTGCCACTTCCACCTTGGGACACCCCAGCGTGGAGTGCAGTGCGATGATCTGTCTGTTGAGATTGGAGGGGGCGACGGTGTCGCTGTCCACAAGGGTCAGCTCCCCAATGCCCGTGCGTGCCAAAGCCTCGACTACGTAGCCGCCCACGCCGCCAATGCCAAACACCGCCACGTGCGCGTTTCTCAGCTTTTCCAGTGCCTCGGTACCGATCAGACGCTCGGTGCGTGAAAATTGTTCGTTCATATGCCCGTCCTTTCTGTTACTCTGACGCTGACTTCACCCGAAAAGATCTCCCGTTGCCTACCATCCTCGCCTATGACGATCAGCGCGCCGTCATTCGCCACGTCAAGCACGGTAATATGCTCTCCGCTTGAAACGATCACTGCCTTTTTGCCCGTCGTGACGCAACGGCGGCGGTATTCCGCCATATGCGAAAAGCTGTCAAGATCGGCAGACGCAAAGCCTTTTAAAATTTCCGAGGCCAACAGATTGCGGTCGGGCGCCTTGCCGCAGATCTGTTCAAGCGACACGGCGATGTCCGAAAGCTCGCTCGGGAAGGCACTTTCTCGGACGTTGATGCCAATGCCGACCACCGCAAAGCCGCCGCCCGCGCTCTCGGCAAGAATACCGCACAGCTTTTTGCCCTCAAATAAGAGGTCGTTTACCCACTTGATATCCACTTTTGTGCCGCAGACGCGGAAGATCGCGTCCGACACCACCACTGCGGCAAGGGTGGTCAGTCTGCCTGCATGGAGAACTTTGGGTCGGAGCAGAACACTCATGTAAATGCCGCTTCCGCGCGGTGAGAAAAACGTGCGCCCCATGCGTCCGCGCCCTGCGGTCTGCGTCTCGGCAAGCACGGTGCGGAAGTTTTCCGTCCCCTGCCCTGCCTCGGCGGACAGATAGGTGTTGGTGGAGGGCAACGTGTCAAAGACCGTGACGGATGAGGATGAAAGCCCTGCCAGACGGGCGATGATAGCGGCATCTAAACCGTTGTGAGACATGGGCTCCTCCTTTCTTCATGGCGAGCGTGCTGTGAAAGTTTTCGTCCACCTTTTTCAAAAGGTGGCGGGGTTTGGGGCAGAGCCCCGAGAAAACGGCGTTTCTTTGCAAAGCTTTCTTTGCGCCAGTGGTGTCAAAGAAAGCGTCTATATTGTGCGATCAGATAAAAAGTCTATAATTTGTTAGTTTTAAAACTAACCGCCTACGGATTTTTTGCTAAATCGATGGATATTATCGCTTTTCTCTTTGGCACCACTGGCGCAAAGAAAAAAGCTTTGCAAAAAAGAAACGCCGTTTTGGAGCTTTCGCCCACTGCGGTGAGCGACCAAGGGCGCCGCCCTTGGAACCCGCAAGCTTTTACGAGTTTGCTTCGCAACCTCGGTTAACAAATTGGTTTTGCGATTAAAATCGCAAATTTGCCTCGCAAACCCCAATTTGTTAC
>JAZNDA010000124.1:0-2181 GCA_045587785.1 Eubacteriales bacterium | reverse complement strand
TCCTCTCCTTGAGTCTCGCTTGCAAATGTCGCAAGCGGAAGCGACGTCAAAAGCATCAGAACTGTCAGAATGACAGCCAGCAGCTTTGTCGCGCGTGAACTGTTTTGCCTTTGCATAAACAAACCTCCTATAACATGTGTCGCTTTTTTATGCGACAAATATGTAGTTTAATTATATAACAAACTGGTCATTTTGTCAAGCCAAATCCAAAAAGTTCCCTTCTTTTTGTCACAATACACAAAACAGAAGGGAGCGAGTTGGAAATATTGACCATCTCAGTCACAAGATCGTCGGCGATACGCGATGGGTGACATGCCGCAATATCTGCAAAACACCCTCGAAAAATAAAATTCGTCCTCATATCCGCACTCATTCGCAATGCGGCAGACGGGCATAGAAGTGGTGCTAAGCAGAGCGCGTGCCTTATTCAGCCGCAGATAGGTGATATAGCTCTTGGGCGATGCACCGAAATAGCGGCAAAACAGCAAAATAAACCGCCCCTCGGTGTACCCTGCCCGATATGCCAGCTCCTTCACCGACAGCGGCTCGGTATAGTGGCTCAGAATATAGGAAAACGAACGAAGCAGATGCTTCTTTTTCCTTAGATACTTCATATACGTACGCTCCTTAAATCAGTCCTCTGCTCTATTCTACCATAAAACGCGCGCCCTGTCTACCTTTTTTCCCGTTTTGTGGGAATTAAACAAATTTTTCTTTTTTGCACCCCTACGGTTGACAAAGAAAGAAACTCGGGGTATAATTTTCTGTAAGTCTATATGAATAGGAAATTATAGATTTTTCATTTTGGAAGGAAGATTTAGACGCTTTTTTCTTTAGGGCAGCTCGAGTTCGCAAGCGAACTCGGGTCGCAAAGGAATCTTCCCGAAAAAGGAGACGCACATGTCTGAAAACACACCCTCTACCATGAAACAACTGCTTAAAAGATCCGTCCCGAGGCTGCTTGGCTGGTACGCTGACGCCAAAAAGCCCTTCCCGTGGCGGCAAGATCCCACCGCTTACCGCGTCTGGATCTCCGAGATCATGCTCCAGCAGACGCGTACCGCCGCTGTCATCCCCTATTTTGAGCGTTTTATGTCCGCTTTGCCGAACGTGAAAGCACTTTCGGAGGTGGATGACGACGTGCTGATGAAGCTATGGGAAGGTCTTGGCTACTACAGCCGCGCACGCAATCTCAAAAAAGCGGCACAGACCGTGATGTCCGATTTTGGCGGTCAGCTTCCGTGCACCGCGGCAGAGCTTTTGAAGCTCGCGGGCATCGGGCCCTACACCGCAGGCGCCATCGCCTCGATCGCCTTCGGACAGCCGAACGCGGCGGTAGACGGCAACGTACTGCGCGTGGTCATGCGCCTATGCGCCTGCCATGACGATATCATGCTCGCGTCCACCAAAAAACGGGTGACAGATGCGCTTGAGGCGGTATACCCAAGCGGCAAGCAAGCAGGCGCGCTGACCGAGGCTCTGATGGAGCTTGGCGAGGGCGTTTGTATTCCAAACGGCGAGCCGCGCTGTCTTGACTGTCCGCTTTCCGAGCTTTGTTTGGCACTCGGAAACGGCGAGCAAAACGATCTTCCCGTCCGCACACCCAAAAAACCCAGAAGGATCGAGCACCGCACCGTGCTTCTGCTTCGGTGCGGCGATAAATACGCGCTTTCAAAACGCCCCGAGGGGGGTCTGTTGTCGGGACTTTGGGAGTTCCCGAACACTGTCGGCTCTTTGGTGGGCGAGAGTGCCATGCAAGCCGCCAAAGACCTTGGCGCAGAGCCCCTGTCCCACACCCCTCTGCCTGATTCGGTGCACATCTTCACACACATCGAATGGCACATGACGGGCTATCTCATTGAATGTGAGAGCTTGCCCGAGAACATGGCACACGCCACCGCCGCCGACATCGGCAACCGCTACGCTATCCCCAAAGCCTTTCGGGCGTATACGGAGAACGCAAGGAACGCTCGGGGCTTTGCCCCGACCCCCACAAGCTTTTGAAAAAGCTTGACCAAAACTTTTGTCGCAAAATACTTATGGGGTTTGTGCGTAGCCATATTACGAGCGAAAACGATGAAAAAATACATCTATAGTTGCGCCGTCATTTTGGGCGGCTTCGGAGAAGCCGCGATACGTCCGAAAAAAGAAACGGGAAAAACAAGCTCGCTTGTTTTTCCC
>JAZNDA010000123.1:0-3162 GCA_045587785.1 Eubacteriales bacterium | reverse complement strand
TTAAAGCACAGGATGCAGGTCATCCACTTAAAGGACGGCTGTAAGGGCGGTAAGGGAATTCCGCTCGGACAGGGCGAGGCACCCGTCAAGGCTGTCATCGACTACGCCGCCGCAAACGGCATTAAAATGGTAGTCGAAAGCGAGACCCTCACCCCATCGGGAATGGATGAAGCCACGGCTTGTATGGATTATCTGAATTCAATCGAATAACGAAAAGGGGCCGTCCTATGTGGCGCTGTTGACAAAGCCCCAAAGAATCATGATACAAAAGGTTCGGAGTTTCGGCTCTGAACCTTTTGTCGTACTCGACAAAAATGCGAAAACATGGTATAATATAAGCATAGAAAGCGAGGGATACAAATGCTGAAAAAGGATAAAGGAAGCCAACAAAAAATGTTTTTTGGAACGATTGAAGATCTTATGCCCAAAGAGCATTTTTTGAGAGATCTGGATAGACTTGTAGATTTTAGCTTCATATACGAAAAGGTAGAGTCATTGTATTCCAATACCGGCCGTCCTTCTATTGATCCCGTTGTTTTAGTGAAGATGTTGCTTATTGGTTATCTTTACGGCATTGACTCCGAAAGGAAACTTGAACAGGAAATTTGTGTAAATATTGCGTACCGTTGGTTTCTTGGTCTGGAGCTTGGTGACAACGTTCCCGACCACTCTACGATCTCTCAGCTTCGCCGCCGTAAGTTCAGCGGCACAACGGTATTCCAAGACATTTTTGATGAAGTGGTCAAGAAATGTATGGATGCGAGATTGGTTTCGGGAAAATTGCTATTGACCGATTCAACTCACATAAAGGCAAACGCAAGAAACGACCGCCAAGAGATTATTGAAGTCCCTGATACTCCCAGCGAATATATGAAGAAGTTAGACCGCGAAGCATATGAATGCGGTCTGTTAAAAAAGCCTGCTGAATATACTTCAGCAAAAACGAAAGCAGTCGTCAAAAGCACCACCGATCCGGAATGCGGTATGTTAAACCGTCCCGGAAAGCCCAAGGCGTTTTGCTATCTGAATCACGAAACCTGCGATGCCGAAAACGGAATCATTACCGACGTATACGTAACCCCCGGTAATGCAAATGATGCAGCACAACACACGTCAAGAATTGAGCATCAAATTGAAAAATTCGGTTTTGAGACAGAAGCCGTTTGTGCAGACGCCGGATATGACAGTGGTGAAATTTATGACGCTATGGATAAGCGCGGCATTAAGACATATATACCGGAACAGACTACGGTAAAGCACAGCCGCGTTTGTACCGATGAATTTGACACGGATAATTTTGAATACGACAAAGACAAAAACGCATATATCTGCCCAATGGGTAAGGAGCTTCATTATTCGAGCTTTTCCAAAACGAGAAGAAAGAAAATATACCGTTCCAAGAAGAAAGATTGTTCCCATTGCCCTCACAAAGATGAATGTTGCAGAAAAAATGAAGATGTCAGAATGGTTGAGCGTCATATGCACCATGAGGCTCGTGAAAAGCAGACAAAGAACATAGACACTCCGGAATACCGCCAAGCAATGCGAGCAAGGCAAATATGGTGCGAAGGTAATTTTTCGCATCAAAAGGAACGGCATAATTTAAGAAGAACAAGAAAACGAGGCATTGAAAAAGTCACAGAGCAATGCCTCTTGTCGGCATGCGCGTTGAACATAAAAAGGCTGGTAGCGGCTCTCAAAGCGAGAACCTCTGCCAACCTTAAATATTTGTTTTTCATCCGTTTGGTATTATCCAAGCGGATTTTTCTTTTGTTTCAGCGCTTTGTCAACAGCGCCAAAATGAAGCAGTCCCACGCATTATTCTCCGTAAACGATCATAAGCGTGATGCCGTTATCTCCCAGATAGACGCTTTGTGTTCCGCCGTCGACCCCGCTCATGCCAAATTCGACAAGCCAGACGCACGCCTCGCCGTCATAGGACACGTGCGAGGTATCCCATTCAACCGTGACCTCGTTGGTGGCTCTTTCAAGCGCTTTTTTCTCGGTATACGTTCCGTATTCCTCGGTATTCACAAAGCCGTCGTGCTTGACGCCGGGGGTGTTTTCGGGATAGGCCTGCCTGTGCGCCTCGTAGGAAAACCGATCCACGCCATTGAGCGCTTTTTCGTCCCATTCGATCAGGCCGTACTTTTCCACAACGCCGTCGATCAGCTCGCGCAAGGCATCGTTGCACACCACGTACGATCCGGTATTCATGTCCCCCACCCGATTGAATGCAATCAGGTAATCGCCGTCTATCTGCCGAATTTGGCCAACCCAGATCAGACTCGGGTATTCCCGCAGACGAAACTCAATATGCAGCGTGCCGGCGGCGTTTTTTTCGTATGCATAAAGGTCCTTGGCATAACCCTCATACATCTCCCTGATCTGACTGTTATCAATGCGGGTGGAGATATCAGCCGTCAGCTGCTCGGCTACCTGCTTGGCGATCTCCTCTTCTATCGCGGCAAGCTCCCGGTATCTGTAATAGCCGCCCAGCAGCATACACTCCTCTTGCGTATTCGCGTTATAATAATCCCCTCTTAAGGTCAGGCGGGCAGAGGAGGTGTCCAGCTCATAGTCTGTCCCCTTGTCCTTGTGCACCAGCACGCGGGGCTCGTACCAAGTTCCATTGAGGATCACGGGGTGCTTTTGCACCCATCCGATATATTCATTTTGCGGAACGTCCACGATACTGCAATAAAAATCGTCGTGCCATGAGTTAAAGCCCTGCAGCACCGTATTGCCCTTCTCCCAGATAACGTTGGGGTCAAACATTTGATACTGCTCCAGCTGCTCCGTGGTCATGTACGGACCAAAACCGCAACCGCCAAGACACGCGACAAACAGACCCACGGCCAAAATCACGGCAATATATCTGATTTTCATGTAAACCTCCTTACCGCCCCTGCAACGGTTCAAACAGACCGGCGCAGGTTGCCTCCACCTATATGGTTTTTTTGAGGGACAAAACGTATCGGCTTCCCCGGGAAGATTTGCCCTTTACCTATACAGACAGATTTTTTTGCGATCCGTTTCGCATTTTTCGCAAATTTTTGCAACGACAAAAAGAGGCTGTGGGAAACCACACCCGCTTAAATGCTCTTAAATTAGTGAACGATGCAACGCTCGGTGTCCTTATCAAAGATGTGCATTCTGGAA
>JAZNDA010000122.1:0-3889 GCA_045587785.1 Eubacteriales bacterium | reverse complement strand
CAGATCCGCGATCTCGGCATAAATACCGGCAGTGAATATATCCGAAGTGTGGACTTCGGTGATATTGGCGCCGCTTAGCGTCAGGGTATTGGTGGCGGCATCGTAAGAAACGGTGCCGTCCCCCAGCACGTCGGCGGCGTTATCCTCGTTTACCTGAATGCCGCCCACGTAGATACCGTAATTGTGAACTGCCGCAGATGCAGGAATTGCCGTGAACACCGCTGTGCCGAGCAGCAGGGCAAGCGTCAATAAAATTGAAAATATTCTTTTTTTCATAGTATTCTCCCTAAAAACAACATAGGTTGGGGGCAAGCCCCAACCCATGTGTCAGGGCTTATGCCCTTTATTTGATATGGTTATTTCTTTTTAAAAACTGTCTTGAGATCAGAGAAGCTCTTTTTCTTGATAGCGAACCAGAAGATTGCAAAGCCGCCGATTCCGACTACCAGCACAGAGCCGATTACTATTGCAATAATCGCTCCTGCACCGAGACCGTTCTTGGCTTGTCCGTCATCGGTAAAGCCGCCCTTTGCTTCGTATCCGCAAATGTCACAGATCTTGTCATCATTTTCATCAACGTGTGCGCCTGCTTCTACCTTTTCACCGCAAGCACAGAGCTTGTGATGACCGTTCTCATCGGTGATCCACTCAACGCCGGCAGAATGTCCGTTTGCTGCCTTAAGCTCCGAACCGCAAACGGTACATTTCTGAGGTTCAGTGCAAGTTGCTTCTGCACCGGGAGTGTGTTCACCGTTTGCCTCTACCAAAACAGTGCCGCAAACCGTACAAGTCTGATCATGTCCGCAATTTGCTTCTGCTCCGGGTGTATGTCCCTTTGCTTCTTCAAGCACCTTTTGACATACGGTACACTTCTGCGCTTCAGTGCAGGTTGCCTCGGCTCCGGGCGTATGAGGCGCTGCTTCTCTTGTAAGTCCGCAGTTGGGGCAGACCTCAGAGCATTCATGCTCGTAGAAGTGGAGAGCCTCGCCACCAAGACCTTGGGTTCTTATGTAACCGCAAACCGTACAAGTATCGTCACAGTTGCTGTTGTTGCCGTAGTCATGCATGCTATAAATCATTGAGCCGTTGGGGTCATCGCAATTTTCTATATCTATGCAGCTCTTGTAATGGAACGTGTCGTCACTGTAATCGTATCCCTCGGAATAAACGTGTCTATGCACTCCTGCCTCAACGTAAATAGCTTCAAAGTCTACGCTCTCGGTCACGTCATATTCTCCTGTAAGAAGAGTCATTCCACCGTCGGTCGACCAGCCGGCGAACGTTTTTTCGTCAGGGGGAGTAAATTCACATTCCGGCAAGGTGATAAGTCCTCCCTTTACCGTCAAGGTGCTCATCGTACCCATGCCTTCTCCGGGACTAAAGCTAATGGTGTAATAAGGCAATTCTTCGGAAAGAAGGTTCAGAACGATCAAAACACCGTCCTCGTTTGCAAACAGAACGCCTGCATCCTGACCGTTTACCTTTGCTGCTGTGATACCGTTTTCAAATTTGAATCCCTCTTTGGGAGTAACTGCAAGAACGAATCGGTAAGACTTTCCACCGGCAAACACGCCTTCAGCGTTCAAGCCCATATCCGTATCGCAATCAACAAACAGGAATTCCTCGATGTTGTAGGTGTCATCGCCCTTTTCGATCTGTCGTGCGGGATGCTCGCCCTCAACGGGATTATCCACCGTGATCACAAGTTGCTCGATGGTGTGCTTTTCACACTCAAAGGGAATGGATGCAAGCACCCAGTTTGACTCGGGATTGTTATTGTATCTTTCAAGCTTTGTTGCAGTTATTCCGTTTGCCTTTACTGTGAGAGCATCGTGAGAAGCAAACTCAAACTTACCGTTGCTTGCGCCAAGGATCTGCTTTTCGGAGCGGAGGATGATGCGAAGCTCATATTCATGACCGTAAACAAAGGTATCGGTAGAGAGAAGCTTTTTGTTGGCGGTAAGGTCATACCAAACTATCGCATCGGCAGAAGTGCCGAGATCGTATCCCTGTCCATATGTAAACTCATAATCGGGAGCTTCGCCGTGTACGGGATTCTTAATACCGCTGATATTGACCTCGCTGAGAACACCGCCGTCGCAGGGAGCAAAGGTGACGGTGACCATTGCGATAGTGGGATCGTCAGGCAAAACCATGACATCAACGTAGCCTATGTTGGCGTTTCCATCTACCCAATCGGTGAAACGGTGCGTGTCAAATGTCTTGATGAAGAAGGTCATCGAATAAACGCCACCCATCTCAAATACCGAGGTGGCATCCAAAAGTCCGTTTACAGACGTCCACTGAATACCGTTTACAAAGTTAAACTGTGCGCCTCCGGTAAATTCTTCATCGTCAAACAATGTGTAACTGCCTGTCATCGCAGGAGGATTGTACTGAGGATGCTGTGTTGCCGAGGGGGCGATGATTCCGCTGAAGGAAACGCTGTCTACGTACTGCGCCTCACAGGAAGTAAATTCATAAGTTACGAATACGATCTCGTCGTCGTACTGTCCTGCGCCAAGTGCCTTGAGTGCCATAGTACGCTTGTCACCATTAATATAACCCCAAATCTGCTTACCGCCGTCGTTTCTGTAATCGTCGGCATTTTCAATATTAAAACGGAAGCCTTCATTCGTCTGGATCGCAAGCTCTACCTTGTAGCGCGCACCTGCAGCATAATGCTCATTTTGCTCCATCTTTCTCCAAGCATTGTTTTCGTAAACGTACCAAAGGTAATCTGTGGAGGGGAGCCAAGTCGCACGGGGATAGCCTACCTTTAAATCTTCCTTTTCGGGAGGAAGGTTGCCTGCAATCGGCGTGGGGATCGAAATGTTGGGATAGTTTATGATACCGTCAGCAATATAACTGAATGTATAAGCTACGGTAATAGTTTTGAGCTTATCAGAATTCAAGGGGGGATATTTTACCGTTGCGTTTTTGCCGTTCACAGTAGCGTGAATGCCGCTATAATTTGTATCAACGCCGGTATATTCAAAATTCCAACCGCTGTTACCGCTCTTTACCTCGAGATCGACCTCTACGGTATAGGACTGACCACCGATGAAGTATGTGTCTGCACCACTCTCAACGCCCATCTGTCTGTCGTCGCCCTGTTTGTACCAACGAAGCCCTACTACCTTATAGGTCATATGGTGCTTGGCTTCAACAGAAGAAATACTAAGGTTTACGGTTTCGCCCGCGCGCGGCTCGGGAAGTGTCAACTCAACCTCGCTCACCTTATCAGTCGGGGTGACTGCCAATGCCGTAACCGGCAGCATCGAAAGCACCATAATCAAACTGATCATCAATGCTATAAATTTTTTGGTTTTCATTGTCTTTTCTCCTTTTCTTTCGTGAAATGTTATACCGCGGCAACCGTAGCGAGCTTCACACCTTCGAGCAGTTCTATAAATTTCGGCTTGCCTTTTGCTTGACGGAGAATATTTCCGTCGAATTCAACCCTTACCTGTCCGGGCAGGGTGTGAGCTTCACCTCTTTCGTCGTAAAGCTCCATGCAGAAGTACCATACTGCCGTATCCAGATTTTCATGCTTTTCGGGGCAGAAGAATCTGATCACTCGTTCTGATCGCTTCAGCTCGAACAGACAATAATCCCTGTCGGAGTGTTCGGGTACGGTGAAGATCGGAAAGTCCTTTTCAAACATCATTGAAAAGGTGTCGTGTGGCTCGTTGATGCAGAGAAAATCGGTTTCGGGAATGTTCTCGTTGACGAGATATTCCAGACCTTTTTCCACGGGGAATTCAAACTTGCCAAACAGGATGCGTTTTTCGGTCACATTTCACCACCTCCGTTTTTGTTTCATTGATAGCTTTAGTTCTATCTGCCTTTATTTTACCATGCACGCATGAGGGCGCGGTACACCCCT
>JAZNDA010000121.1:0-8008 GCA_045587785.1 Eubacteriales bacterium | reverse complement strand
TCGCACTCCGCAGAGTGCGACATCCCCATGTGACAAAAAAGACAGAGAATTTCATCGTTCTCTGTCTTTTCATTATATTTAGATTCTGAAAAATGCCTTTGCATTATCATGTGTGATCTGCGCCAGTTCTTCTACCGTGATGCCGTGCACGTCGGCAAGAGCCTCTGCGGTATAGTGCAGATACCCCGAATGATTGAGCTTACCCCTCATGGGATGCGGCGCAAGATACGGGCAATCGGTCTCGATGAGAAGTCTCTCAAGAGGCACCGATGCCGCCACCTCCCTCACCCGCGTGGCATTTTTAAAGGTGACCACGCCCGAGAAAGAGATATACCATCCACATCTGACAAGCTCCTTCGCCATCTCCACGCTTCCGCTGTAGCTATGAAATACCCCCGTGACCTTTGGGAACTTCAATACCACGTCAAAACAGTCTCCGTGCGCCTCACGGTCATGCACGATGACAGGCAGACCGTACTTCTCGGCAAGTGCCATCTGTCCTTCGAAAAAATACCGCTGATGCTGTTTGTCATACGGCTCCCAGTAATAGTCAAAGCCGATCTCACCCACAGCAACGATCTTTTTCTTCAAAAGCTCCCGATGTGCCTCCAGATACGAGGCAAACTCATCCAGTGCTGACCGCTCATACGGCGCGCAGTCCGACGGATGGATACCCACCGCCGCATACATACCCTCATACCTCTCTGCCATGTCAAGGCAAATGGGCGCATTCTCAAGGCTTGTGCCCACGTTGACAATGCCGTCCACATCGCCCGAAAATATTTCACGCAAAAGACTGTCCGCGCCTTCTGATTCCTCAGAAAAACGGGAATCGTAGTAGTGCGCGTGGGAATCAAAAAGCTTACACGCCATCAGTGTACACGCTCGCCAAGCGGCGTATCCTCAGAGAGGAATACCACTCTGATCTCATCCTCGCCCGATGCCAGCAGCATACCATTGGATTCCACGCCGCAAAGCACCGCAGGCTTTAAGTTTGTCACAAGAATGATCTTCTTTCCGATCAAGTCCTCGGGGCCGTAGAACTTAGCAATGCCCGATACCACCTGACGTTTCTCGTAGCCAAGATCGACCTGCAGCTTCAAAAGCTTTTTCGCCTTGGGCACCGCCTCACAGGCGACGATCTGTGCGGTCCGAAGCTCCACCTTCATGAAGTCCTCAAAGCCGATCAGCGCACAGCCCTCTGGCTTTTCCACAGGTGCCGCCGCCTTTTCTGCCGCCGCACGCTTGGCTTCCAGCTCCGCCCCAAGCTCCGCGAGCATTTTTTCCTCGTCGATTCGAGCAAACAATACCTTGGAATCTCCAACCTCGCATCCCGCCTGCATACCGCCAAACTTGTCCGCGGTACCAATGGTGTCAAAGTCAGTCTTATCGGTGGCAAGCTGCGAGAAGATCTCCTTCGCCGTGTCGGGAATAATGGGTGTCAGAAGCACCGCCGCCCAACGGATGGTCTCAAGAAGATTATAAAGCACCGTACCAAGTCTCGCCTTCCTACTCTCGTCCTTGGCAAGCGACCATGGTGTGGTCTCATCAATATACTTATTGGCACGGCTGAGCATATCAAATACACAGTCCAGCGCATCTGCCATATGCCAGTCATCCATATTCTTCACAAAGCCCTCATATGCCTTGACGCACGCGTCCACAAGCTCACCATCAAGCGCCGCAGGCTCGGCGGGTGCCATGATCACCTTTTCAAAATACTTTTTCTGCATATCCAGCGTACGCTTGACAAGATTTCCGAGATTGTTAACAAGGTCGGTGTTAAAGCGCTTGATCACGTTTTCATAGGTGATGCTACCGTCGGTAAGATAAGGCATCTCGGCAATGGCGTAATATCTCACGCCGTCCACGCCAAAGCGGTCGGCAAGCTCGTCGGCATAGATCACGTTGCCCTTGGACTTGGACATCTTATCAAAACCAAAGTTGAACCACGGATGGGCAAACACCTGCTTCGGCAGCGGCAGATCAAGTGCCATAAGGAAAATAGGCCAGTAGATGGTATGGAAACGAAGGATGTCCTTACCGATCACGTGCACGTCGCACGGCCAATAGTGACGGAAATGCTCACTCTGCTCCTCATAGCTCTTGTCGGGATCGTAGCCAAGCGCGGTGATATAGTTGGAAAGCGCATCCAACCATACGTAGATCACGTGCTCGGGGTCAAAAGTGTGAACGCCCCACTTTGTGTTGGTTCTCGTTACGCAAAGGTCCTGCAATCCGCCCTCGACCTTGAGGAAATTGTTGATCATTTCCTTTTTTCTGGACTCGGGCTGAATAAAATCGGGGTTGTCCTCTATATGCTTCAGCAGTCTGTCGGCATAATTGCTCATTTTAAAGAAATACGCTTCCTCGCGTCCCTTCTGAAGCTCACGTCCGCAGTCGGGGCACTTGCCGTCGGTCACCTGGGACTCGGTAAAGAAGGACTCGCAGGGCGTGCAGTACCAGCCCTCGTAATATCCTTTATAAATATCACCCTTGTCGAAAAATCTCTTGAACATTTTTTCGACCTTTTCCACATGATAATCGTCCGTGGTATGGATAAACCAGTCATAGGTAGCACCCATCTTATCCCAGATGCCCTGAATAACGTCCGACACACCTCTTGCATATTCCTTGGGCGTTACGCCTTTGTCCGCAGCAAGGTTTTCGATCTTCTGTCCGTGCTCATCGGTGCCCGTGCAGAAATAGACGTCATATCCTCTTGCGCGCTTATATCTTGCCATGGCATCGGTGGCAATAACCTCGTAGGTGTTGCCGAAATGCGGCTTGCCCGAAGCATACGGAATGGCTGTGGTTATATAGAACTTGGGTTTCTGTGACATATCTGTTACTCCTTTAAAAGAAAAAATTTCAAAATTTACATTTCCCGCGCCGAAAGCCTCTCAGAATAGGCGGCGGCATAAAGCATCGAGTACGGAAGTGTTTGCAACAAAAACGGAACGCCAACGGGAATAAGCGACAGCAAAAGTCGAATCAGCATCAAAAGGTCATAGCGAAGCACTCGCATTCGCTCACCCGATAAGAGCTCACGTGCCTTTCTTACAGCATCCCCGACATCAAGCCCGTCATCCGCCACCGCCAGAGTGACGAAACCGCCGATGCCGCTGACAAACGTGAGTGATAAAACGGCGGCAACCGCCATAAAGACCACCGGAAGAACACCTACGCTGTCATAGTCAAAAAAGATCTGAAACGCCAAATAAGCGATCCACACGGGAAGCCAGCGTACAAACAACCGCCGTGAGATACAGAGTGCCCGTCCGTACATAGAGGCAGAGCTGATATAGGCAAAAAACGTCTCTGCATCCGCAAGCTCGCCATGTATCATGCGATGAACCGTGCGGTACATGCCAAGCCAAAGCGGCATCGCCAAAAGCCAAAAAAGAACAAGCATAAGCACCTGGGAAGCAAACCACGCCAAAAAGGAAGCCTTCTCTCCCACTACATCGTAAAGCAACAAGGATGCCGCCCATATGGCAAAATAACAAACAAAGGAAACAGTAAGACAAGCCAGTGCCGCCACCGTAAGAGACAAACGGTTTTGCCCTTGCCGAAGTGCCGCCAACGCACACTCTCTCGCCGTCTCTTTCCGCTCTTTCGGTGTTTCCCGAACCCGAAGCTCCATACTGCCCCTCCCTTCAAATTTCAAATACACACATTATTTTACCACAAAATATAAAAATGTCAATAGTTTTAAGCGTTTGTCCGTACCTCTTTTTTATACTGCATGGACGACTTGCCCATAAACCGCCTGAACACACGTCTGAAATACGCCGCCCTCACCGATGCGGCGGAGTGCATGGAGACCTTGGACGTCACCGTGGATCAACATACAAAGGGAAACCAACGCTTTTATCATTCGCTTCCCTTTTTTGTCGATAAAGTTTGCAAAATAAATGTTTTTTACCTCTTTACTTTTTGAAAAGCTTATGCTATAATTATTTTGGATTATTTTGCAAAAGGATATTTTGATCAATGATTTGGAAAACCGTAATTTCTGCCTCGCCCGCCGAGACCGAGGACGCAGGCAGACTTTTGGCGTCAGCCATGCAAAGCGACACCGCCCTTCCCCCTTTCGTTGCCCTTTACGGTGACCTTGGCGTGGGCAAGACCGCGTTTGTCCGCGGCTTTGCATCGGTGCTCTCGCCTTCTTCGGCAGTGCGCTCCCCCACCTTCGCCCTTGTCAACGAATACAGAGGCGGCACGCGTCCGCTCTTTCACTTTGATATGTACCGCATTGAGAGTGAGGACGATCTGTATTCCATCGGCTTTGACGATTATTTGGATCATGGCATCTGCCTTACCGAATGGAGCGAGAATATCCCCTTTGCTTTGCCCGAGGAGTATTTTCGCGTCACCATCGAGAAGACCGACGCCGCAAAGCACCCCGACCAAAGAACCATTACCATAGAAAGAATTGAAAAATCATGCTGATTCTTGCACTTGACAGTACGGCAGTTGCCGCATCGGTCGCCCTTAGCGATGACCGAAAGCTTCTTGCCGATTATACAGTAAACTTAGGAAACACACACAGCGAAACGCTTTTGCCCATGGTGGAGGCGGTGCTTAAGACCGCCCATGTGACCGCGAATGACGTCGATTTGTTTGCTTGCTCGGTGGGTCCGGGCTCGTTCACGGGCGTCCGCATCGGCACCGCTACTCTTAAGGGTCTTGCGTTTGGCAAGGACAAGCCGTGTGTCGGCGTTTCCACCTTGGAGGCACTGGCTTATAACCTCATCGGCTTTAAGGGAATAGCCTGCCCCGTGATGAACGCGCGCCGCTCGCAGGTCTACAACGCCCTTTTTGAGCTTGACGGCGAGCACACGCCACGCCGCCTCACGCCCGACAGAGCCATCGCCATCTCCGAGCTTGAGGAGCAGCTTTTGACTATGGATGCACCTCTCTACCTCTCGGGTGACGGCTACGACATCACGCGCGAGGGCTTCACACGTCTTCAGACCAAGGTCACCCCCGCTGTTCTCATTCCCCAAAACGCATACTCAGTCGCCATGTGCGCCCTTGAGAAATATCAAAGCGGCGAATTTACCACCGACAGTGCGCTCACCCCAACCTACCTGCGTCTGTCGCAAGCAGAGCGCGAGCGCAACGAGAAACTGAATCATCTGACAGATATTTAAGCATTACAAATAGAAAGAGGAATAATCATGGAAAACAACGTATGTAGACCCATTCTGATCGGCTCCGACCACGCAGGCTACTCCTTAAAGCTTCAAGTCATCGAGCATTTGAAGGAGATCGGGTATACCCCCATCGACGTCGGAAACGACTCCCTCGATAGCTGTGACTACCCCGTGTTTGCCAATCGCCTTTGCGTGGGCATCAAAGAGGGCAAAGCACCTCTTGGCATCCTCATTTGCGGAACAGGTATAGGCATGTCCTTGGTTGCCAACAAGCATGACGGCATCCGTGCCGCTTGCTGCTCGGACACCTTCAGCGCACGTCTGACACGTATGCACAACGATACCAACGTCCTTTGCTTCGGCGCACGTGTTGTGGGCATGGGACTCGCTTTTGACCTTGTGGATAACTTCCTTGATGCCGAATATGAGGGTGGCAAGCACGCAAAACGCGTGGATATGATTACCGCGGTCGAAAACGGCAATATCATAGTATAAGATAGTACAAAACACGAAAGGATGTGAGCGGCACGGGCACACTTGCAAAAAATATAGCAGAACTTGTCAGATCTGTCGTGGGCAAGCCCAAGAAGCCGAGCCACACCACAGCCTTGATCGTGGCAGGCGGAAACTCAAGCCGCATGGGCGATGGCGTTTCCAAACAGCTTCTGAAGCTGTCGGACACTCCTGCCGTGGTGCACACCTTGCTTGCGTTTGAGCGTGCGGAAACCGTAGACGAGATCATCGTTGCCGCCAAAAAGGACGAGCTTTCGCTGTACGCCGATTTCGCCCGAAAGTATCACATCACAAAATTCAAAAAGGCGGTAGCGGGCGGAGACACCAGACAGCAATCTGTTAAACATGCGTTCGCCGCCATCTCAGACAAGACAAATTTCGTTGCCATCCATGACGGTGCGAGATGCCTTGTCACCCCCGCGGAGATTGACCGCGTATGCGAGGCTGCGCACGTCTCGGGTGCGGCGGCGGCTGCCGTTCGTGCCGAAGAGACTGTCAAGCAGGAAAAGGGCGGTCTGATTGCCGAAACGCTTGACCGCGACCATATCTGGCTTGCGCGCACCCCCCAGGTGTTCGGCACCGACGTTTACCGCGCGGCGCTTGCCATTGCGGAGCGCGACGGCATCACGGTCACCGATGACTGCGCACTGGTGGAGCATATCGAATACCGCATCCGCTTGGTCCCCTGCTCTAAACACAATATCAAGATCACCACGGCAGAGGATATTCCTCTCGCCACCGCTATTCTTTCTATGCGAAAAATGGAGGACAACACATGAGGATCGGACACGGATATGACGTTCACCGCTTTGCTGAAAACAGAAAGCTGATCCTTGGCGGCGTGGAGGTCCCGCATACCATGGGACTTCTCGGGCACTCGGACGCCGACGTGCTGACCCACGCCGTGATGGACGCTTTGCTTGGCGCGGCGGCACTTGGTGACATCGGAAAGCATTTTCCCGACACTGACGAGACGTATCGCGGTGCCGACAGCCTCCTTCTGGCATCACACGTAGCAAAGCTTTTGTCCGCGCACGGCTTTCGCATCGGGAATATCGATGCCACCGTTATCGCGCAGGCGCCAAAGCTGTCCCCCTATATCCCCGCCATGCGGGAGAGGATGGCGGCGGCACTTGGCATCAGCCCGTGGGACATCAATATCAAAGCCACCACCGAGGAAGGCCTCGGATTTACGGGCGAGAAGCTGGGCATTGCCGCCCATGCGGTCTGCCTTTTAGAGACGATTAAGCCCACCTTCTCAAATCTTTGAAAAAAACCTTGCCCCAAAAGGGCAAGGCAAATATAAATACATGCGGTGGCGGACACAGATTGCCAACGTCTTGGGATTTTTCTTTCCTTTCCGCCGCCCACGTATGAAGCTTACTATTAAGATATGACAGGATTCATAGTGTGACACTAAAAACTGCCACAAAAAAACTATTCTCGACAAAAACATAGGGTGAAAATGCATCCGCAGAAAGGATTTATGATATGATTTACATTGCCCCCTCCCTGCTCGCCGCCAATTTTGCCTACCTCGCCGATGAAATTCATAAGATCGAGGAGGCAGGTGCCAACTATCTGCACCTTGATATCATGGACGGCGTATTCGTGCCCAATATCAGCTTCGGCCCCGGTGTGATCGAAAACATCCGACAGGTCAGTAAGCTGTCCTTTGACGTGCATCTGATGATCGTGGAGCCTATCCGCTACATAGATAACTTTATCGCCGCGGGCGCAGACAGCATCACCATCCACTATGAAAGCTGTAAGAACTGCCGCGAGGTGCTCAAATATATGCGCGAGAAGGATATCCGCACCGCGGTTGCCATTTCGCCCGATACCCCTTGGGACGTGGTGATCCCTCTGTTGGATCTGGTGGATATGGTGCTGGTCATGACCGTTCAGCCCGGTTTTGGCGGTCAAAGCATCATTTACGGTACTCTCGATAAGGTTCGTAAGCTCCGCCAGTATATCGTGGAACATAACCTCAATATCAGCATTGAGGTGGATGGCGGCATGAACGAAAAGAACATCGGTCTTGCCACCTCGTCAGGCGCCAACGTCATCGTGGCAGGCTCGGCGATCTTCAAGTCCAGCAAGCCCCGTCAGATCATCACCAATATGCGTGAGATCGCCGCACAAAATCCTTTCCAGCTGTAATAGAACAGCAAGAAAAGGTACTGAGTCAAGATTAGGGATAATTTCCAATTTCTTGACTCGGTGCCTTTTTTAGCTTCAAATTTTGATTTGTCGAACGGTTTGCACAGAGCAAAGCGATAAAAGTTTTGATCCAACTTTTTCAAAAGTTGGCGCGGTCGAGGGCGCGTAGC
>JAZNDA010000120.1:0-12384 GCA_045587785.1 Eubacteriales bacterium | reverse complement strand
GGGTCTTGTTAAGCTTCAGACCGAATGCCATGTTCTCAAACACGGACATATGGGGATACAGAGCGTAGTTCTGGAACACCATCGCGATCTTTCTGTCCTTGGGAGCTACGTCATTAACAAGGCGGTCGCCAATGAAAAGCTCGCCCTCTGTGATCTCCTCAAGACCTGCGATCATACGCAGAGTGGTTGTCTTACCACAACCGGAAGGACCGACGAGAATAAGGAATTCCTTATCTTTGATCTCCAGATTGAAATCGGAAACGGCAGTAACGCCTCCGGGATACTTCTTGTAAATGTGCTTTAACGACAAACTTGCCATCGGGTAAAATCCTCCTTGAAATTAAAAAAACAAATATTTCCCATGATTATATAGCGTATATATTATAGCAAATTTTTACGCAAAATAAAAGGTGTTATTTCCCCAAATTTTCACTTCATAATTTGTGCACTTTGCACAATTTAAAAAAACGAATTGTGAATTTACGCCTTTTGCAGATTTTCCTTTATTTTTTTGCTCAAAAAAAGGTAAATCACATTTCCGTTTTCATGCTGAGCGAGATACGCTTCTTTTTGACGTCCACCGAAAGAACACGAACCGTCACCACGTCACCGACCGACAGAACATCCGAGGGATGCTTGACGTACTTATCGGAGATCTGCGAAATGTGTACAAGTCCGTCCTGATGCACGCCGATATCCACGAATGCGCCAAAGTCAATGACGTTTCTCACCGTTCCCGTCAGCTTCATTCCCTCTTTCAGATCCTCTATGCCGAGAACGTCATCGCGAAGCACGGGGGGCGGCAAGGAATCACGCAGGTCGCGTCCGGGCTTTTCAAGCTCGCCGATCATATCAAGGAGTGTCGGCTCACCCACCGCAAGCTCCTCGCACAGCTTTTTAATGCCGTATTTGGTCGCTTCGGCACGGAGCGTACGGAGCTTGCCCGCCGCAACATCCTCCTCGGTATAACCAAAGTGCGCGATCAGCTTTTCGGCAACCTCATAGGACTCGGGATGCACGCCCGTATTGTCAAGCACGTTTTTGCTGTCGGGGATGCGAAGGAAGCCTGCGCACTGCTCAAACGCCTTGTTGCCGATCTTGGGCACCTTAAGGATCTGCGCGCGCGAGGTAAATTCGCCGTTTTCCTCGCGGTATTTGACAATATTCTTCGCCGTTGTCATATTGATTCCCGAAATATAGGACAACAGCGAATAGGATGCGGTATTGATATCCACGCCGACGCTGTTCACGCAATCCTCAACCACGCCGCCAAGTGCGCTGTCAAGTCTTGCGGGCTTCATATCATGCTGATACTGTCCAACACCGATCGCCTTGGGCTCGATCTTGACAAGCTCGGCAAGCGGATCCTGAAGTCTTCTGCCGATAGATACCGCCGAACGCTGCATAACGTCAAAATCGGGAAATTCCTCAGCGGCGACTTTGGATGCCGAATACACCGATGCGCCCGCCTCACTGATCACGATATACTTGACGTCACGGTCTATTTCCTTCAAAAGATCAGCCACAAAAATTTCACTTTCCTTGGATGCCGTACCGTTACCGATGGCGATCACATCCACGCCGTGCTTTAAGATCATGCGCTTCATGGTGGCTTTAGCCGCCTCGATTCTGGATTGCGACTTGGTGGTGGGGTAAACCACTGCCGTGTCGATCACCTTACCCGTTTTATCTACCACAGCGGTCTTACAGCCATTGATATACCCTGGGTCAAAGCCAAGTACGGTCTTGCCCTTGAGAGGCGGCTGCATCAAAAGATGCTTGAGATTGTCGGCAAACAAACGGATAGCACCCTCGCAGGCGTTATCAAAAAGATCCGAGCGTATCTCCCTTTCGATCGACGGCGCGATCAGGCGGTCATAGCTGTCCGTGATTGCCTCGCTCACGTATTTTACCGCAGGGCTCTTGACGTTTTCGATCACACTGTTAAACAGATAATTGAGTATGATCGACGGCTCGATCTCAAGTGTCACCTTTAAAAATTCCTCTTTTTCACCGCGGTTTATGGCAAGCACGCGGTGAGACGGGATCTTATCCAGCTTTTCGCGGTAATCGTAATACAGCGCATAAACCGAATCCTCCTCGGTTGCGCCCTTGGAAATAAGAAGTCCGTAGTCAAAGGTCAACGTACGGATCATTTTACGGAACTCGGCATTGTCCGAAACATCCTCTGCGATAATGTCCTTAGCACCTGCCAGTGCTTCTTCTGCAGACTTCACGCCCTTTTCCTCATTGACATATGCCTCTGCCTGCTCCTCAAGGGACGGCACGTACTCATCCTTTTGTGCCATCAGAAGCTCAGCAAGCGGCTCTAAGCCCTTCTCTCTCGCCACGGAAGCGCGCGTTTTTCTGTGAGGACGGAAGGGGCGATAAATATCGTCCACCTCGGTCACGGTCCCCGCGTTGTCTATCGCCGCGCTGATCTCATCGGTCAGCTTTTCCTGTGCCGCAATGAGTGCCTTGACCTCTTCCTTACGCTTCTCCAGATTCCTCAGAGAAGTAAGGCGATCAAACAGATCACGAAGCACCGTATCGTCAAGGCTACCCGTGACCTCTTTACGGTAACGGGAGATAAAGGGGATGGTATTGCCCTCGTCAATGAGTGCTACCGTCGCCCCGACCTGCTCCTCTCTCAGCTTGAATTCCTCTGCCAACTGCTTAATAATGTCCATGTATTTTAATTCCTTCCGTTTGATTCTAATTTTTCAATTTCCCCGTCCGTCAGAAAGCGCCATTCGCCCTCCGCAAGCGCCTCATCAAGCGTAAGCGGCCCAAAGGTGATGCGTCCGAGAGTCAGAATTTTATTGTCGACCGCCTCAAGCATATATTTGATTTGGTGGTATTTTCCCTCTGTGATGGTAATAATGCCGCCCATTCTGTCGCCGTCAAGCTGTAGCGTGGCGGGCTTTGTCAGATATCCGCCCGAAATATGAACGCCCGCTTCAAGCGCGTTTTTATTCCCGTCCGAGATCGGCTTCTCTGACGAGAAGCGATAGGACTTTGCCACATGGCTCTTGGGTGCAAGCAGGCGGTGCGAAAGCTCGCCGTTGTCGGTCAGAAGCATAAGACCGACTGTGTTTTTGTCAAGTCTGCCGCACGGAAAAAGATTCAGCCTTCTCAGCTTGTCGGGAAGCAGATCGAGCACGGTCTTATCATGGCCGTCCTCGGTTGCACTGACCACGCCCTGCGGCTTATTCAGCATGATATACGTATACTGCCGATAGACCACACGCTCGCCGTTATACTCAACGCACACGCTCTCGGGCTCGATCGGCATCGACGGACTGCTCGCCGCCTTTCCGTTCACCAATACCGCGCCTCGGCGTACTGCCTTTGCCGCTTCACTGCGGCTTGCGGTGCCCGTCACGGTTAAAAATTTATCCAGTCTCATATCAGTCCTTTGCCATTTGAACGAACATACTGACGATCTGCGAATAGGTTTCTCCCTTGCTGATATTCCCCACGATATACGGTCTCAAAAGGCAAAGCACGGTACCCTCGGGAAGCTTTGAAAGTTGCTCGGAATTTTTGGCAAGTGAGGTCTTTGTAAAATCAATTCCGTATTCGTCTATCGCCGATGACGGCATAGTGGGAAACACTTCCGTAAGATTTCTGAGGCGATCGGTATCCCGAAGCTGCTCAAACAGACTTTTATCTATCAGAAGAATGGCGCACTCGCCCGTCAGAATATAATTATTGCAATTGGAGAGCTGTGTGGTAAAATACGAGGTGTTCACCGAGCCCACCTGCTCCTTATACGCCAAAAGCTGCTCGTCGGTCATGATCCGATAGGTCACAAGCCCCACAGTCTTTTTGCCGTCCCCGTTAAGATCGCTCGGCAGAACTTTATTCAATTCATCTTTGACCGTATGCGATTCCTCTCCACTGTACATATACGGACCTGCATACATCACAACGGCATCTTGCTTTTCCTTCATAGCGCACTGCGTTATGCAGACAGTAAGAACAAAAGTGATAAACAACACCGCAACCGTATGCCATTTGTAATGATACCAAAAATTATCCAGCCACTTCAAAAAGGGGCTTTGTACAAGGATATCTCCCTCTGTATTTTTGCCGTTCATGTGTTTCCCCTTTCGATCAGTCTATTTTTTTTATTATACCATATTACGCCATTAAAATCAATGATTTTTTGTGAATTTAAGGGGGCGGTTGCATCTCTGAAGATGCAGACCGCCCCTTATCATTTATAGATCCATCTTTCTTGTACATGAAATTAGGGTGACACTTTCAAGTTGTCACCCTATATCAAATTCTCAATCAATATTTTTCATAGTCGGGAACAAAAGTACGTCACGGATAGACGCACTGTCTGTCAGAAGCATGACCAAACGGTCAATACCGAAGCCAAGACCGCCCGTGGGAGGCAAGCCATACTCAAGCGCCGTGATATAGTCATAGTCAACCTGTGCGGTGGTATTCGGCTCCTCGGCACGCTTTAAAGCAACCTGTCTTTCAAATCTTGCCTTTTGGTCAATGGGGTCATTCAGCTCACTGAAAGCGTTACCAAACTCGGTGGCATTGATGAAGTACTCAAAGCGTTCTGTGAACGCAGGCTCGTCTGCCTTTCTCTTGGCAAGCGGGCTGTTCTCTACGGGATAATCGTAAATAAAAGTCGGCTGGATCAGCTTTTCCTCTACGTACGCATCAAACATTTCGATCAGCACCGTACCCTTGGTGGCATCAGCAGGCACCTCCACGTGCATCTTCTTGGCACATGCTCTGGCATCCTCGTCGGTCTTCCAATCATAATAGTCACAGCCTGCGTACTTCTTGACCGCCTCAACCATGGTCAGACGCTCCCACTGTCCCATGTGGATCTCTTTGCCCTGATACATAATATCCAAACTGCCGCAGATCTTCTCGGCAAGGAGCTTATACAGTTCCTCCACCAGATCCATCATACCCTTATAGTCGGTATACGCCTGATAGAGCTCGATGGTGGTAAATTCGGGATTATGCTTGGTGTCCATACCCTCATTTCTGAAAATACGTCCCACCTCATACACGCGGTCCATACCGCCTACGATCAGTCTCTTAAGGTAAAGCTCTGTCTCGATACGGAGATACATGTCCATATCCAGTGTGTTGTGGTGCGTCACAAAAGGACGCGCCGACGCGCCGATCTCAAAAGGCGTAAGGATAGGGGTATCCACCTCAAGGAAGCCCTTTCCGTCAAGATAATCACGGATCTCCTTGAGAATACGGCTACGCTTGATAAAGGTATCCTTGACCTCGGGGTTGACAATGAGGTCAACATATCTTTGGCGGTATCTGAGGTCCGTATTGGTCAGACCGTGGAACTTCTCGGGAAGCGGCAAAAGGGACTTTGCAAGAAGCTCGATCTGCTTTACGTGCACCGAGATCTCGCCGCGTCTTGTGCGGAATGCAAAACCGTGAATACCCACGATATCGCCGATATCCCACTTTTTGTACTGCTCAAAAACTTCCGCGCCGACCTCGTCGATCTTGATATAGCACTGGATCCTGCCCTTGCCGTCGGCAACGTCGATAAAGTTTGCCTTGCCCATATCGCGGCGGCTCATGATTCTGCCCGCGATGACAACGTCCTTATTCTCGTAATTTTCAAAATCCTCTTTGATCTGCACCGAATAGGTGTCAAAATCGAATTTCACCTTCTGAAAGGGGTCCTGTCCCGCGTCCACAAGCTCCTTCAGCTTATTACGGCGGATCCTCAATATTTCGTTTAAATCGAGCTCCTGATCCAGCTCTTGATTTACATTATTCTCTGCCATTTTTCTACCCTCTCTCTATTACTTCCTTGTCACTTCCAAAATTTTCAGCTTAACGGCACCACTCGGAGCTTCTACCGTTACCACATCACCGATCTTGCTTCCCACAAGTGCCCTGCCGATCGGGGACTGATCGGAGATCTTGCCCTCAAACGGATCAGCTTCGATAGAACCGACGATGCTATATACGATCTCCTCGTCCTCCTCGGCATCAAAAACCTTGACCGTCGAACCTATATTGACTACAGACGCATCGATAGAATCCTCGTCCACGATGACTGCGTTTTCGATCAAGCCCTCAAGCTCGGTGATCCTTGCTTCAGTCTTTGCCTGTTCATTACGCGCCTCATCGTATTCAGCATTCTCGAAAAGGTCACCAAAGGAACGTGCCACGGCAATCGCCTCTTTGATCTCCTCACGTTTTTCGTTTTTCAGATAACTAAGTTCCTTAACAAGCAGGTCATACCCTTCCTGTGTATACAACATTTGCTTCTTTGCTGCCATAGCTTTGCTCCATTTCTCCGACAACTGAATATGCGGGTCGTCGGTCCGCTTATTTACTTTTTACTGCCGCGATAGCGGCCATGAGTTGTACATCCTGCTCCTTGGCTGTGCCGTCGGATGGGGTCTCGGCATCAAGTCTGACCTCAATGTCGGGCAAAATACCCTCTCCGTTATAGCTCTCGCCGCAAGGGGGAAAATACATCTTGGTCGTCACACGGATACCGCCCTCAAGCCCAAACCTCTGCAACGAATATATCCCCTGCATGGAACCTTTTCCGTAGGTCTTAGTTCCAACGATCTTGCCAAGTGAATAATCTCTGAACACCGCCGCAAAAAGCTCCGCGGCACTTGCCGTATTGCCGTTGACAAGCACGGCGTAGGAATAACCGCGGTATTTGCCGATATCCTTCCCCTGCACGTCGCACGCAGCATATTCGTCACTGTGCAGCCTTTGCTTTACCGAATACACCGTCTGTCGTTCGTCCTTATCCTTGGTGCTGAGGATCACGTCACCCTCATTCAAGAATGGGCTGACACACGCGATAAGCGATTCCAGATCGCCGCCGCCGTTATCTCTCAAATCAAATATAAAATGCGACACGCCCTCATCAAGCAGAGCATCCATGCCTTCACTCAAGGCAGACGGCGTTGTCAGATCGAAGGTGGAGATCCGAATAATGCCAACCGTCGCATCATGCTCGGATACATACCATTCCGCCGACTTGACATACAATTCTTCTCTTGTAACGTCAACGTCTAAAATAATCTTCTCATTGCTGACCTCTCGGAATACCGACAGCGTGACCGTGCTTCCCGCCTCACCGCGTATCATCTCGGTTGCTACCGTCTGCGAAACGTCATGCACCCTTGTCACGCCATGCTCGGCGGCAATAGCACAGATCTCATCACCTATGAGAATACCCGCCTTTTGCGCAGGCGAATTTGGCACGATCGATACGATTCTGAGAACCTTAACGTACTCGTTTTCCCAAAAGCTCTCACCATACTCCACCGATACACCGATGCCAACGTAGTGTCCCTCGTTCACCTTGTTCAGCTGCTCGTATTCCTCCGCATCGTAATATACGGTATACGGATCACCCGATGCGTCCACATAGGCACGTATCGCCTGATCAAGCATATTATCATAATCGTAGTCATAATATGCCACGCTGTCCAAATATTGTTCAAGGACGCGAAAACGGTACCCCGCCTCGCTTTCCCTTGCTGAATAGTGATTGACCGTCAAAGAATAGGTGACAAGAACGGCAAGCAAGACACAAGCGATCAGAATAGCCGCAAAACGCAACTCACGTCCAAACGAACGCTCACGCGCCGTATTCTCGGGCGTTTCCGCCCCGTTCCCATTCAGAGGTTGTTGCACCATAACGCGATTTCCTTTCTATGGTGACAGTAGATATACGCCACATAAGCGAAACAGACTTCCGTCATCTGTTTCGCTTATGAAATCTTCATTATATCTTGCCCGGCTTTGAATTCAGATACTTCTTAACCATGAGCGCGACCTTAAAGGTGATGGCATGCTCAAACTCACGCAGATCAAGTCCCGTCAGCTTGCGGATCTTCTCCAGACGGTAAACAAGGGTGTTACGGTGAACGAAGAGCTTGCGCGAGGTCTCGGACACGTTCAGATTGTTCTCAAAGAAGCTCTGAATGGTCATCAGCGTCTCTCTGTCAAGCGACTCAAGGCTTCCCTTCTTGAACACCTCCTGTAAGAACATCTCGCAAAGCGTGGTGGGAAGCTGATAGATCAGTCGTCCGATACCGAGATTCTCATAACTGATAATGTTCTTCTCGGTCTCAAACACCTTTCCCACATCCAGTGCCACCTGCGCTTCTTTATAAGCACGCGCAAGATCCTTGATGTTATCTACAATAGTGGAAATACCGATCGACACCTTGGCATAGAACTCGGTGTTGATGGTATCGGCAATGTTGGTCGCGATCTTTTCGATCTCCTTAATATCTGTTCCCGCCTTAATGTCCTTGACAAGAACGATATCGCGCTCGCCTACGCTGATAACGTAGTCCTTGGATTTATCGGGGAACATATTCTGGAGCATCTCAAAAGGCATCATATCTGTCTTTCCGTGGAACTTGATCAGAAAGACAATTCGAATCTCCTCGGTGTTAAAGTGAAGCTCCTTGCTCTTGATATAGATATCGCTGGGGAGAATGTTATCCAATATAATGTTTTTTATAAACGATCCCTTGTCGTATTTTTCATCATACAGATTTTTAATGTTGCCGAGCGAAATGGTAAGCAGCTTGGACATTTTCTCCGCCACCTTATCCTCACCCTCAACAAAGACCGTATATTCGGGCTTCATTCCGCCGCTGATAGCACGGTAAGTATAGCCCTCGGATACGTAGATGTCGGATGTATACGCCAGCTCCTCGCGAATTCCCTGCTTAAGCTCTCCCACTCTCACAAGCTCCGAGCAAGCGATGATCACACCGTTCTCGTCAATAACACCGATCACACGGTCGATCGCATCCTTCATTTGATGAATCACGCCCTGAAACAATCTGTTAGACATAAATTTCTCCTCACATCTATTTTTATTTCGGATTGTAGATTGTAAATTCTGTACTATATTCTACTACAAATTCTGTTATTTTTCAATAGTTTTTTTGATTTTTTTTACAAATTTATAAAAAAAATTTTTGTTTTTTCACCAAACATCTCTAAAGCTCGTATTCGTACACCATACAGCCGATCACAAAAGCCGCCGCCGTCTCGGTTCTGAGAATGCGTTTTCCGAGCGATACCGACAAGGCACCTGCCTCCTTTGCAAACGCCGCCTCCGAAAGCGAAAATCCGCCCTCGCTTCCTATGATCAACGAAATGCTTTCTGCCTCCCTGCCGTTTTTGGCAAGCACCTCTTTTAGGCTCTGCTCACTTTCGCCCTCATAGCAAAACACGCAAACGTCTGCCTCGCACGCCATCTGCACCGCTGTACGGAAGTCTACGGTTTCATAGACCTTCGGAATACAGCTTCGACCGCACTGCTTGGCCGCTTCAAGCGCGATGCGATTTCGGCGCTCGGTCTTGCGCGCCTCGGCATCCCCCTTGGCTTTTACCACACAGCGTTCGCTCTCAAAGGGATGGATATCAAAAACGCCGCACTCTACCGCCTTTTGTATCACGGTGTCCAGCTTGTCACCCTTAGGAAGTGCCTGATAAAGATGTATTTTTTTCGGCGGCTCATTGTCTGCGCTGTGACAGGACAATATCCGCGCGTGCACCGCATCGGGCAAAAAATCAGTGAGCTCACATTCATATTCGGTTCCCTGCATATCCGAGACCGTTATCTTCTCCCCCTTCGCCATGCGAAGCGAACGGGAAATGTGAAACGCATCATCGCCGCAAAGCATGATCATCTCATCCGATATCTGCTCTTTTCTGACAAAAAACTTCGGCATACTGTCCCCAACTTCCTCATTTTTATAGCGTTTTCCATTATACTACAGATTGCCCAAAATGTCAAAGGGCTTTTTGTGTAATTTGACAGCTTTTTATTCTTTTTACATTTTGTTTACATTTTTTAATGCCCTTCCTACTGAAATTTTGTTCAAAAAAGCGGCGTATGGCTTTGCACCGCAAAACCAAATCGCCGCTGTTTTTTATATAGTTGTTTTCTTTTTGACCGCCAAAGCACACCAACCGTTATCCTGGGCGCGCTCCGCAATTTCAAAGCCATGGCTTTCAAAGCAGGTGACCACATCTGTGGCGCGCTCGGATATGATACCCGATGCCAAAAGAACAGTATTTTGGTGCATAAACTGTCCCACGTCGGGCGTCATACGAATAATGATATCCGCCACAATATTGGCAGTGATCAGATCATAACCACCTTCCTGCTTATACACGCTTTTCAAAAGATCCGACTGCTCACACTCAATGTTGTCGCACCCGTTAGACACAATATTATCCTTTGCCACACGCACTGCCACGGGATCAATATCATAAGCGTGACAGCTTCCAGCACCGAGTTTAGATGCGCAGATCGCCAAAATACCGCTTCCCGTTCCGACGTCAAGCACCGAGCACCCCTTCTTGGTATATCGCTCCAAAAGACCGATCACCAGTCTTGTAGTTTCGTGCGTGCCTGTACCGAATGCCATGCCGGGGTCCATGCTCACAATGACCTCATGCTCTTTTTTATCATACCGTTCCCACGCAGGAACGATCACGATCTTTTCACCAATATGAAGGGGCTTATAATATTCCTTCCAGGAATTTGCCCAGTCCTCCTCGTTGACACCCACCACCTCGATTGCGGCATCCAGTCCTTCACTTGCACAGCGTGTGCGAATAAAATCCACCGCCTCGTTATAATTCTTCTCGCAAGGCAGGAATACCGAAACCGATGCCACGGTCTTATCGGCTTTGAGGATCGATTCATCGATCAGATCGCCGTAGCAGGTCTTAAGATCAATATCACTGTAGTCCTCTATCATAAGATTGTTACTGAGCATACTCATGATCGCCGTCAGCGCGTCAAGCTTAGGAAGCTTTACCGTGGCGCGTATCTGATGCCACTCTTTGACATCCGAATACTCGCCGCAAACGTAATCCTTATCTGTCATAGTCATCATCCAAACAGCTTCTTGAAGAAGCCCGTTTTCTTTCCGTAATTATTTTCCCCGCACTCGGTAGCAAACGCGCGAAGAAGCTCCTTTTGCTTTTCCGTAAGTCCTTTGGGCACCTCCACGTTGACCGCAAAAATGAGGTCGCCGCGTCTGCCTGAGCTGTTGACGTACGGAATTCCCTTACCCTTCAAGGTAAACTGCGTGCCATTTTGCGTTGCCTCTGGGATGTTATATTTTTCATTCCCCTCCAAGGTGGGCACGGTGATCTCCGCCCCCAAGGTTGCCTCGCTGATAGTCACAGGCACCTCACAGTAAATGTGATAGCCGTCACGCTCAAAGATGGCGTGTCTCTTGACTCTCACGGTGATGATCAGATCACCCGTGGGACCGCCGTTTCTGCCGTCACACCCTTGTCCGCGAAGCGCGATACGCTCGCCGTCATCAATACCCGCCGGAATGTTCACCGACAGCTTTTTGGACACACGTACGTAACCCGTTCCACGGCAATTGGAGCACGGATTTTTGATAATCTTACCTTTTCCGCGGCAGGTCTCGCACGTCACAGTAGACTGGAACTGCATGCCTCCCATTCTCTGCACCACTTTTCGTTGTCCGCTTCCGCCACAAGCACTGCAGGTCTCGGCACTCGTCCCCTTTTCCGCGCCACTGCCCTTGCAATCGGGACATTTCTGCACACGGTTATAATTGACGTCCTTTTTGACACCGAACGCCGCTTCCTCAAAGCTGACAGTCACGCCGACGCTGACGTCCTCACCTCTCTGCGGCGCATTTCTTCTTGCTCCTGACGAACCGCCAAAGCCGCCACCGAAAAAACTGCCGAAGATATCGCCAAGGTCACCGAAATCACCAAAGCCACCAAAACCGCTATAGGCGCCTGCTCCGCCTCCGCCCTGCTCAAAAGCGGCATGACCGAACCGGTCATACTGCGCTTTTTTCTGCGGATCGGAAAGCACGGCATATGCCTCATTCACTTCCTTGAACATTGCCTCAGCTTGCTTATCGTTTGGGTTCATATCGGGGTGATACTTTTTGGCAAGCACCCGATATGCCTTTTTGATCGCCGCATCGTCTGCACTTTTATCTATGCCGAGGACTTCATAATAATCTCGTTTATCTGCCATATTCTACAACTGTTCCTTTCGCACACCGTTTCACACAAACAAACTCAGCGGGAAAGGAAAATCCCTTCCCGCGAGTACTTTTATCACTTGTTATCCGTTTTATCCTCAAAATCGGCGTTATAGTATGTGCCGTCGCCGCTCTGACCGTCGCTACCCTGCTGACCGCCCATATCCGCCGCGCCCGACTGCTTATACAGCTTCTCGGAAAGCGCATAGAACGCTTTTTCAAGTGCCTCGGTATCTGCCTTGATCGCCTCGGTGTCGCCGCCCTTAACGGTCTCGCGAAGCTTATCCAGCGCATTCTTCACCTCATCCTTATCGGAATCGGG
>JAZNDA010000119.1:0-12262 GCA_045587785.1 Eubacteriales bacterium | reverse complement strand
GGGGGCGGGAAGCCTTGTGGCGTTTTCGGTCGGCATTACCGATATCGACCCCATTTCCTTTGATCTGCTGTTTGAACGGTTTCTTAACCCCGAGCGTGTGAGTATGCCCGATATCGATATTGATTTTTGCTATGCCAGACGTGACGAGATGATCGCATATGTCAACGAGCGGTACGGGAGCGACCACGTCTCGCAAATTATAACCTTCGGTACGCTTGCCGCTAAAGCGGCACTGCGCGATACGGGGCGAGCTATGGGTATGTCCTATGCCGATACCGACGCTGTGGCACGCGCCGTGCCCAAGGAGCTTGATATTACACTGGATGAATGTATGAAGCGTCCCGAATTTCGAAAGGTTTATGACACATCCGAGCAAAACCGCAGACTGATCGACACTGCAAGGCAGCTGGAGGGTATGCCGAGAAACGTTTCCATTCATGCGGCAGGCGTTGTGATCACCGATAAACCGTTGACTTCTCACGTTCCGCTTGCCGTCAGTAACGGTATTGCCATCACGCAGTATGATATGAACACCATTGCCGATCTCGGTCTTTTAAAATTTGACTTTTTGGCACTTCGAAATCTGACCGTGATACGCGAGGCAGAATTGCAGGTAAGGGAACAAAACGGAGATTTTGACATTGAAAAGATACCGCTTGACGATAAGGCTGTTTTCCGCATGATAGCGACGGGCAATACCTCGGGCGTCTTTCAGCTGGAATCGGGCGGTATGAGACAGATGCTGATGGGGCTTGAGCCCGATTGCCTTGAGGATATCATTGCCGCCATTTCGCTGTATCGCCCGGGACCCATGGATTCTATCCCGACCTATATTGAAAATAAAAAACACAAAGAAAATATAAAGTATTTGACACCCCTCCTTGAGCCTATCTTGAAGCCGACGTATGGCTGTATCGTGTATCAGGAGCAGGTCATGGATATCTTCCGCCGTGTGGCAGGATATAGCTTTGGGCACGCGGATCTTGTCAGACGCGCCATGGCTAAAAAACACGCCGATGAATTGGAAGCAGAGCGCGGCAGCTTTCTTGACGGAGCGGAGAAAAACGGTGTTTCCCGTGAAAACGCCGAAAAACTGTTTGACAGTATGGCGGATTTTGCCAAATATGCGTTTAACAAAAGCCATGCGGCGGCATATGCTGTCATATCTTACCGCATTGCGTATCTCAAGTGCCATTACCCGCGTGAATATATGTCGGCGCTTTTGGGCTCTGTACTCGGAAATATGAGTAAGGTGGTGGAGTATATTGCCGATTGTGCTAAAATGTCGATTGGCGTATTACCCCCCGATATTAACAATAGCGATATATATTTCCATGTGGACGGCAAAAATATTCGCTTTGGTTTGCTCGCTCTCAAAAATATCGGAAAACAGTTTGCACAGCAGATTGTGAGAGAGCGAAAGGAATCGCCGTTTGTCTCATTTGAGGATTTTGTGTCTCGCATGAGTCACTATGACATGAACAAGAGGCAGGTGGAGACCCTCATTAAGGCGGGAACCTTTGATTCTCTCGGCGTGTATCGCAGTCAACTTTTGTCCTCGTACGAGAAAATCATGGATAACGCAAGCGATGCGGGACGAGGGAATCTGGAAGGACAGCTTGATATGTTTTCCATGGCTCCACCCGATGTGGTAGAAAGACCGCATTTTGATTACCCGAGTATTCCCGAATTTTCGCCGCGTCAACTTTTGATGCTGGAAAAAGAATGTTCGGGCATGTCATTCTCGGGACATCTGCTTGATGGGTACGGCAAGCATATTTCGGCGCTGTCGGCGACCAATCTTTCTGAGCTTCAGGATGCCGAAAACAGGGATAAATATCCCGAAAAGAGCCGTATTACGGTGGTGGGTATGATCGGAAACGTGGTTTTGAAGAATACAAAGAACGGCGACAAAATGGCGTTTTTCATTTTGGAGGACAAGTATTCATCCATTGAGTGCATCGTGTTTCCGAAGGCATATGAAGATGCATATTCCGTCATACGTGAGGATTCCGCCGTTTTAGTCAGGGGCACGGTCTCCCTCAAAGATGAGGAGGTCAAGATTATTGCAAACTCTGTGGAGGAGCTGATCGAAGATCATGACTTTAAAGAGGTCGTTCCCAAACCCACCGAAAAGCCGCTCCCGAAAAAGGAGACAGCACCGCCCTATCTTCCGTTTGCGCTTCATGACGGAGGAAAGCTTTTTGTACGCGTGCCGTCGCTGGACGGAAAGGTTTGCGCCAAGGTGAAAAACCTCATTGAACTGTTTGACGGTAAGACCGAGGTGGTGTTTTATGATGCCGAAAAAGCGGCATACAGCTCTTACAGTGCGCGCTTTGACCTAACGCCTTTTACCTATGCCGAGCTTAAAGCGCTTCTTGGCGAAGAAAATGTGATCTATCATTAAAAATGGAAAATACAGCCTGCCGAGGCAATAAGTTGGCGGGCTGTTTTTCTTTTGGAATATAAGAATCGGTTCATACTATTTTCAGACAAGTTATATCAGGAGGGTTATATGAAAAAGACGGGGAAACACCGATTCTTAAAAGTTTTACTTGTTTTGGTTCTTATGCTGATTCTTACCGCCTCGGCGGGAGCTGTATATATTGTGACAAATTATGAAATGTCCGCCGACCTTTCGCTTCTTGATAATACCATGACCGATGCCACTACGCGTTTTTATTATTATAACGAGGGCTTGGAAAGGGATTATGATGAAGCGTCGCTGGTAGAATTTTCGGAAACGCTTCACGGTGATAAAAAGTATATTTATACGCCGTATGAACAAATTTCCGCTGATCTGATCCATGCTTTTGTCGCGATTGAGGATAAGAGATTTTACGATCATCACGGTGTAGACGTTTACCGAACGACAGCGGCGGCAGCCAATTATTTGTTTGGATTTGAGGGACGCTTTGGCGGGTCCACCATCACCCAACAGCTTGTGAAAAACGCCACGGGAAAAAATGAGATCACGGCATCACGCAAGCTCCAAGAAATTCTGTGGGCAATCGACATCGAGAAAAAAATATCCAAAGAAGAAATACTGGAAAAATATATGAATCTGATCAATCTGTCGCAAGGATGCTACGGGATTGGCGCAGGAGCAAGGCTTTATTTTTCCAAAGCCCCCACAGAGCTTACTTTGAGTGAATGTGTGTGTCTTGCCGCTATTACCAACAGCCCGACTTTTTATGATCCCATTCGAAATCCGGAAAACAATAGGGAACGCGCAGAGCTCATTTTGGACGCCATGCTGGAGCAAGGATATATATCCTCGGAACAGTACGATGCGGCGATGCAATATCCTGCCGTTTTATGTGTGGATGAGGAGATGCGTCAGCAAAAGATCAATTCCTGGTATGCCGATATGGTGGTGGAGGATGTGATAGAGGATCTGTCAGAGCAATACGGCTATTCCCGTGCCGCCGCTTCGGATATGGTCTATAACGGAGGACTTCGTATCGTGACTGCCATGAATCCGTACGTGCAAGATCTTCTGGAAAACTATTATAAGAACGTATCTCATTTTGGCACACAGGGGGGTGTGCGTGCGCAATCGGCGGTGATCATGATCGAACCGACTACGGGAGATATTCTCGGCGTTGTGGGGGCAGTGGGCGAAAAGAGCGGCAACCGCATTCAAAGCTATGCCACAAACGCAAAGCGTCCGAGCGGTTCCACCATCAAGCCGCTTGCCGTATATGCTCCCGCGCTGGAGCGGGGGCTTATCACGTATGCCGACGTATATGATGACGTACCCTTGAAATTTGTTCAAAAAGGGAACGGGCAAAAGCTGTCGGCGTGGCCACAAAATGCAAGCCTTGTGTATCACGGACTTGTCAACGTCAACTTTGCTCTCAAAAATTCGCTTAACACCATTTCACTTAAAGTGCTTGACGAGGTGGGGGTGGATCATTCCTTTGATTTTTTGAAAAATACACTTGGGATACAAAGCCTCATAGAACGGCAGACGGAGGAAAACGGCACGGTCGTTACCGATAAGGTGCCCGCGGCGCTTGCGCTCGGACAGATGAGCTATGGTGTAACGCTTCGCGAAATGGTGTCAGCTTACACGATTTTTCCAAATGAAGGAAATTATGTAAAAGCGCGATCTTATCTCAGAGTGACCGATTCGTGCGGCAGGGAATTGCTTAGTAATCAAACACAGCCGCGTCCAGCCATCAGCTCAGCCAATGCCTGTATTATGACCAAAATGCTTCAAAACGTGATCAAAACGGGAACGGCAAGCCCCGTGACGCTTGACAATATAACCGAGGTGGCAGGGAAAACCGGCACAACGCAGGACAGCAAAGACAGATGGTTTATCGCCTATACACCCTACTGTCTATGCGGCGTATGGTACGGTTACGAATATCCCGTAAGTATTGAGGATGATCAAAAAAACACTTATCTTGAAATCTGGAATGACGTTATGACAAAGCTGCATCGGGAATACCTGATCCCAACGGTCGGTGTCAGACGTTTTAAAATGGATAAGGATGTTGTGAGAGTGACCTACTGTAAGGATTCTGGGTGCCTTATGTCGCCTGCCTGCTACCTTGATCCGAGAGGAAACAGAATGGAAACGGGTTATTTTGTTAAGGGAACAGAGCCAAAGCGGCAGTGCGGGACTCACGCCATGGTGGATTATGACGTGGAATACGGCGGTGTTGCGTGTCCCTTTTGCGATCATGAAGCGGTGCAAAAGGTGGGGCTTATCAAGGTGAAGCGCAGCTTTCCTATGCAGGTATTCATAGTTGATGCCCAGTACGTCTACCGCGAATTGCCGCCCGATATCGCGCCTTGTACCGATGAGAATAAACCGTTTTTCTTTCCAATGATAAGAAAGGGAGAGTATTGCGGACTTTCGGGAAACCGAGTGCAGTATAACCGATATTGCCGTGAGCATTTTAGTCATGCGGGATGGCTTCTTAGAAAATACGTTGACTTTGACGAGTAGGCAAGAGGGAATAATCCTTGTAATGGGAGGAGACGGAATAGAAAAACAGCTCATCTCATATAATGCCGTGAGGTGAGCTTATGCATAAAATCAAAAGACGGAGCGAGTTTTTTAGGCACTGTCAGATTGGCACGGCAGGGATGATTGCAGGAGCATCGGTGTTGGTTGCCGTTTGGATCGTTGTATGTCTGGTTGTCGGTGTTCCGATGTCCGTTTTTCATTATTTTCGTGGAAATACACTGCTTTTGCCGAGATGGTTGTATCTGTTGGCGGATCTGGTTTCACATGCCGTTCTGGGAGCGGCTATCGGGATTGCTCTTTGTCATAGGCGGTGGGCATTTGAGATACAAAAGTACCGCGGGGCATTTTATTTTGTTTTAGCGATAGTCTTCGGTTATCTTTTTCATGCCTTCTTTTTTGGCGTCGGCTTTTTTTTGGTTGCTTTTGTTCTGACTGCAATGGAAGTGTTTGCACTTGTGATCGCTATGCTTAATTTTTATCATTTCAATCGGCTTTGTTCCTTTCTGACATTTTGGGGCTGTGTATGGGCGTGCTATCGTATGCTGTTGTCATTTTTTTGCTTTTTTATTGTTTGAAAATCCGAAAATTCCTTGACAAAAAGGGGAAAAAGTATTATAATTAGATAAACTAATTCCAGTGGAGGTAAAAAAATGAAAGCAATAAAAATTTTATCCATTGTACTTGCCCTTCTTATGGTAGGAATGGCGCTGGTTTCTTGCGGCGGATCCAAGGATGAGGAGACCACCACGGAAGCAGGCGGCAGCGTATCGCGTGAACCGCTCAACGTCAATATCATTGTAAGAGAGTCTTTGGGTGGCGAAAATAAGTATGCCAGCAATGAGATTACGGGCTACGATTATGTCGGCACCACGGTAACACCTCTTGCTATTCTTGAGGAGTTCATGGGCTTCGAGTATGAAATTGAGATTACCTATGATGCTGAAGGCAAGCTTGCTAAGGTCGGTGATCTTGAAGCTAAGGACGGTCATCTCTGGCTTTGGAGCCTGGCAAAGGCACCTAAGGATGCATCCATGGCTGAAGCGATGGACGCAAACCTTGATGAGTACAACGATATTTCCGCAGGAGATACCATTGTTATTTACCTGAGCTAAGTCAAAATGGAAAAGTGCCGAAGTTCGCTTCGGCACTTTTTATGTCTGAATTCAAAAGGGAGATTCTATGAAGGCCATTATTACCGATCTGGACAGAACGCTGTTGCATACGGATAAAAGTCTGTCTTCATTTACAAAAGAAATACTGAACCGATGCAAGCAAAAAGGAATTCTTGTTATGGCGGCAACGGCAAGACCGCAGCGGGATATGGAAAAGAAAAATTTTGATATAGACTTTGATGCTATGGCGGTATCTAATGGGGCGAGAGTTGTTTGCGGCACTGCGCAGACAGAGTGTTCCATTTCCCGCCAAAGTGCAGAGAAGGTATTGAGGGCTTTAAAGTGTTGCCCGGATTTCAGAATTACGCTTGAAACGGGAGATGCCGCATACTCAAACATATCGTTTGAGAACTATGAGTCTATTGTGTGCCACGATCTTGTCAGTGTTGCCGGGACAGAAAAGATATTGAAAATCATCGTCGGAATTGATACCGAAAACACAGTGGAATTTGTAAAAAAGGAAATTCCGAACGATCTTTACTATACTGTTGCGAACGGACAGTTGATGCAGATCATGAATAAGCGCGCCACAAAGTGGAACGGTGTAAAGCAAATGCTTTCTCACTTTGACATATCTCCGTGTGAGGCTGTTTATTTTGGGGATGATAACGATGATATCGAGTCAATAAAAAACTGCGGTCTTGGCGTGGCGGTGTCCAATGCCATACCTGCGGTTCTTGAGGTTGCCGACCTTGTTGTCGACAGTAATGATGCGGACGGCGTAGCTAAGTTTATCGCAGAGCACATTCTTTGACGAATACGTGTAAACAAGTACAAAAATACCCGACAGACGTAACATCTGTCGGGTATTTGTTTTGCTAATTGAAGTTTACTTTGCGGCGTTCAGTCTTGCTTCAAGAGCGGCAAGCTCGTCATAAAGAGTTTCAGGAACTCTGTCGCCAACCTGTGCGTAGAAATCCTTGATGTTGGCAATGTCCTCAAGCCAGGAGTCAATGTCAACGCTCAGAAGACCCTTGATGGTTTCAAGCGAAACATCCTCAAGCCCCTCAATGTTGATGTCCTCGGCCTTGGGAACGTAACCGATGGGCGTGATGGTAGCCTCTACCTTGTTCTCGCAACGTGCAAGGATCCAGTCAAGCACACGCATATTGTCACCGAAGCCGGGCCAGATGAAGTTGCCCTCATCATCGGTACGGAACCAGTTGACGTGGAAGATCTTGGGTGCGTGGGGAATCTTTGTGCCCATCTTGAGCCAGTGTGCCCAGTAGTCACCCATATCATAACCAACGAAGGGACGCATAGCCATGGGGTCGCGGCGAACCACGCCGACAGCCCCTGCAGCAGCAGCCGTTGTCTCGGAAGCCATGATAGAGCCTACGAAAGTACCGTTCTGCCAGCTTGTGGACTGGTATACCAGAGGAGCGGTCTTAGCACGGCGTCCGCCAAATACGATAGCAGAGATCGGAACGCCTGCGGGATTGTTGAACTCCTTGGAGATGCAAGGACAGTTGATAGCCTTTGCTGTGAAACGGGAGTTAGGATGAGCGCCTGCGGTCCTAACCTTGTCGTTCTTATCGTAGGTCTTGTAATCCCAGTCCTCGCCGCGCCAGTTCTTAGCGTTCTTGGGAGGATTGTTGTCAAGGCCTTCCCACCAAACCGTGTTGTTGTCCAGATCGTGGCAAACGTTGGTAAAGATGGTATCCTTCATGCAGGTGGCAAGTGCATTGGGGTTAGACTTGTCGTTGGTACCGGGAGCAACACCGAAGAAGCCGTTCTCGGGGTTAACTGCCCACAGTCTGCCGTCCTCGCCGACGCGGAGCCAAGCAATGTCATCACCGACACACCAAACCTTGTAACCCTTCTTCTGATAGATCTCGGGCGGGATCAGCATAGCAAGGTTGGTCTTGCCGCATGCAGAGGGGAATGCCGCGCTGATATACTTGATATCGCCATCAGGGTATTCAACACCGAGAATGAGCATATGCTCAGCCATCCAGCCCTCATTGCGTCCAAGGTAGGATGCAATACGCAGAGCAAAGCACTTCTTACCAAGAAGAACGTTTCCGCCGTAGCCGGAGTTGACCGACCAAATGGTGTTTTCCTCGGGGAAGTGAACGATATATCTGTTTTCTTCATCAATGTCAGCTCTTGCGTGAAGACCCTTGATGTAGTCGTCGCTATCACCAAGAGCTTTAAGGACGTCAAGACCGACACGTGTCATGATCAGCATGTTAAGAACAACGTAGATAGAGTCTGTCAACTCAATACCGTACTTTGCAAAAGGAGATCCGACTACACTCATGGAATAGGGAATAACGTACATGGTGCGTCCCTTCATAGAGCCTTTGTAGAGCTTGGACAGCTTTTCCTTGCACTCTGTGGGATCCATCCAGTTGTTGATATTACCTGCATCCTCTTTCTTGGATGTGCAGATAAAGGTTCTGCCTTCAACACGGGCAACGTCATTCACAGCAGTTCTGTGAAGATAGCAGCCGGGAAGTGCTTCCTGATTAAGCTTAATGATCTCGCCTGTGGAGCAAGCCTCAGCGCGAAGGGCATCAGCCTGAGCCTCAGAACCGTCAATGAGAACGATTTTGTCGGGTTGTGTCATAGCTGCCATTTCTTTGATCCAGCTATTCACAAATTTGTTAGATGTTATTTTTGTCATACCTTTTCTCCTTTGTGTGGTAATCGTGATTTGTTATGATAAATCCAACGTACTCCAGTTTATATAATACTACAAAACTTTCCATTTTTCAAGCATATTTTTGAAAGGTTACATATTATTAACAAACTCGGACAATTTTATCTGCACAAAATAATTCTTTACAAACATACAAAAATGTGCTAAAATAATTTTGTGTATAGGATGACAGTAGATATACGAAATCGTTTATAAAAGGCATATTTTGCGCCATTCATCGTCAAAAAGCCTCGGAATATTGGTATATTCCATCGACTTTTTTTCTCGACCCCAGCAAAATCTGCTCTTTTATAAATTCTTCGAACTGTCACGCCGATATTTTTGTGTGATTTTTGTGTTTGCCTTGCGAGGAAGGCAGGCGCAAAAAGCGCCAAAAAGAGTAAGTGACAGCGGGTTTGTATATCTACTGTCACCCTAAAAATAAGGATTTGAGGTCTTGATCATGAAAAAAATAGGTGTGCGGGAACAACGTGTTTTGAATCACATAAAAAGCTCCATAAGCGAAAACGGATATGCGCCGAGTGTACGTGATATCTCGGGTGCCCTCGGGTATAAAAGCCCGTCAACGGTGCACTTGTATCTGCACCGACTTGAAAAGCTGGGATATATCCGCATTGAGGAAGGAAAAAGCCGCGCCATTACTTTGATTTATCCGGAGAAAGATATGGCAGACCGTGTACCTATTCTTGGAAAAGTAACGGCAGGTGTCCCCATTCTCGCCTCTGAAAATTTTGATGGCTATCTTGATTTTTCCCCAAACAAAACAAAATATTCTTCAGAAGATCTGTTTGCTTTGCGCGTGAGCGGAACGAGTATGATCATGGCGGGGATATGCGATGGTGATTATGTAGTGGTTGAGAGGAGCGATTATGCCGAAAACGGCGATATCGTTGTGGTCATGATAGAGGATGAGGCAACGGTAAAGACCTTTTTTAAGGAAAACGGACGTTTTCGGCTCAGACCTGAAAATCCCGAATTTCAATCCATCGTGGTCGACGAACTTACAATGCTTGGCAAGGTGATCGCTGTGGTGCGCTATTACTGATTGGTTTTTTCTTTTCTGAGTATTTTTACAGCCCAATCAAGATCCTCTTTGTCAAGTGTATGGCAAAGTGTCAAAAACAAAAAATAAAGCGCCGCGACAAGGATAATGTGAAGCGTAAGGGTCAGTGCGCTCGGCGTATAAAATGTGGGGGACGGCAAGAGTAGCCTTGCTGTGCAGGTGGCACCCACAATGCAAAAAAGAGGTCCCAATATCCACTTGCAAAGCTTTGGCTTGATGAGTGAGACGGTCAAAAGCTTGGAAACGCTGAGAACGGTATTTACGGTTTCGGTGACGTATATGGTGATGATGAAGCCGTATATACCGTACTTGGGTAAAAGTATCCAGACAAGAATGACCGAGAGTGCGGCATCCACAATGTTGACGATCATGCTGTAGAGCTGCTTTCCCATTCCTTTCAAAATGGCGTCCACGCCCGAGTCAATGTACATGATGGGAATGAGCGGTGCCAAAAGCCGAATATATTGGTCTGCGTTTTTGCCGGGATAGATCACGTCGCCAATCTCGCGCGAAAAGAAAATCATGACACCCGCAACGCCGACAGAAAACAGCAGGGAAAGTTGGAGAACACGCTCACTGATATACCGAATTTGCCGTGTATTGTTTTTGACACGGCATTCTGTTATTTCGGGGACAAGAAGTCCCGAGAAAGAGCCAATGAGAGCGGAGGGGAAAAGGATGATGGGGAGTGCCATGCTTTGCAGTGTGCCGTAGGCTGCCAAGGCGTGCTCTCGCGAACTGCCGCTTTTTCTAAGACCAATGGGAATGAGTACGTGTTCAAGGGAAATGAGGCCCGATCTTGCGCAAGCACTCAGGGCAACAGGAAGTGCGATCGATAAAAGTTTTTGTGGCAAACGCCTCGTTTCTGTATCACATGGAACACTCTTTGATGTATCTTTTTTGCTTTTGTCCAATAGAAACGTGACAAATGACATGAAAAAAGAGCAAAAGTCGGCAATGACACCCCCTGCGGCAAGTGCAATGCAGGCGGCTTCCATGCCCCGCGGAAGGAGCAGAGTAAGCAGCTGAGAAATGGAAAAAATACGGATGGCTTGCTCGGCGACTTGCACAGCGGCATTTTTGTATACGCGTCTGACGGCGGTAAAATAGCCACCAAAGACCGAGGTCAGAGAAATGGGCAAGAGGGAAAACGAAAGGATGCGAATGGGCATCAAGGTGCGGACGTCATCCAGTAGATGTATGGCGATCGGCTTTGCAAGTATAAAGAGAAGAACCGAGGCGGCTGTGCCGAAGGTGAGACTGTAGATCAGACAATATTTTAAAGATTTTCGCACGCGACGCGTGTCACCAACTCCCATAGCCTCGGCAACAAGCCGCATGGTAGCAAGACTGATGCCCGAGGTGGCAAAGGTCAAGGCGAAGCCGTACACGCCCGAAAGAAGGGAATACAGCCCCATGGTCTCGGCACCTGCGCGGTTGGAAACGTAGACGTTGAAGCTGACGTTTACCGTCCTCATAAGAAAAGAGACGCCGCAAAGCATCAGTGCGCTCAGTATAAATTTTCTTAATTTTTTCATAGAAGTTCCTTTCGATAAGCTCTTATAGCAAGTCTATGAGAAAAAAATTCAGAAAAGACGAAGAAATTTTCAAAAACCCCTTGCAAAAGCAAAAAGAATGTGATATAATGTCAAGGTCGAAAATACAGGGGTATAGCTCAGCTGGTAGAGTACCGGTCTCCAAAACCGTGGGTCGCGGGTTCGAATCCTCCTGCCCCTGCCAAGAAAAAAGCCATTCGCAAAAGCGAATGGCTTTTTTCAGTGAAATTTGCCCTTCGGGCAAGTGAAATAGCTTCGCTGTGAAATATTTGCTCCGCAAATGTGAAATATTCGCTGGCGCGAATGTGGGCAAATTTCATTTCACATCGACCAAAGCCGTAGGCGGCGGGAGATATTTCACAATTTCCGCAAGGAAATTATTTCACATTCGGCGCACGCCGAATATTTCACTTGATTAAATATCGAATTTATGATATAATAACGGCAGAAAGGCGGTGTTACTATGGCAGAATCAAAACTTCGAGAGTTGTCAACCGATTTTGCGGTAAAAGTCATCAAAACGTGTGATGGCATAAAAGGGCATTATTCTCTTGTAAATCAGTTAGAGCGTTCCTCTACCTCAATTGGCGCAAATATTCACGAAGCAAATTATGCTCATAGCAAAGCCGACTTTATTGCCAAGTTTCAAATTGCGCTAAAGGAGTGCTACGAAACGGAATATTGGCTTGAATTATTTGTAAAATCAGAATTACTCGACCGAGAGATTGCAAAAGAGTTATACAATCAGTGTGGAACGATCCGCAGAATGTTGATCGCCTCCATCAACACGGCGAAAGGAGAAAACAAATGAGTTCAATCAAA
>JAZNDA010000118.1:0-16051 GCA_045587785.1 Eubacteriales bacterium | reverse complement strand
ATCAGATCGGTTTTATCGCGGTGGTCATCGTGTTCCAGCCCGAGCTCAGAGCCGCGCTTGAAAAGATCGGAAACTCTCCGATCACCAGCTTTAAGGGGCTTGTGACGGACACCAGTGAGATCGAATCCGTAACGGCGGATATAGACGCCATCTGTGAGGCTGTGGGCGATATGGCAAGGACCAAAACGGGCGCGCTGATCGTGATTGAGCGAAAGACCAAGCTTGGTGAGTATATGAAAACGGGCGTTTCCATCAATGCCGAGATCTCTCCGTTTTTGCTCCGCAATATCTTTTTCAATAAGGCACCGCTTCATGACGGTGCGGTGATCATACGCAATCACCATATCTGTGCGGCAAGCTGCTTTTTACCGCTGTCTACCACGGATGATATCGTCAAGGAGCTTGGCACAAGACACCGTGCCGCCATTGGTCTGAGTGAAGCGAGCGACGCAATCGTCATCGTTGTGTCTGAGGAAACGGGCACCATTTCCATGGCACTTGACGGAACGCTCAAGCGTAACTATAATTACAATTCCTTAAAGCGAGAGCTTCTGGGGCTTCTTGTACATAACCCTCACCACGGGCAGAAAAATAAAAACACCGAACCCGAAAACAGTTGAAAGGGGAGTAAAGTATGAATCAGAATCAGCAGATGAGAGAACGTGAAAACGATTCCGAGGACTATGCGGTGAAGAAGAATAAAAAGGGAAATTTTGCGGTGCTGATTGCATGTGTTTTTCTTGCGTTTTTTCTTTGGCTTGTGATACGAAACACTACGGATACCTCCAAGGGGGCTGAAAATCCTCCTTTGCCAACGGCACAGATCTCGGAGCTTGTGCTATGACAGAGGCAGTGCTCGCGAAATCTTTTTTGATATCCGATTTATCTTTGCCGTTTGATGCGGAAGACAGCGAGTTTTTTCATATGGCATCTGCGAAAATGAAGCGTATGGGGCATGGGACCGATATGCTTCATTTTCAAATTTATAAAAAGTCCATAGATGCCAGAAAAAAAGACAACATCAAGGCAATATGCTCGGTTCTTGCTATTTCGGATGAGCCGCTCAGAGTGGATGTGGCGCGCGCGGCATCACTTTCGGTAAGGCCCTTTGAGGAGAAAATGCCGAGCGTACAGTTTGGCGATCAAAAAATGAAAGGGCATCCGCTGGTTGTCGGTATGGGTCCCTGCGGTCTTTTTTCAGCACTCATGCTTGCCGAAAACGGCTATCGTCCCATCGTTATTGACCGCGGCGGCGACATGGATGACAGAGTGGAAAGGGTGGAGACCTTTTACAGGGAAAAACGCCTTGACAGCTCCACCAATATTCAGTTTGGTGCAGGCGGTGCGGGCACCTTTTCGGACGGAAAGCTGGTGACAAGGATACATGACGAGATGTGCGGATACGTTCTGCGCACGTTTCACCGCTTTGGCGCGCCCGACGATATTTTGACCCGAGCCAAGCCACACATCGGAACCGATATTTTAAGAGGCGTGGTCTGTCGAATTTTGGAAAGGATCAAGGAGCTGGGCGGAACACTGATTTATCACTGTCGGCTTGAAGATCTTACTTACGGAAGCGATGGCGGCGTTGTGGCAAAAACAAGCTGTGGTGACATTGCCTCTGGTGTTATGATCTTGGCGATCGGTCACAGCGCGAGAGATACGTATGCGATGCTGGGCGACAAAGGATTTCGTCTTTTGCCAAAGCCCTTTTCGGTCGGTGTTCGCGTGGAGCATCTGCAAAGCGACGTGGATGCCTGCCTGTTTGGCAGATATGCGGGACACCCGAAGCTCGGCAAGGGAGAATATAACCTATCCTATACGGGCGGAGAGCGAGGGGTGTATACCTTTTGCATGTGCCCGGGGGGCGAGGTCATGGCGGCGGCGTCCGAGGAGGGCGGCGTTGTGGTAAACGGCATGAGCCGCTATGCCAGAGACGGAAAAAATGCCAACTCGGCGGTGGCGGTTTCGGTTTTGCCAAGCGATTGCGGAAACGATGTTTTTCGTGCCATTGAGTTCCAAAGGGAGCTTGAGCGGAGGGCATTTTTGCTCGGCGGGCAGAACTATGCCGCGCCGATACAGACCATGGGGGACTTTTTGAACGATAGGCTTGTGCACGAACCAAAGAAAATACAGCCCACCTATATGAACGGGCACGTGAAGCTGACAAAGCTGGGTGATGTATTACCGCCACCCATCTGCGAAAACCTCAAAAGAGGTTTTGCGGTGTTTGGCAAAAAAATGGCATGCTATGGGGATGTCGATGCGGTTCTGAGCGGTGTGGAGACAAGAACGTCCGCGCCTCTGAGAGTAGAGAGAGAACAAAATATGTGCGCCGTGGGAAAGGATCTGATCTATCCGTGCGGCGAGGGTGCGGGGTATGCGGGCGGCATTACCAGTGCCGCGGTGGACGGTGTGCGTGCGGCACTTGCCGTTATGAGCCGTTTTGCCCGTATGGATTTTTGAAAGGAAAGTTTTATGCAGACCAAAGCAACCGTGATTCGAATAGAAAACGGAATGACCATCGTAGAGGTGGAGAGGCAGGCGGCGTGTGACGGTTGCCATAAAAATAAGGATGGTGAAGGATGTAGTATCTGTTCGCTGACGGGGGGCTCCCGAAAGTTTGAGGCAACGGCGTCAAATACGCTTGGTGCTAAGGTGGGAGACGTGGTGACCGTTTCTACCGAGACCGAAAAGGTTCTGTGGTATGCGGCACTGGTGTTTATGCTTCCGCTGATCGTCGGAGTGGCATTTTATTTTTTGTCGGAGCTTTTGTTTGAGGGCGAGATATTCAGATATATTTCACTTGTTTTCGGGTTCGTCCTCAGCTTGTTCTTTGTTTGGCTGTATGCAAAAGCGGTTGCAAGCAAACGCCATGACGTGGAGATCGTTGAAATTTTGGAGAAAAGGGAATTACCTTGATAGTATCGTATGAAACCGAAGAAGAATTGGAAAATATGTAACCGCGCGCTGACCGAGGAAGAACAACAAACGGTGCTTGCGGCGGGGGAAAAGTTTGACCTTTGCCCCTCCATCGTCCGTCTTTTGATCTATCGCGGCTATGACAGCGTGGAAAAAATAGAGAAATTTTTGTGCTACGCCGAAACGGTGCTTCACGATCCGTTCCTGATGAAGGACATGAAAGAGGCGGCAGAACGCGTGCTCTTTGCCGTGAAAAACGGCGAGAATATTGCCATATATGGCGACTATGATGCTGACGGTGTATCGTCAACGGCAATGCTTTTTCTCTATCTTGAGGATCTGAACCGCCGTCTTCATCCCTCGGAAAAGGGCATTGGTCTGGGATATTATATTCCCAAGCGTATCAGCGAGGGGTACGGTATGTCTGTCGATGCCATTGAGAAGCTTGCCGAAAAGAAGGTCGATCTGATCGTGACCGTGGATACGGGGATCAGTGCGGAAAAGGAAATAGAGCTGGCAACCACTCTTGGTATGGACGTGGTGGTGACAGATCACCATGAATGTCCCGATCAACTGCCAAAGGCGTGCGCAGTGGTCGATCCGCACCGCTTTGATTGCGGGTATCCTTTTAAGGAGCTTGCGGGTGTCGGTGTCGCTTTTAAGCTGATTATTGCCGTGGAAATGCTTTTGGCAGAGGTCTCTAAGGCGGAAAAAACAGAGGTCGCGAGAAAAAATTATTATGCTTATGCCGATCTTGTGACGCTTGGCACAGTGGCGGACGTGATGCCGCTTGTGGGTGAGAACCGCATGATCGTTTCGTTGGGACTTGAGATGATGAGGGCAAAGCCGCGTCCCGGAATCAAGGCACTGCTATCGTGCGCGGGTGCGGGCAAGCAGGGAAAGCTGACGGCATCCTCTATCGGTTTTGGCATTGCACCGCGTATCAATGCCGCAGGGCGCATGAATGAGGCGACCAAGGCGGTGGAGCTTCTTCTTTTGACGCGCGAGGACGAAAACTGCGACGAGGGAGCGGAAATTCTTGCCGAGGTCCTTTGTGAATATAATAAAGACAGACAGGCTGAGGAAAGTCGGATCATCGACAGTATCTTTGAGCAGGTTGAGCAGACACATGATTTTCAGCATGACCATTTTATTGTGGTCGAGGGCGACAACTGGCACTCGGGGGTGATCGGTATTGCCGCATCCCGTGTGACGGAGAGATACCATCTGCCGACAGTGCTCATTACTTATAACGATTCGACAGAGCCGAATGCGGGACAGTTTGAGGTTGGAAAAGGCTCTTGCCGAAGCATTGAGGGCGTCAACCTCAAGGCGGCGTTGGATGCCTGTGCGGATTGCCTTGTCAAATACGGCGGTCATGAGCTTGCGGCAGGGCTTTCGGTAACCAGAGGAAACGTGGCAGAGCTTCGCCGACGGCTGAATGACTTTGTGCGTGACCTTCCGAGTGAAACGTGGGAAGATGAGATCTCGGCTGACAGTGAGCTTGCGGCAGGGGAGATCACCATGGACTTTGCTACACAGCTTTTGCGCTTTGAGCCGTACGGAAACGCCAATCCCACGCCTTTATTTTATCTGGAAAAGGCGAAAATTGTCAAATCCTATTCTATCGGCGGCGGTAAACATCTGAAGCTTGTGCTGGAGAAGGACGGTATTATCTTGAATGCCGTCATGTTCGGCGCAAGCTATGAGTGTTTCAATTTATCTGTCGGCGAGCTTGTGGACGTGATGTTCAATGTGGATATCAACGAATATAATCATGTAAAGAGCGTGCAGTTACTCGTCAGAGAAATGAGGGCAAATAACGAATTTCTGGAGGGGCTGGATGCTTCTGCAAACCGCTATGAGGCGGTGATGGCGGGTGCGCGTTTTTCCAAAGATGAGCATCTGTTGCCTACAAGAGAGGATTTTAAACAGCTGTATATGTTTTTCAGACGTATGGATATGACGGGACAAACCAGGATCCCCGAAAGACAGCTTCTGATGATGCTCAGCGCAGAAAATCCAAGAATCAGCTTGGCGTTGCTTCGTATTATGATGGATATTCTTGACGAAATGAAGCTTTGCGAGATAGAAAGAACATCGGGTCGTTTGGTTGAGGTGCGTGTGAACACGGGATCCCCCAAGGTCAATCTTGAGGATTCCGAGATCCTCGGACGGCTTATTTCCCAATGTGATCTGTTATAAGAATATATGACAGACAACTGCCCCCGAAAGGAGCTAACAGAGATGACAGAGAATAATCAGCTTGAAGTGCTGAAAAAACGGTTTTTCGGTATCTTGTCAAAAGACCGATATGACATAGAAAAAATACAAAAGGCTTATGACTACGCGGAAAGTCTGCATGAGGGACAGTTCCGCGTCAGCGGTGAAGCCTATATATCTCATCCTTTGGCGGTTGCCGAGATCGTGGCAGAGCTTGGGCTTGATACCGACTCGATCTGTGCCGCGCTTTTGCACGATACGGTGGAGGATTGCTCAGAGAAAACCAACCTTGACAAGATACGCAAGATGTTCGGCAGTGACGTGACGCTTTTGGTGGACGGTCTTACTAAGATCGTGATCATGCAGATCGAGGATAAGGAAGAAGCACATATTGAGAGCCTTCGCAAAATGCTTCTTGCCATGTCAAAGGATATCCGTGTTATTTTTATCAAGCTTTGCGACCGCTTGCATAACATGAGAACACTTGGTGTCAAGCCCGATGCCAAGCGCCGTATCACAGCGCTTGAGACCATGCAGGTGTATGCACCCTTGGCGCACCGCCTCGGTATGCAGAAGATCAAGCAGGAGCTGGAAAGCCTCAGCCTTTCTTATCTTGACCCGATCGGTTTCTCCGAGGTCAAGGCGGATATTGAAAAGAAGTACGGCTTAAACGTCAATTTCATAGATAACGTCAGAACAATGGTGGAGAACAAGCTGACCGAAAACAAGATTACGTTTACGCTTGAAGGCCGTATCAAATCGGTTTACAGCATTTACAAGAAAATGTATAATCAGAATAAGAGCTTCGACGAAATATACGATTTCTATGCTCTGAGGGTGATCGTGGATTCTGAGGTGGATTGCTACATGGCTCTTGGTCTGATCCATGAGATGTTCAAGCCGCTCCCCGGGCGATTTAAGGACTATATTTCCACGCCGAAGCCCAATATGTATCGCTCGCTTCATACCACCGTTATCGGACGTGACGGTATCCCGTTTGAGGTGCAGATCAGAACCTGGGAGATGCACCATATTGCAGAATACGGTATCGCGGCGCACTGGAAATATAAGTCGGGCGCAAACTCCAAAGAGGATATGGACAAGAAGCTTGCGTGGGTGGCAAAGCTTGTGGAGACCGAGAACGACACCCATGACCCCGATGAATTTCTTAACGCCATCAAGACCGATATTTTCCACGATGAAGTGTTTGTGTTTACGCCTAAGGGAGACGTGGTGCAGCTGCCGCAGGGCTCAACGGTGATAGACTTTGCCTATGCCATCCATTCGGCGGTCGGTCATAAGATGATCGGTGCCAAAATCAACGGTATGATCGTGCCCATCGACCGTATTCTGGAAAACGGAGAGATCGTAGAGGTCATCACCTCGCAAAGCGGCAAGGGGCCCAGCCGCGACTGGCTGAAGATCGTAAAGACCAGCGAGGCAAGAAATAAGATCCGTCAGTGGTATAAAAAGGAAAAACGCGCTGACAATATCGTGTTTGGAAAGAGCATGATCGACGGCGAGCTTAAAAAATCGCTTCGCCCGTATACCGAAAAACAAAGAGACGAGGCAACGGGCACCGTGTCGGCAAGATTCGGCTTTAATACGTTGGACGATTTTTATAATGCGCTCGGTTACGGCGAGCTGACCTTGACCAAGGTATTCCCCAAGATCAAGGACGAGTTCGATAAATTCTTCAAGGACGAGATCGCCGAGCAGAAGCCCCAGATCACCGAAGAAAATATTAAGCTGGCGTCGGCAAAGAACCTCAAGAGCAACAGCGGCATCGTGGTTGACGGCGAAAAGGGCTGTATGGTCAAATTTGCCAAATGCTGTAATCCGCTTCCCGGTGACAGGGTGATCGGCTTTATCACTAAGGGCTATGGAATCTCCATTCACAAGCAGGATTGCCCGAACGTCACCGAGAGCATGAAGCAGGAATATGATCCCTCGCGCTGGGTAGAGGCGCATTGGGAAACCAGCGGAGACCGCCCGAGCGACGGCGTATATGAGGCACTGCTCCAGATCGTTTCGTATGACAGGCTCGGTCTGCTTGCCGACGTGTCGGTAACACTTGCCGACATGAAGGTTTCGATACTTTCGGTCAATACGGTCAAAAAGGGCGAGGATCAAGTGGTCATGAACCTTAAGATCAGCTGTAAAAATACCGAGCATTATCATTCCATCGTGTCGCGTCTCAAGTCTCTTAAGGATGTGATAGATGTGACAAGAGGATACGCATAATCGGAGAGGATATAATATGATAGCAGTTTTGCAAAGAGTAAGCCACGCGAAGGTGGACGTGGACGGACAGACGGTAGGTAAGTGTGGGGCAGGACTTATGATCTTGCTCGGTGTTGCCGACGGTGATACCGAAAAGGACGCAGAAGTTTTGAGTGCCAAAATTGCCAAACTCCGCATTTTCAATGACCAAAACGACAAAATGAATCTTTCGCTTTTGGATATCGGCGGCGAGGCACTGGTGGTCTCCAATTTTTCCTTGCTTGCCAACTATAAGCACGGTAACCGCCCCGATTATCTGTCTGCGGCGGCACCCGCAATCGCGGACGGCTTATATGAGTATTTTTGCGGGAAGCTGTCGGAGCATATCGGAAAGCCTGTCGGAAAAGGTATTTTCGGGGCGGAGATGAAGGTGGAGCTGCTTAATGACGGTCCCATCACCATCGTCATGGACAGTAAAGTTCTGATAAAAAATTAAAGGAATGTTATGATATGAAGCTGTATGTTGAAGGAGATATCAATCGGTATTACGTCCAGACCCTTTGCATGATCTTCTTTCCCGGGGCAAAGTTTCCCGAGGATGAGGAGATCACTCCGAGTACGCCCGTTTTAAGTCTGAAGCTGGTATGTGATGGTGAGAAGGCAACGGCAACGGCGCAATTTAAGCTTGGCGAAAAAGAGACAGAGGCAACCAGAGAGTCCCCATTTTGCGAGCAGGTGACCGAGGAACGGACAAGAAAGCTGGCAGTGGGCGCGGCAGTGATCGCGGCAGGCGGAGAGCTTATGAAGTATAAGCCGTCGTGGGGTATGCTGGTCGGCGTTCGCCCCTCTAAGGTGGCAATGGAGATGCTTCACAATGGCATGAGTAAAACGCGTGTCAAAAAGACGCTGTCCTCGGACTATTTTGTCACGCCGAAAAAGGCGGGACTTGCCCTTGACGTGGCGCGTAAGGAAAGGGAGATCATCGGTCAGCCCTCACCGAAGGATTGCAGTATCTACATCTCGATCCCGTTTTGCCCGTCAAGGTGTTCATACTGCTCGTTTGTTTCCTATACCTCAAAGAGGCTTCTTTCGCTGATCCCCGAGTATCTTGTAAGACTTTGCAAGGATATTGAGCGCACCTTTGAGACGGTGCGCCGTTTGGGGCTTCATGTCAAGACCGTTTACGTCGGCGGCGGAACACCAACCATTCTGACAGCGGAGCAGATGGAGCTTTTGCTGTCCAGCGTGGCAGGCAATACCGATGTGAGCGCTCTTGAGGAATTTACATATGAAGCGGGACGTCCCGACACCATCACTGCCGAGAAATTGGCGGTCGCCGCGAAATACGGGGTGACACGCGTGAGTGTCAACGCCCAGTCGCTTGCCGATCACGTGCTTGACAACATCGGACGGGCACATTCTGTGGAGGACTTTTACCGTGCCTATCATATTGCCAAGGAGTCGGGCATAAAGTGTATCAATACCGATCTGATTGCAGGACTTCCCGGAGACCGTTTTTCTACCTTTGCCGCAACCTTTGATAAAATTGTCGAGCTTGACCCCGAGAATATCACCGTACATACTTTTTGCGTTAAGAAGTCTGCGGATATTCTGAGGAGCGACAGTCATATCTATTCCATTACGGGCGGAGACGTGGGAAAGTGTGTGGACTATTCTCAGCTGAGGGCCCTGCAGGCAGGATATGCGCCGTACTATATGTACAGACAAAAAAATACGGTTGGGAACTTTGAAAACGTCGGTTTTTCCAAGGAAGGGTATGAGGGGCTTTACAACGTTTACATGATGGAAGAGGTCCATTCCATTTTAGCGGTCGGCGCGGGTGCTGTGACCAAGCTTGTGGAATATCACGCCGAGCCGAACGGAAAAATACAGATCGAGCGTTTGTTTAATGATAAATATCCGTACGAGTATTTGAGTGAGGATAAAGGCGAAATCATAGGCCGCGGCATTATCGAATACTATCAAAAGAAAGGGGAAGTATAATACGTGAACATACTTATAAAAAACGTCAAGCTTCCCGAAGAATACGGATACGGAGAAGCCTCGGTTTTTGTGGCAGTATCCGATGACTGCATTTCTTATGTGGGAACACAGAAGCCCACAGAAAGCTATGACCGCGTGATCGACGGTAGGGGCAATCTTCTTTTCCCCGGCTTTTACAATTCGCACTGCCACGCCGCTATGTCGCTGTTTCGCGGATACGGCGAGGATCTGCCGCTTGACAGATGGCTGAATGAAAAGATCTTTCCCGCTGAGGATAGGCTGACGGAACAGTCGGTGTATGTGGGTACCATGCTGTCGATCGCCGAGATGATAAAAGGCGGCATAGTATCGTTCTCTGATATGTATATGTTTGAGGACGTGGTGGGACGCGCGGTGCTGGGGTCCGGCATCAAGGCAAACCTTTCGCGCTCCATTGTGTCCTTTGATCCGAATGAAGACCCAAAGACCTCTTACCGCTTTGCCGAAAGTGAAGCACTTGTACGTGATTTCCATTTGGCGGATAACGGAAGGATACGTGTGGATTTCAGTATTCACGCCGAATACACCAATACCGAGCGTATGTGCCGTGCGGCGGCAGAATATGCAAAGGAGCATGGACTCGGCATCCAGATGCATATTTCCGAAACCGAGAAGGAGCATGAGGAATGCATGGCGCGCCGCGGCGGAAAAACGCCCATCGAATTTGCGCTTGATACGGGGCTTTTGGATTCTCCGTTCTGTGCGGCACACTGCGTGTGGGTGACCGAGCAGGATATGGATATCATGAAGGAAAAGGGAGCTTTTGTATCTCATAATGCCGTGAGCAATCTTAAGCTCGGCAGCGGTGTGATGCCGCTCCATAAAATGCTCGCACGCGGCGTGAACGTGGCCCTCGGAACAGACGGTTCGGCATCCAACAATAATTTGGATATGTTTAAAGAGCTTAAAACCGCTGCCATTCTTCACAAAGGCGTTTTGAGAGACCCGACCGTGACAAATGCAGGGACCGTTTGCCGCCTTGCTACCGAATGCGGTGCGCTGGCGCAGGGCAGAACGGACTGTGGCAGGATACAGGTCGGAAAAAAAGCGGATCTGATCTTGATCGATCTGGATTCGCTTCATAATATTCCGTCTTACGGATATAACACCACCGTGGTTTACAGTGCGGATTCTTCGGATGTGAGAATGACCATGGTGGACGGAAAGATTTTGTATGAAAACGGTGAATATACCACCATTGATATTGAAAAGCTGAAATATGAGGCAAAGGATGTAATCAAACATTATTTTGACTGATAGGTCGGTGATGATATGAATGGGGAGCATGAACAAAAAAGCTTTGCGTCGGGTGTGATGGCACTCACGCTGTCGGTGATAGCGGTCAAGGTCATAGGGCTTGTTTACAAGATCCCTATGCTGGGGATCCTTGGCGCAGAGGGAATGGGATATTTCAATGCCGCTTATGAGCTTTATGCACTCTTTTTTGTGCTCTCCACCGCAGGGCTTCCCGTTGCCGTATCGATTTTGATCTCAGAGCATGCGGCAGGGGGACGGGCAAATCAAGTCAATAAGATCCATAAGGTGTCTTTGGCTGTTTTTACATGTCTTGGCGTTGTTGGCACTTTGACTATGGGGCTTGGCTCGGCGGTGTTTGCCGAGTTTGTGGAAAGCCCTATGGCCAGACTTTGCATTTTGGCGATCTCACCGTCGGTACTTTTCGTTTGTATTTCGGGTGCCATGCGGGGGTTCTTCCAGGGAATGCAGGATATGCGCCCTACTGCCGTCTCTCAAGTCGTGGAAGCGTTCGGCAAGCTGTTTCTTGGACTTATCTTTGCGCTTGCGGCTGTGCGACGGGGGTGCTCCACACACGTGTGCGCAGCGTACGGAGTGCTTGGCGTGACAGCGGGCAGTTTTTTGTCCATGCTGTATTTGCTTGTGATCAAAAGCATGACGCGCCTGTCCCGCACGCAAATGCCAAAGCTTGTTTATTACGAGACGGCAGGTACCATATGCAAAAAGCTTGTCTCTTTGGCGATCCCCGTTACACTCAGCTCATCCCTGTCGGGGTTTTCGCGCGTGATCGATATGGGCATGATCTTAAGACGCTTGCAGACCATAGGCTATGAAAGCTCGATGGCGGCGGCTGTGTACGGATGCTACAGTACCCTTGCGGTTCCCGTTTACAGTATACCCTCATCGCTGATCGCGGGGGTGTCGGTTTCGCTGGTGCCGAGCTTGACGTCGGCGGTAGAGAAGGGAAATACCGAGAGGGCGGATGAACTGGTGAATTCCTCACTTAAAATGTGTCTGTTTCTATCGCTCCCGTGCGCGTTTGGTCTTTCTGTGTTTGCACAGCCGTTGCTTTCCCTGATGTTTGCAGGAGAGGGGGATGCCGTCCGTATGGCGGCACCGCTTTTGACGGGGCTTGCGTTTTCGGTTTGCTCCTCCTGTCTTCTCGGGGTGACAAATGCCATATTGCAGGCGTATCACAAAGAGACACTTCCCATTTACGCCATGCTTGTCGGAACTGTCCTCAAAGCGGTGTCGGCGTATTTTTTGATCGGATGTGAAGGGATCGGTATATACGGCGCAGTCATCAGTACGTTGATATGCAATACTGCGGCTGTGGCGATCAACCTGCATTATATAGATACGCGCGTGAGGGTAAAGACCGATATTTTGAAGCTCTCGATGCCACCCTTGCTTGCTTCTTTTTTGTCGGTGGGCATTTGCTTTGCATTTTGGTGTCTGCTTTGCGTATGGATGACCGAGGGTCTTTCGGTGATACTTTGTGTTTTACTTTGCGTCATTGTATATTTGTATATCGGCGGACGTATGGGCGTGTATGACGAGAGAGAGATCGGTATGCTACCATGCGGAGAAAAATTACTTGTCATTTTATATCGATTTGGATTTATGAAAAAAAGAAAGGACTGTGAAAATGAACAGAGAGGATATGATAGGGGAGCTTGTCGCCAAAAAACGGTATGATTTTGAGGACCTTGTGGCGGTCATGAAGCTCCTCAGAGGCGAGGGCGGTTGCCCGTGGGATAGGGAGCAGACGCATGTCAGTATTCGAAATAATCTTATAGAAGAAACCTATGAGGTGATAGAAGCCATTGATACGGAAAATCCCGCACTTCTGAAGGAGGAGCTTGGCGACGTATTGCTTCAGGTGGTGTTTCATGCCGAGATCGCTGAGGAAGAGCGGCAGTTTGTCATGGAGGACGTGACCACCGAGATCTGCGCCAAGCTGATCCACCGCCACCCGCACATTTTTGCCGATGTGAACGTGGAAAATTCGGCAGAGGTCCTCAAAAACTGGGAGGCGATCAAGAGTGACGAAAAGAGCCGCAGGACCGTGACCGATAAGCTGACGGCAATTCCTCACATGCTTCCCGCACTGATGCGTGCATCTAAAGTTGGCAAAAAGGCATCCTGCTTTGACTTTCCCGATACCGAGAGCGTCATGGATAAAATTTCCGAGGAATTGGTCGAGGTGTCCGAGGCGATTGACGGCGGTAAGCAGGAAGAGATCTTTGAGGAGATCGGCGATCTTCTTCTCAGCATCACAAGCCTGTGCCGCAAAGTAGGGGTGGATGCCGAGGAGGCGCTGACAAGAGCAACCGATAAATTCATCGACAGATTCCACAAGGTGGAAACAGAGGTCATAGCGCAAAATAAGCGGCTTGACGACTGTTCTCTTGGTGAACTTGATGCAATTTGGGACAAAATAAAGAAAAAATAGGCAATTTTGAATAAAAATTTAGCAAAAAATGCAAAAATCCTCTTGATTTATTATGAAAAAGATGTTATAATATAGAAAAAAGTACCGTCTGCGCGGTGCAAAAAAAAAGAAAGGTGTAATATCATGAACAAGACACAGCTCATCGAAGCAATCGCAGCTTCCGCAAATCTCAAGAAGAAGGACGCAGAGGCAGCTCTGAATGCGTTCACTACCGTTGTTGCTGACGCACTTAAGAAGGGCGACAAGGTTCAGCTTATCGGCTTCGGTACATTCGAGGTTAAGACCAGAGGCGAGAGAGTTGGCCGCAATCCCAAGACAGGCGAGGCAATCAAGATCGCTGCTTCCAAGACACCCGCTTTTGCTGCTGGCAAGGGTCTTAAGGATTCCATCAAGTAAGAAGAATACGATGTAGGCAGATAAGGCAGACGGCTTTGTCTGCCTCATTCTTTTGGAGAAAGTATGAGATTAGATAAATTTTTAAAGATTTCAAGAATCATCAAAAGACGCACGGTAGCAAACGATGCCTGCGACACCGAGCGTATTTCGGTCAACGGCAGAGTGGTAAAGGCGTCCTATCAGGTAAAGGTCGATGACGTGATAGAGGTATCCTTTGGCGGACGCACGCTGCGTGTGAGGGTCAAGGAGGTCAAAGAGCAGGTGGGCAAGAATGACGCCGCCGAGCTTTATGAGGTGGTCGACGAATAAGTAAGAGTTTTTTCTCATAGATTGTAGTATTACACTCTATGGAGGGCTTTTATGAATGAGACACAAAGCGGACGTGAAAAAACGGCACATCAGTTCAGCGTTATCGGCAGAAAGCAAATGGCGATCGACGGCGTGAAGGATGTGATCGGTTTTGACGAGACCAGCGTGCAGCTTATGACCTATAACGGCGATATGACTGTCGAGGGCAACGGACTGCATATTTTGGTGTTGGACGTTGAGCGCGGCGTGGTAACACTGGAGGGAAGGATCGACAGCGTGTTTTATTCCGATCCGTCGATGGGTGAAAAACGAAGCTTTTGGGAGAGACTTGTTAAATGAAGACCGAGCCGCTTGCCCTTTTTTACGCTACGCTTGTTTTTTTGCTTGCGGGGACGGTACTCGGTGCGTGGAATGACCTTGGTTATTTTTTGTTTTGTATATTGCTCAACCTTAAAACCATGAAAGAGCGTACAAAGCAACGGATACGCAAGATAAGCCAAATTTTTTCGGATATCTTTTTTTGCCTGCTTGCGGGAATATCGGCTATGGTTCTGCTGTTTTACTTTAACGGAGGGAAAACACGTGGCTTTGCCTTTCTGGCTATGGTGATAGGTTTTTTACTGTATCGCTGTACGGCGGGCAGACTTTTTGGGAAAGTGAAGGCACGGTTGTCAAGAAGGATAGGGAGAGCTTTAAACCGCACGGTGTTTTATCTGACCTTGCCCTTGTATAAGCTTTTTGTATGGGCATTTCATACCGTTTCTTTGCCCATCGCGGCATGCCGAAAAAGATATAGGCGGCATCGTATGATGCGATATGACACGGTGTGCCGTCAGACGTTGAATGAAAAATCGAAAAAAGGATTTGTGAATATATAATATGAAGGAATTAAGATATTTGGATTCCGCTGTCATAACGGAAAAGGTAAAGGAACTGTTTATTGGCGCCAATCATGTGTTGCCGTGCGGCGTGAGCGAGGCTCTTTCCCATGCCCAAAAAAGGGAAAGCAATCCGCTGGCATCGTCGGTGCTTGGGGTGCTTGAGCAAAACATTCGCGTGGCAAAGAGTCTGGACGTTCCCGTTTGTCAGGATACGGGCATGGCGATCGTATTTGCCGAGGTCGGTAAGGATCTTCATATCACGGGAAAGACCTTGAATGAAGCGATCGATGACGGTGTCCGTGCGGCGTATCTTGACGGCAAGCTTCGCTGTTCTGTGGTCAGAGATCCGTTTTTTGACCGCGCTAACACGGGAGATAATACCCCCGCCATTACGTATATTCGGTTTTGCGAGGGGGATAAGCTTAGGCTTACGGCACTGCCAAAGGGCTTTGGAAGCGAGAACATGAGCGCCCTCGAAATGTTCACGCCGTCGGCAACAAGAGAGGATATCGTGCAGTTTGTTTTGGATACGGTGGAGCGCGCAGGCTCCAATCCCTGTCCGCCGATCGTTGTCGGAATCGGAATGGGCGGCAGCTTTGACTATGCCGCTGTGCTTTCCAAGGTGGCGCTTGCCAGAGACCTTGGAGAACAAAATGCCGATCCGAATTATGCCGCACTTGAAAAAGAGCTTTTGGAAAGGATCAACGCACTCGGTATCGGACCGCAAGGCTTTGGCGGAGATACCACGGCACTTGCCGTGCATATTGAGCCGTATCCGACGCACATTGCGGGACTTCCCGTGGCGGTCAATATCTGTTGCCACGTGGCAAGACATATGACGGCTGTCTTGTGATGAAAAAGGAACTGCGTCAAGCTCGGAAATCCTTTCCGATTGTTTGACTCAGTTTCTTTTTGCTGTAAACTTCAAATTTTGATTTGTCGGGGAGTTTATGTGGGGCTCCGCCCCACACCCCGCAAGCCTTTGAAAAGGCTTGACCGAAACTTTTTCTGAATTGGTTCGCACAATCTTCACATCATTTTGTTTTCTTCTCGCTCTGCGAGAAGAAAAACCCCGCGCAAGCCGTCATCGCAGACAAAGAAAGCTCGCTTTCTTTTCTGCGCATACGGACTTGCGCTAACAGAAAATCTCCATGGAGATTTTCTGTTACAAAATGACTCGGATTTCGGTTCTCGTGTTCGTTTTTGCGTAATCGTTCGCGGCTTCGCAATACCAAACCCCATTTCGCCCGCGAGAAGAGTTTTTGAGGGTGGTAGGGAACTTTTTTCAAAAAGTTCCCTACACGTTCTAAGTCGGAGGCCAAAGCGGTCTTAGGAAGACAATTAG
>JAZNDA010000117.1:0-6127 GCA_045587785.1 Eubacteriales bacterium | reverse complement strand
GCAAGGGAGCCAAGTGCCATAAAGCGCTGAAAATTCAGGCTCAAGGGCGGGTTCGGATTATTCCCTCTTGCCTAACGGTGAGGTGGTATTTTTTTACGATCTTAACCGCAGACAAACCGGTTTTGCCGAGGTTGAGTTTTTGCAAAAAAATATTTAAAAAATTTCTCAAAAACTATTGCAATTTGGAAATAAATGTGATATAATATCCACACTGTGTGCATTTTTGCTTACACAGAGTAAGGGATAGTCCGCTGCGATGCTCTGCATGAATGTCCCGAGTAAGAAGGAGGAGCCGTATTTATGGATATCATTAAGGCTTTTACAAGTGAGCAGCTCAAGGAAAATGTTCCTGAGGTCAACGTTGGTGACACCATTCGTGTGCACAACAAAATCAAAGAGGGTACTCGCGAGAGAATCCAGATGTTTGAGGGAACCGTTATCGCAAAGCACGGTGGCGGGATTTCCGAGACCTTCACGGTAAGACGTATTTCTTACGGTGTAGGTGTTGAAAAGACTTTCCCGATCCATTCTCCCAACGTAGAGAAGGTTGATATTATCCGTTCGGGTAAGGTCAGACGTGCTAAGCTTTACTATCTGCGCGACAGAGTGGGTAAGGCTTCCAAGGTCAAAGAGAAGATCTGAGTCCGGCTTTGGACCGAAAAAGAGGTGTGCTTTACGGCGCGCCTCTTTTTTGTTTTTTGGGGTTGTCAAGGCTTGCATGATCACCGTGTTGAAAAAAATGGCGAAAAAGGCTTGTTTTTTGTAAAAACTTTGGTTTTTCCAAAAACTTTTTTAAAAAAACTATAGACATTTCGGGAAAAATATTATATAATATATAACGATAACGCTATAAGGGGAGATTGCGCCCTTTTGGTGAAGTTAGGCGTGTTTTGTGCAGCAGTGTACTGGCATGCCGAACATTTTGTCAAAGTTAGTTAAAATTATATCAATCAGGAGGTTTTAGGTTCATGAAAAAGAAAATGACAACAGTCACATTCAAGGGAACTGCAGAGCAGGAAAAGCAGCTTCATGCCGTTATTGAACAGTACAAGGGCATGGAAGGCAATCTTCTTCCCGTTCTTCAGGGTGCGCAGGATATCTACGGGTATCTTCCCATTGAAGTGCAGAAGATCATTGCCGAGGGGCTTGATGTTTCCATGACCGAAATTTACGGTGTGGCATCCTTCTACGCACAGTTCAAGCTCAATCCCAACGGTGAGGTCGCAATCGGTGTTTGCCTTGGAACGGCTTGCTACGTAAAGGGCTCGGGCGAGATCGCCGACAAGGTGTCTGAGATTACGGGTGTAGCTGCAGGTGAGACATCTGCCGACGGCAAATACAGCTTTGAGGCTACACGTTGCATCGGCGCATGCGGTCTTGCACCTGTTATGACGGTCAACGAAGATGTATACGGTCGTATCACTGCTGCTGATGTAAAGGGAATTCTTGAAAAGTATCAGTAAACCGAAAGAGATGAACATATGAAAATTCTCGAAATTTCCAAGCTTCTTCACGCACAGGTCTGTTGCGGAGAGGATAAGATCGACAGTGAGGTTTGTTCTGCTTGCGGAAGTGACATGATGAGCGATGTGCTCGCCTTTGTCAAAGACCAAGCAGTACTCTTGACGGGTCTTGTCAATTCTCAGGTCATTCGCACCGCTGAAATGATGGATATGCGGTGTGTGGTATTTGTGCGTGACAAAAAACCTTCAGAGGAAATGATCCAAATTGCGAAGGACAGTGGGATCGTTGTGCTGACATCACCGATGCGAATGTACGAGGCATGTGGGATCCTGTATTCCAACGGTCTTGGCGAGCTTAGGGAGAAACAGTCATGACCGAGCCGCTTGTTTATACATTTTTGGTGGATGGCGACAATTTTACCTCCGCCGGGGAAGCATCCATGAAGATGAAGAAAAATCTGAGGATGCTGTCCATATCTCCCGATATCATCAGGAGAGTGGCGATCGCTATGTACGAGGGCGAGATCAATATGGTGATCCATGCGGGCGGCGGAACAGCTACCGTCAGCGTGCATCACGATAAAATTGAAATTGTTCTTGAGGATCACGGCCCCGGTATTGCGGACGTTGAGCTTGCCATGCGCGAAGGCTTTTCCACGGCACCCGAAACCATACGCAATCTTGGCTTTGGCGCGGGAATGGGACTTCCGAATATGAAGCGCAACACAGACAGTATGAGCATTGATTCCACGCTCGGCGTAGGAACAAAAATCGCAATGACGGTAAATCTTTGATGCTTTTTTGATTTCCCGAAAGGAACAAGAGTAATGACACCCTACCAGCATTCGGTATCTTTAAATTTGGAAAAATGCCGCGGCTGTACACACTGCTTGAAGCACTGCCCGACCGAAGCGATACGTATTCGTGACGGACATGCGGTGATAAATCCCGCAAGATGTGTGGATTGCGGTCAATGTATTCGCTATTGTCCCTATCAGGCAAAAAAAGCGGCATACGATAAGCTGTCCGATATTCCGAAGGACAAGTGGAAGATAGCACTTCCCGCGCCCTCGCTATTCGGTCAGTTTGATAATCTTGATGATGTTGACATTGTTTTGCAGGGACTTCTTGACTGTGGCTTTGATGAGGTTTATGAGGTGGCAAAAGCGGCAGAGCTTGTTTCGGATTATACCAGACGGTATATGAAGGAAAAGTCGCCCCTGCTTCCCGTGATCTCGTCGGCATGCCCTGTGGTCGAAAGACTGATAAGACTTCGGTATCCTTATCTTGTGGACCATCTCTTGCCGATCCTGCCTCCCATTGAGGTGGCGGCAAGCGAGGCAAGAAGGGAAGCGATGGAGAAAAATCCAAAGCTTTCAAGAGAGGATATTTGCGTGGTCTTTATCTCACCTTGTCCCGCAAAGGTCAGCTACGTCAGAAATCGGACTTTGCAAAACAAGTCCGACGTCGACTTTGTTGTTTCAGTTTCAGATCTTTATTTTGAACTTCTCGGTGTTATGAACAAGAACATGGTGCCCACGCCCATGTCGCAAACAGGACGTATCGGTCTTAGTTGGGCAAGCTCGGGCGGTGAAGCCACTGCTATTTTTAATGAGAAATACATGGCAGCGGACGGAATTGAAAACGTGGTCCGTATTTTGGAGGAGCTGGATAACGGCGCATTTACCGAGCTTGAATTTGTCGAGCTTAATGCTTGCGCGGGCGGATGCGTCGGCGGCGTGATGACCATGGTGAATCCTTTTATTGCCAAGGCGCGTCTGAGAACGCTTCGCAGATATCTTCCCGTTTCCCCAAACAGTGCGGCAAATCAAGAGAAGCAGGTTCCCGAGAAGTATATTGAACAAAACGAATTTCAGTTTGAGTCGGTGTCGTCCTTTGGCAACGACCGACAAGAGTCCATGCGAATGATGAGCCAAATGGAGGAGATCTTCAAGGGGCTGCCTGGGATCGATTGCGGTTCCTGCGGTGCTCCGACCTGCAGGGCTTTTGCAGCCGATATCGTAAGAGGAAATGCTTCCATTGATGAATGCCCCATGCTTTGGCGAAATGCCATGAAGCAGGACGATGACAAAAAGGAGGAATCATGACAGTATCTGAGCTTGCTAAGGTGCTGGATCTTGAGGTTCTCGCCCTTCCTGCGCCGAACCGCGAGGTGAACGGCGTGTATGCGGGGGATCTGCTCAGTTGGGTGATGGGACGCGCAGAGGCGGATTGCCTTTGGGCAACCATCATGAACAATATGAACGTGCTGGCGGTTGCGTCGCTTGCCGACGTGGCACTTGCCGTTGTTTGTGAAAACTGTGAGATTTCCGAGGAAATGACCGAAGCCGCAGGGCAGAAGGGGATCAATCTTTTAAGGACCCCCATGCCGATCTATGAGCTTTGCGTTGCGGTTTCCCGTGTGCTGTCATGAACCAATATTATTACGATCTTCATATTCATTCCTGCCTCTCTCCGTGTGCAGATAATGATATGACACCTCATAATATTGCGGGTATGGCGGCGCTGAACGGCTTGCAGATCGTGGCACTGACCGACCACAATTCCACTAAAAACTGTCGTGCATTTTTCGCCGCCGCCAAGAAAAACGGGATCATTCCCGTGGCAGGTATGGAAATGACAACGGCGGAGGACATCCATTTGGTTTGCCTGTTTCCGAGCCTTGAAGCGGCGGAGGATTTTGATGCGGTTTATCAGTCACACCGAATTTTGTATCCAAACCGTCCCGACATCTTCGGAGAACAGCTGATCATGGACGAAAACGACGAGATCGTGGGCACCGAAGAGCACTTGCTTTTGAATGCCTCGGATCTGTCGGTGCCTGACGCGGTAGAGCTTTTGGCACAATATGAGGCCGTGGTGTTTCCCGCACATATTGACCGCGATGAAAACGGCATGATCGCATCACTCGGATGTATTCCCGAAGAGCCGCATTTTCATTGCGTGGAATTTCGCGATAAAGCATCTGCTGAAATTTATGTTCCTAAATACGGTCTTGCGGATAAACGGATCCTGACCGATTCGGACGCCCACTATTTGTGGGATATCAGCGAGGCTGAAAATTTTCTTAGCTTGGAGGATGAGCCGTATAGCTCGGCGTTTGTCAGAGCGTCACTGTTTCGGCTTCTTGGCGGAAAATGAAAGAAATATCTTTAAACATTCTTGATATTACCCAAAACTCCGTAAAGGCAGGAGCTACTCTCATTGAGATCTGTATCACCGAGGATGAGAAAACGCTTGCCTTTTCGGTCACGGACAACGGATGTGGAATGACAGAGGATTTTGTGAAGCGCGTCACCGACCCTTTTACCACCACGCGGACAACTCGTAAGGTGGGGATGGGCATCCCGCTTCTGAAAATGGCGGCAGAGATGACGGGTGGAAGCTTTTCTATCTCCTCAAAGAGCGACACTCAGTATGAAGACCATGGAACCGTAGTCAATGCAAGCTTCAGAAAGGACAGCATAGACTGTATTCCGCTTGGTGATATTGTCGGCACGGTCTGCGTGCTTGTCAACGGTATCGGAAAAGAAGATCTTCTGTTTGTCCATAAGACGCCCAAGGGAAGCGTAAGGCTGTCAACGGCAGAAATGCGCGAAATGCTTGGCAATGATATTCCACTCTCAAGTCCCGAGATCATCTCCTTTGTCAAGGACTTTCTGAATGATGCGTATCAATCCATAGAATAAAAAATATCAACATAAAGAAAGGAAAATTCAAATGAAAACACTGGAAGAACTTGCCGCGATTCGTAATCGCATGAAGAGTAAGGTCGCAATGCGCGAGGAAACCAATGATACCAGAATCGTTGTCGGTATGGCAACGTGCGGTATCGCAGCAGGCGCCCGTCCTGTTTTGAATGCTTTTGTTGAGGAGGTCGAGAAGGCAGGCCTTGTCGGTTCGGTTTCTGTAACACAGACAGGCTGTATCGGTATGTGCAAGAGCGAGCCGATCGTTGAGGTCATGAGACCCGGCGAGGAAAAGGTCACCTACATCAAGATGACTGCCGAGAAGGCTAAGGAAGTCATGGAAAAGCATATCAAGGGCGGAAAACCCGTCGTTGAATATACCATAGGCAACGATAAATAAAAGGAAAACATTGAAGGAGGAATAAAAAATGGTACGTTCACATGTACTGATTTGCGGTGGTACAGGCTGTACTTCGTCGGGAAGCGTTAAGATTCTCAAGGCGATGGAAACTGAGCTTGCAGCTGCAGGTCTTGCTGACGAGATCAAACTCGTTCAAACAGGATGCTTTGGTCTTTGCGCCAACGGTCCTATTATGATTGTTTATCCCGAGGGAACTTTCTACTCGCAGGTTTCTGTGGATGACGTGAAGGAGATCGTAAACGAGCACCTTCTCAAGGGTAGAGTGGTAGAGCGCCTTGTCCACAAGGAGACTGCCGAAGACGGTCAGGTTAAGGAAATGGCTCTTTCCGACACTGTTTTCTACAAGAAACAAAAGAGAGTTGCTCTTCGTAACTGCGGTGTGATCAATCCCGAGGATATCGATGAATATATCGGTACCGACGGTTATCAGGCACTGGCTAAGGTGCTTACCGAGATGAAGCCTCAGGAAGTTATTGATGTGATCAAGGCATCCGGAATTCGCGGACGCGGAGGCGCAGGCTTCCCCACGGGTA
>JAZNDA010000116.1:0-2106 GCA_045587785.1 Eubacteriales bacterium | reverse complement strand
CCTTTGCGGCTGCTGCGGCTAAGTGCCAGAGGGCTTTCCCTGCCGCCGCGCCATTCGGCGCGGCGGCAGTTTTTCAAATGTTTTATTTTTTGAAAAAAGGTAGACAAAACCAAAAGAATGTGGTAAAATAGAGAGGATAATATAAATGAGAGAAGGCAATCCTTATGAGTAACGAAAAACTTTCTACAAATCCCTATAAAGGAACACGTGATTTCTATCCCGATGACATGAAGCTTCGCAACTGGTTCTTCGGCAAGATCCGCGACAGCCTTATACTTTCCTCCTTTGAGGAATACAATGCGCCGATGTTAGAGTCCCTTGAGCTTTACATCGCCAAAAGCGGCGAGGAGCTTGCCAAGGAGCAGACTTACAATTTCCTTGACCGCGGCGGCAGAATGCTTGCCATCCGTCCCGAAATGACCCCATCGGTCGCCCGTATGGTAGCGGCTAAGGCAGGCGAGCTGAACTACCCCCTCAAGTGGTTCTCCATCCCCAACATGTACCGCTATGAGCGTCCGCAGAGGGGACGTCTGCGCGAATTCTGGCAGCTCAACGTCGACATTTTCGGCCATGACGGCTACGAGGCGGATTTTGACGTTATCGAGAGTGCTATCCGCATGCTCCGCAGCTTTGGCGCGGACGAGAGCATGTTCCGCGTGCATATCAACAACCGCCGTTTCTTTAATGACGTGATCGCCGCTATTGCGGATACCGATGCCGAGGGCGCACGCCACATCTCCAAGGTGGTTGACCGCAAGAACAAGGTGCCGCGCGAAGCCTACGAAAAAGACATGGCAGAGCTTGGTGTGGACAGCGAAAAGCTCGCAAAGATCGATGCGCTCTATACCATGGATGTGCGCGAGGCTACCGCGCTTTGCCCCGAGTCGGTCGGTTCGGCTGAGCTTCTTTCCCTGTTTGAGCTTCTTGAGAAAACAGGACTTGACAAATACTGCATGTTTGACTTCGGCATCGTCCGCGGTCTTGACTATTACACGGGTACGGTGTTTGAGGTGTTTGACATGGCACCCGAAAATAACCGCGCCATGTTCGGCGGCGGACGGTATGACAACCTTGTGGGTCTGTTTGTCAAAAACGCCAAAATTTCGGGCGTGGGCTACGGCATGGGCGACGTAACACTGGAAAATTTCCTTGTCACCCACAACCTGGTACCCGATCTGTATGAAGCCCAGACCAAGGTGTTGGTTGTTCGTTTTGATGACGTACCCATGGAGAACTACGTGGCGATCACCGATACGCTTCGCGATGCGGGCATCATCTCCACGGTGTACGTGGGCGTGAAAAAGTTTGGAAAACAACTTGACTATGCCATCAAGGAGCATTATTCACACGTTGTCATTCTGGGCACAAGCGAGCTTGAGGCAGGCGTAGTCAAGGTCAAGGATCTTTTGGCACGAACCGAGACCGAGGTGGGCATGGACAAGCTTGCAAAGTTCTTTCAGAAATAAGGAAATACGCATATGATCTATCTTTTTTTGGCAGACGGCTTTGAGGAGATCGAAGCCCTCACCCCCGTGGACATACTTCGCCGCGCAGGCAAGCAGGTGACTACCGTGGGCATTGGCAACAAAAATATTACAGGTGCACACGGCATCACGGTGCTTGCTGACGTGGAAGACCGTGACCTTGACGTTACGGATGCCGACATGATCATCCTTCCCGGTGGCATGCCCGGCACACTCAATTTAGATGCTTCCCCCGTGGTGCATGGTGCCATTGACAGCGCCATAAAGCGCGGCGCCTATATCGCCGCCATTTGCGCCGCGCCCACCATTCTCGGCAGACGCGGTCTGCTTGAGGGCAAAAAAGCCACCTGCTACCCAGGCATGGAATCCGACCTTAAGGGTGCCGTCCTCTCGGAGGACACCGTGGCACAGGACGGCAAGATCATCACCGCCGCTGGCATGGGTGCCGCCCTGCCCTTTGCCTTAAAGCTGGTGGAAAACCTTTGCGGTGCAGATACTGCCAAAAAACTTGCGAGTGCTGTAGTTTATGAATAGGAGGAGAGAGCCGGATCCATTCCGCTCTCTTCGGCTATAACAAAAAAATGAATGTTGGCGGGGCAACAGTCAAATTTTTATATCGCGT
>JAZNDA010000115.1:0-10892 GCA_045587785.1 Eubacteriales bacterium | reverse complement strand
GCGGTCCCCCTCCCTCTCGGAGGGAGGCTAATTTGCGCCGCCATTTTGACAGATTTTAATTTATAAAAAGAGGCTGCTACAAATTTGGAAACAATTCCCAAACTTGACGCAGCCCCTTTCATTTGAAGATCGTCCTGCTTACAGTCCAATGAAAACGGCAACCAGCAGAAACGCAAGAGACAAAACGAACAAAATAAGCTGGAACACTATGGTTTTTCTGAACCACTCCGCAAAGCTTACGCCCGCAAGTCCTAAGCCAACAAGCAACGTGCCGCAGGTGGGATATAAAACGTTGGTATATCCGTCCGCAAACAAGTAGGTCAGAATGATAACCGTTTTACTGATACCTTCAATGGGTGCCAGCGTAAGCATGGGTATGATCAAAACCGCTTTTGCCGACGCGCTGGGAATAAAGAATTCAACGATCAGCACAAAGATATACAGAACAATGACCGCAAAATACGGCGAGATATTGGCAACGGAATGATAAAAATAGTGGAAGATCGTATGCAATATATTGCCCTGCTGTGCTATATACGTAATACCAAAGGCTATCATGATGATAAGGATTGAGGGAAGAACGTCCTTCACGCCACCAATAAAGCACTTGCCAAGCTGTTTAAAGGAGCCTAACAAGATCCTGCCCACGATAACCGTACCAACAACAAACGCAAGTGCCATAAACACCATTGCCAGCGATCTGAGCGAGTCTATGACGGTAGAAACGATGACCGAAATAAGAGCCAACGAAAACAGCGCCACGATCATTCTCGACTTGCGAATATCCTCCGCGTGCTCCTCATCGGAAACCATGGCAAAGCCCTCAAGGTCAAACTTTTCCGTCGCCTTTTTTTCATCACGCTTGGCTAAACACGTCAAAAACAGCGAGGTCACAACGTACATGACACAAAAGATGATACATCTGTACCATATGCCGTCCGTCACACTTACTCCGGCGGCAATCGATGCCGTTCCTATTGTCCAAGGGTTGGTGATCGCCGTGGTAAAACCTACGCCCGACGAGATCAGAACAAACGAAATGGCGGTAAAGCGCGACCAGTTAAGTGCCGTACAAAGCATGGCAAAGATCGGATACAGGATAAGCAGCTGTTCCTGAAGTCCAAACACGGCAGATAAAACCATAATAACAGCGGTAATGATCCAAATGGCAACAAAGCGCCTCGAATGAAGCTTGACCATGATCACCCTTACGAGTGAAACAAGCCCTCCGCTTTGCTCAAGCACCTTAAACGTGCCGCCGAGAACCAACAAAAGCGCAATGATCATCAGCATATTTGAGCTGTTGTCCCCAAAAAGCAAGGCTTCGATCGGGGCGGCAAACCAACGCAGAACAGGCAAGCGTGAGGTGTTTTCGTCCCCCGTAAGCTCTCGGTAAGAATCCATTACGATCTGCTTATTCAGCGTTTCGTCAACCGTATATTGATAAAACGGTCGATCTGCCTTGGACTCATCCGTGGTATAAATGGTGTATCGTCCCGCAGGGATCACAAAAGTAAGAACACCAACGGCGATCAGTACCGTCAGCAGGATGGCTACAACCGCGATAAAGCTTTTCAGACCAATTTTTACTTTTACATCGATTTCTGTTGATTTATTCATAGATTTTTTCCTCTATTCCATAGACGTCTGCACAGGCAGAACGCCATTTTTCGTCGTAAAGATTGTGTATCTCCTCTGCCGCAAGCGTCCACTTGATCAAAGGGTAGTTTGCTTCATCGGGAACAAGCATAAAGTATTCGCCATTGTAATAAAATTCCAAAAAACCTTCTGTGGAAAAGGTCAGCGAATAGAGCGATTTTGCATCAAACTCAAACTCCACCGTTTGTCCGTCCAACACCCCCGAAAACAAAAGACCGCGGTTTGTAAGCCGTGCCGTTCCAACCGACAACGTTCTTCTGTTCTTTGGCGGGGTTCTTAATTTGTCAAATTTCAGCGTACACAAGCTACAGCTTAACGACATCTCAAAATCGTCCGCTGTGACCCTACTTGCCACGCACCTGCGTTGCCATTTGTACCACTGATCAATATCGGCAGGGCATCCTTGTCCTTTGATATCGACCAGATCGTAATATTCGTTGATCCGCACCCGAAAGTCACAGCTTCCACATACCACCGTATCGTTTTCGACGCACAGCGTATGCTCCCCCTTGCAGTCCGGACACTTATAAAGTATTTTGTCAATGCCGAACGCATTTGGCTTTTTGCCTATGTACTTGTGGCGCGCCGCCTTGTTAAAGGCGAAATCGTTATAACTGATCTTTTGTAAGATCAACTGGTAAATTTGTTCCTCGGTAAGCTTTTCCAGCATTTCGGGCGTGAACAGCAGGCTGTAGCTTATGCCTATATATCCTTTTTTGCGATCCGACGAATATCGGTTGGTTGCCAGATACGCGCCCCTGGAGGTACACACCACGATGTTGGCCTTGCTTCTCTTGATAAACTGCACCGTTGCGGGATTGATGGGGTGAGTACTGCCGCAGGTTGATTGGATCCCCTCGGGGAAAAGTCCCAATGCCCCGTTGCGCTTAAGCACTCTGAGCATGTTTTTCACACACATAAAATCGGGCTGATATAAATATTTGGATATTACGCCAAGCCCCATAAACAAAGAATACAGACCCTTCCGAAATATATTCTGAAAGCCGCATACCACGTTGATGTCCTTACGCCCAAAGCCGTAGATCGTATAGATAAACTCAAGCCTTGCTGCGTGCGAGGAAAGCAGGATCGTTGGCTGATCTTTGATCGATTCGGGGTCATAGTCATAACTGAATTCCACACCGTAACGTCTATTGATCATTCCCAGTACCCACATGCCGATCGACATCATGATCGGATCCGGTTTTTTGATTTTTCTGTTGATCAATCTTGTTTTCAAGTCTTTTTTCATAAGTCAAACGATCCTTACCTGTTAAATTAAAAAATCGGCAAGAGAGGGGTGTCATCCAATGTGATTGAATGCAGAACTGCTGAGTTCGGATTTCAACTCCCTTGACATCAGCATTTGAATAGCCGAAGAAACTACCATTCTGCCGTTACATACTGCATCGACGGCTTCAACGATCGGCATTTCTACGGTATATTTTTGAGCCAATCTCATGGCGGCGGGTAAAGCATTGATGCCCTCAACGACCATACCGACCTGCTCGATCGCTTTATCGACCGCAACACCTTGTCCTATCAGCATACCGCAACGATTGTTACGGCTGTGCATACTGGTTGCGGTAACGATCAGATCTCCGATGCCTGCCAAGCCTCCGAACGTTTGCTCTCTGCATCCCATAGCGATACCTAAACGGGAGATCTCAGCAATTCCGCGAGTAATAAGCGCGGCTTTTGCGTTATCTCCGCAACCGAGTCCGGTTGCAATACCGCAAGCCAAGGCAATCACGTTCTTTAATGCACCGCACAGTTCTACTCCGCGAACGTCATCGTTGGTATATACTCGCATACAGCCAACAGTAAACACCTTTTGAACCGTTGCAGCAGCCCCAGCATCGTCACTTGCCGATGTGATTGCCGTAGGAAGATCCTTGATCACTTCTTCTGCGTGAGTCGGACCTGACAGAGCAACTAACTTTACCTTAGGGTTTCTAAGCTCGTCTGCAATGATCTGGGTCATCGTATAGAGTGTTTCCGCTTCCATTCCCTTGGCAACGTCTACGATTATCTGTCCGTCCGCTATATAAGGTGCCGCCGATCGAGCCGTTGCTCTGACAAAGGGCGACGGAACGGCAAATACTAATATATCCATATCGGAACAAGCTTCTCGAATATCCTTTGTATATACGATCTGCTCAGGCAAATCGATATCAGGAAAAATCGGATGCCTTCGGGTGGCCAAAAGATTATCTATCTCCTTTTCAATAGCAGACCAAACGGTTACCCAGTTGCCTGCATTGCATAACATTCTTGCAAGAGCAATGCCCCATGTGCCTGCACCCAAGACACCAACTTTCATTATATTTTGCATTGTTTTGTCCTCCGTCAATTTTTTCACAGTTTAACAAATTTCATATTAGGAACAATAGAAAAATCCATATTCATTTCCTGCCCACAGGTAATGTACTCTGTTTAAACTGTCCTTAAGAGTGAAGCTCTATTCGTCATCCTCTTTTCCCGTTCATTTAATTATACAGCAAAAATGTCGAAAAAACAATAACTTTTTTTATTTTTTCTAAAAATAAAAAAGCACCAAAGGGGTACTTGCGATAACACGCAAACAGAAAAGAGAGCTTCACGGAAAGTTTATTCCGCGTTACTCTCTTTTCTGTTTTTATCGCAAGTTTCGCATTTCTATAAAAAATGCATCGAGCTGCCGCCCAAAAGCTTTTTTAGATAACACCCTTTTGCAATATAATATTTGCGTAAAGCGCACTCTCTCCCGTTGCAATGATCGCATAAGCCTTTTTTGCCTTTTCATAGAATGCGAAGCGTTCTATATTTTCAACCGTCTTTTCGCCTCTATCATCATAATGCTTAATGATCTGCTTATAATCGTCCCAAATAGGAGTCTCTACGTTGTCACCCGGAACCACCTGCATAAGAGAGACCGGTTGCTTCACGTACGTATCAAGCGGAAAAAGCTGAAGAATGGCGTTCAATAATTCCGCGCCTCCGTGACCGTCACAACGTATCACCTTGGAATTCTTGCCCATAGCTTCCGCAGGAAAATTCCCGTCGGCTATCACTATCGTGTCTCCGTGCCCCATTTCGCAAAGTGTTTTTAACAGTTCGGGGGAAATAATAGAAGGGATACCCTTTAACATGATATTTTCTTCCTTTCAAAAAATTTTGATCCGCTTTTTCATTTTTCAGTTTTATTTTGTATATACGGCCTTTCCGTTTTCGTAAACAAATTTTTCCGTCATATCCTTGCCTTGGACGTAGATCTTGCTTGGCATGCTTCCCACGATCTCACAGGATGAAATTTTTCCGTCTTTGATGGTCATACGAACCTTGCGCTTTCCTTTTGCGCTAAGACCGCGGACGGAAATGTCTTTCCACTCCGATGGCAAAGCCGGAATAATATGTACCGTATCAAGAGTAGACTGCAAAAGCATTTCACAGATGCCGGAGGTCACACCAAAATTACCGTCTATCTGGAACGGCGGGTGAGCGCACAGCAGGTTGGGATACGAGCCGCCGCCGCCCACACAGTTGATGCCAAGGATGTAGCACGTACGAAGCTGATACTTGACAAGGTTCAGCGCGTGGTCGCCGTCAAACAGTCTTGCAAAAAGGTTGCATTTCCACGCAAGACTCCATCCCGTGCCCTCGTCTCCGCGCACCTCAAGCGATTTGCGGCAGGCATCGGCAAGCTCGGGCGTTGTCAGCGGAGAAATCGCATTACCGGGGTGAAGCGCGTACAGATGTGATACGTGACGGTGATGTATTTCCCGTTCCTCACGCTCTCCGTACCATTCCATGAGCCTGCCATCGCTTCCGATCACACTCGGACGAAGCCTTGGAAACTCATTTTCAACGTCACGGATCACGTCGTTTGTCATACCAAGCTTGTTTGCAAAGCGCAACACGTTACCAAACAGCTCTCTTACCAGCGCCATTGTCATTTCTGTAGTCTCGGCAACGGCAACGGGCTTGTCATCGTGCATGAAGTAATTTTCGGGCGAGATGGATGCAAAAACGATTCGGTATCCGTCCTCACTGTCCTCAAGCTGAGAAAGATAAAACTTGGCACTCTCACACATGATCGGGAATGCGGTTTTCAAAAGAAATTTTTCATCAAGGGTATATTCATAATATTCGGCAAGATGATGACACAGCCATGCTCCGCAAGCATTCCAAAAGAGATATACCGCATCGCCTGCTACCGGCTGAGTGTGACGCCACAGATCCGTGTTATGGTGACAGACCCAACCGTCCGCTCCGTACATTTCCCTTGCCGTACGCTTGCCCGCTTCGCTGACCTCTTTGATCAACGTGAGCATCGGCTCATACATTTCGGGAAGGCTGATCGCAAGAGTCGGGAAGTAATTCATCTCGGTGTTTATATTTACCGTGTAATCGGATTGCCATGGTGCAAAGAAATGCACGTTCCAGATCCCTTGAAGGTTTGTCGCCTGACTTCCTTTTCGGGATGCCGCAACCGTCAAATATCTACCCATGTTGAAAAGCAGTGCAGGCAACGCCTTGTCCTCTTTTCCTTGTTCGTAAAGCTTCAGCCGCTCCGAGGTGGGAACATTCGCCTTTCTGCTTGAGCCCAGATCAAGCGCAACACGGGAAAAATATCTCTTATGGTCTTTTACGTGATCTTGCAATAAGCTGTTTTCATCGCAATCAACAACGGCACTCAAGGCATCAAGACAGGTATCTTTGTATTCCTTTCCTTCAAGAAAAGGATGCTTGTTGTATCCGTTAAAGGATGTTCTCACAACAATACGTATTTCCACAAAAGTCGCTTTCCGAGCTTCGATCGCATTTCCGAACCCTTCCGTTTTGCCGTCGGTAACCAAACAAAGCGCGCACAAAAAGCGTACGCCTCTTTCGGCGGGCAGGTCAGAATAGACGCTCTGTCTATCGGTGCGGTGATAATTTTGCTGCGCCGTGATGGGACATTCCCCTTCCAGAAAAAGACGTGTGCCGTCCTCGCTTGCGTACGTGCGAGAGAAAAGCTGTGAGTCCAAGTTGATACGTACACCAAAGATCCCGCTATCGCATTCGGTTCGGTAAATGATGGCATCCGCGGGCTTTGAAACGAAAGAACGACGTGTGAACCTCTGCTCCCCTACTTTGTAGCTTGCCGTCGCAACGGCGGTCGTCAGATCAAGAGTGCGTTTGTAAGCGGAAAGCTTTTCCCCTTGGTAACTGTAGTTTACGGTAAGAGCGCCCAGTGGCAAATAGCACTCGCATCCATAAGAGCCAAAATGTTTGCTGATATGGGCGTCTGCCTCCACGTATTTCTTATCATGCAGAAACGCCTTTGCTTGATCGAGCGCCTCTTTTTTGCCTCCGCGATAACAATCTCCTCTCGGATACCCCGACCAAAGCGTGTCGTGGTTGAGCGTCATAACGTCGGTAAACGTGCCGCCGCGGAACATCGCGCCGAGCTTACCGTTCCCAAGAGGAAACGCTTCTTCAAACGAGGAAGCTTCTTTCTTTTCAAACAGTACAACGGAATCTTTGGATATGTTGGTTTTATTCATTTTGTCCTCCTAATTTCAGCGGCTATGTGCTTTCCATATCTGTGTAAAACAAATTCCAACGCAATAGATCATATACCCAGAGCCTTTTTAATGAACGGCTCGATAACGTTTGCCATCCTGTAAAAGCCGAGGTCGGTCGGATGCGTTCCGTCTACGAGGCAAATATCTTTTTCGGGGAAATCTCTGAAAAACTCCTCGCCGTCCACAAAATAAACGGATCTATCTCCCCTCTTCAGAGCATTTTCATAGGTTGTCCGCACGACCTCACGTCTGAGTTTCTCTTCCTCGCCATAGCGAGCAGCAGGACGTGTAACCATGATTACAGGCACGTTCGGCTTTTTCTCCCTGAGGCGCATAAAGAAGCTCTCGTGAGTTTGTTGTAAATGCTCTACCGTCGGAGCGTTGTGGTCGTAGTCGTAAATAAACACCGAAAAATCAAGCGACGATATAAAATCCGCCATCTCGAGTTCGCCCTTGCAGCTTCCGCTAAAGCCAAGGTTGTAATAGTCTAAATCCAAACGCCTGCTGATCAGCGCATTGTAACCGGCACAAGTGCTTTCCGCCAAAGCCCCTTCCGTTATCGACGAGCCGTAAAAAACAGCAGGCAACGAATATTTGTACGGACTCGGTTCTAACACGCTACAGCCGTCGGGAAATTCAAACTCAACACTTGCAATGATCTCGTTTCGAGGCAACCAGATCGTGATTTCGTCCATTCCCTCGGGCTTTGAAAAAGTTTTCTTTACCTGCTTTGTCTTGTAATCCAGCGGATTCAAGATCCCAAGAAATCTCGAGCTTTGTCTTTCGCCTAAATATACCAGTGCGCTTTGGCACGCATAAATAGACATTCCCATATCAGGCGTCAACGTCTCAAACGTCAGTGTGACAGTAAAGCTTGGTGCGTCAGTACGAAACCCTATGCGCGCTCCCGGCGTTCTTCTGCCCAAAAAACTGAGCGAGGGGATTTTTTCTCTCACCTGTGCAGGAAGCCTCTCCATCACGCCCGTCTTTTCAAAATTCGGCACTCCAAAAACTCTTATCGGTTTGTCCAAATGCGTTAATTTCATTTTTCTCTCCTGTCTAAGTTTTATTATGCGATCAAGCAAATTGTTATTCCGTTAAAATCTGGCATTTCACATTATAGCATCAAAAAACACGTATGTCAAGCCTTTCAAAAAAATTAAGTTCAAGTCATTAAAATCGGGCAATGTTTTGTTATCATCTTGACATTATTCTTTTTTTGTAGTATAATTCTAACATAACAAAAATGAAAATGGTTGAGATTTTCGTATATTTTTTACATTTAAGAGGAGAAGCATCATGAATCTTTTAGAAGCTAAGGAACATGCAAAGAAAAACGTTGCCGTAAGGCCTGATACAAAGGGAAGACTGGGCGGAAAAATTGCAGTAATAACAGGAGGCGCGCAGGGCTTTGGCCTCGGTATTGCAAAGGAGCTTTACCGCGAGGGAGCGAGCGTTGTTCTTGCCGATATAAATGAAGATCTTGCAAAGACATCGGCTCTGGCACTCGGTGAACGCGCGGTCGGGATCAAGGTTGACGTAAGCTCTGCGGCGTCCGTAGAGGAGCTTGTTATACGCACGGTTGAGACCCTTGGCGGAATTGATATTTTCGTGTCTAACGCAGGAGTTCTTAAGGCGGGAAGCCTTGAGGAACTTTCTCCCGAGCAGTTTGATTTCGTTACTAAAGTAAATTACACGGGATACTATTACTGCGTAAAATATGCATCCGAAATTATGAAGGCGCAGCACGAGGCAGCCCCAGATAATTGGTATGACATCATTCAGATAAACTCAAAATCAGGGCTCACAGGCTCTAAGAACAACTTTGCTTACGCGGGTGGAAAATTCGGCGGAATCGGTCTTACTCAGAGCTTTGCCCTTGAGCTTGTTGAATATCAAATCAAGGTAAACGCAATTTGTCCCGGCAACTTCTATGACGGGCCACTCTGGTCCGACCCCGAAAGAGGTCTTTTCGTTCAGTACCTTAAGGCAGGAAAGGTTCCCGGAGCTAAAAACGTTGAGGACGTAAAAAAATTCTATCTTTCAAAATCCCCCATTCACCGCGGATGCAACCCTGCCGACGTCGCAAAGGCATTATTCTATTGTGTTGAGCAGACCTACGAAACAGGTCAAGCCATTCCCGTTACCGGCGGACAGACTATGCTGAATTGAGGATCGTATGAGTAAATACGTAGAGCTGCAAAGAGAGATTCGTCTTCTCAATGCCGAAACTCCGGAAAAGAGACTGGAAAACTTAAAGGATCTTATTGCAAATGAGAAGAAGCGACCCGACGTAAAGCCCGAATTTGCAAACAATCATATACACACTTCATATTCCTTCTCGCCTTACTCTCCTACGGCGGCTGTATATATGGCTCGTGCCGAGGGACTTGAAACCGCGGGGATCATGGACCACGACAGCATAGGCGGAGCGGAAGAGTTTCGTAAAGCAGGTGAGATTCTGGGAATAGGCACTACCTGCGGAATGGAATGCCGAGTCAGCCTTGACGGAACAGCCATGGAGGGCAGAATACTTAACAACCCCTCCCAAGCAGGTGTAGCGTATATGGCAATACACAGCGTTCCGAGGACAGGATTTGCTCGTTTGCAGGAGGTTTTTTCTCCGCTTCGCGAGAGAAGAAATGAGAGAAACAAAAAAATGCTCGTCAACATAAACGAGCTTACCGCACCCTACGGGGTAACGCTTGATTTTGACGAGGACGTGCTTGCGCTGTCAAACTTTTCGGTTGGCGGCTCGGTTACAGAGCGCCACCTGCTCTACGCTCTTGGTAAAAAAATCGTAGATGTAAAGGGCAGAGAGAACATTGCAGACTTTTTGAGCGAGCTTGGAGTGTCACTTTCCGAAAAGCAGAAAAAGCAGATCGGCGACCTTGAAAACCCGCATTTTTTATACGATCTGCTCGGCATTATGAAGGCAAATTTTCTAGAGAAAATATACATTCCGGCAACCGACGAGTGTTTACGGCTTTCCGAGGTGGTTAAGCTTGCAGATGAGGTTGATGCCATTCTTTGCTACCCTTATCTTGGAGATGTCGGTGAATCTCCTACGGGAGATAAAAAAGCACAAAAATTTGAGGACGGTTTTCTTGAGGAGCTGTTCCTTATGCTGAAATCCGAGGGTATTAGGGCGGTCACCTATATGCCTGCCCGTAACACCCCCGAGCAGATAGCAAGATTTCAGGTGCTTTGCAAAAAATACGGAATGACCGAAATATCAGGAGAGGACGTTAACTCCTCGCGGCAGAGCATGATTTGCCCTCAGCTCGCAGAGCCTCATTTCCGCCATCTTGTTGATATGGCTTGGACTCTTGTAAGGCGTGAAAAAGAATTCTAATTTATACAGAGGTTTGTATAATAAAAACAAAGGCAGTCCGCATACACGGAACAGCGGAAAATTTGAAAACATCTGCTCAATGTAAGTATTTTCTCGTCCCCAATTTAGGCAAGAGGGAATAATCCGAACTCGGTTTTGAAAGGCAAATATTGGTATATGCTTTGGTAAATTTCCTTGCAATATTCTCATATTCCTGCGAAAATTTACCTTGCCTATCCTCAATATTTGCTCTTTCAAAACTCTAAAGACCCTCGAGCCTTAATTTTCTGATGATTTTGGTGCTTGGCGACTGCCGCCAAGTTAGACTTTGCAAGGGAGCCAAGTGCCAT
>JAZNDA010000114.1:0-24586 GCA_045587785.1 Eubacteriales bacterium | reverse complement strand
AGCGCTACGTTGACATCGTAGAGGTCATTGGTTCGATTCCAACTGTCTCCACCAAAAAATGAATCTGCATAAGCAGATGCATTTTTTTATCCAAGTCGCAGGAAAAAACGATCTTAATTTTAAGAGATATTTTTTAAATTTAAAAATATCAAAAAATTGTGTTTTTACTATTGCAAAATTGTGTCGAATATAGTATAATATTAGTAACGATCTATGAAAGGAGAGCAATCATGGCAAACCAGAAGGATTATTTTGGCCTCACTTGGATTGTAAGCTTGATCCTTGCGATCATCCCTTTTACATCCTGCATTCTCGGTGCGGTTACTCGCATTAAGGAGGGTCACATTGTGGCAGGCATTCTTCGTCTGCTTCTCGGATGGAACGTGATTTATGTTCTTGACATTATCTTTATCGTTCTGAATCAGAGAATCTTCCGTATTTTGAAGATCTGATTTTACGAGCAAACAAGGTCGCCGCTTGCGGCGACCTTTTGTTTTTTAGATCATAGATCTCAAAGAAGATATCCGGAGGGTTGTTCGCCTCGATGAGCACACCTTGCTCATTCAGCTCCGCCTTGATCGCATCGGGAGCCACGCCCACATCGCCCTCGCGCTTGCCCCACACAAGGTGAATGGAATTCTTTTTTCCGAATCGGTTGACGATCTCACCCTTGATGCCGTCAAGATCGAGCTTGTGCAGGTAGGGCTTGAGAACGGATAGCGTTTTGGCGTGGATCTCCACATTCGGATCTTTGCCAAAGGTTTTTGCAACGGCGTTGTCGATCACGTAATCGGCAACCCTCAGTGCCGCCACCCCACGTTTGCCCGGTTCAGCAGTATTCAGAGCCCTCCAAAGAATGGAGGTCGCCTCTTTCTTGGTTTTGCCCTTCATTTCACCGTAGACGTCATCAAAAATCAGACGTTCCGAAACCACCTCGTCGATGATGGCGGAGGCGTCTTTCTTCGGATAGACTTTTCATTTGGAAGAACGCTCGTCCGAAACTTTTTTCGTATTTTCTGTTGACTTTTCAGAATTTTGTGGTATACTATTATCAGAAGCATCCATTTCATAACCCCTCGCGATGTCTGCGTGGCGTTCACTGGTTTGGGTGCTTCTGATTTTTATTCTCACAATGTTTTTATCCCTTATGTGTCTATCAATATACTCACGAAGCGAGTCTCTACCAAAAACGGTAGATATTTTATTTACATCAACAAAAACTCGATTAAAAATAGCACGTTCGTTGACATAAATAGGGACATTGACAATGTTGCCGTTTCCATCTTTGAATTTAGAAACCAACAAAAAATAATTTTCTCTGCGCGACGGATCCTTTGCATGTTTTGTACCGCGATATGCTTCGGTAATATCGTCAAGTCCATCGATGATTTTGAGAAATAATTCTTCTCCGATCCCATGATAATGCGTGTGTTCGTTGACCTTTAAGCCCAGCCTTTTTGCTTCCTCTTCGGTAAATACATTTTCTCGAATATGTGTCGCCTTCATGACCATGGGAAGGTTTTTGACGCCCTTTTGCGACAACATGATCGCGGGAGTTTCATCTCTTAAACGCACCTCGCTTCTATACCCGGTGTCATACAACGCCTTATGAAGCTCCGTCTTGGCGTTTTTGCTCAAGGAATAACGCTCGTTAGAGTTTTTTCGTCCTACTTCTTTTTCAGTTTGCCCAGAAGTGCCCTCCGGGGCCTTTTCTTTTTCCTCATCCCCCACGATCGACGAGATCTTAAAGCCTTGTCCTGCATCATCCACAGCCCTCACGTATGCCCCGTAGAGCTTCGAGAGATACTTCTGCGAGCTTTTGCTGATGCCTCCCGCTTTGCCATCGTGCGCGACCCTCAGAGCAGTGACAAACCGCTTCCACGCGCTGTCATTACGTGCGCCCATGCGCTCCACAAAATAGGAGTTGCCCAAAAGATCGCCAACCATGTTGGCAACAAGCTCGGTGTTGATCGCGTACTCATTCTGCGTGCCGCTCTGTACCTCGTCATTTCATTATTCATTATAATTCTTTCCGAGGTCTTTGTCAACACCCGTGACGTATATCTGCAAGCAATATTATCTGTTGTCACCCCGTCAAATAGAAAATGAAGCTGTATTGTATGTTAAACCTTAGCATACAATACAGCTTCTGAATTTTAAAGGTTTATGTTATGCGTTCTTCTTTTTTGTCAGCTTCTTCATAACAATGAGGAAGAGAACTGTAAGAACAACACCGATTGCAAGCGAGATAACTGCGTTCTGAACGAAGCCTGCGATGATGTACATAACGAAGGAGATACCCGCCACGCTTATCGCATAGGGCAACTGCGTGGACACGTGGTCAACGTGGTTACACTGAGCACCTGCGGAAGCCATGATGGTGGTATCCGAAATAGGCGAGCAGTGGTCACCGCAAACCGCACCTGCAAGGCAAGCGGAAATGCCGATGAAGAACAAAGGCGATGATTCGTCGAACATAACCGTTACAATGGGGATCAGGATGCCGAAGGTACCCCACGACGTTCCCGATGCAAAAGCCAAACCGCAAGCGGCAACGAAAATAACGGCAGGAAGGAATTTAGCAAGAGTCTCGGGGAATGTTTCCATGATAGTCTCTACAAAAACGTCGGCTCCCAGAAGTCCTGTCATATTCTTAAGAGCGGTTGCCAGAGTGAGGATCAGAATAGCAGGAACCATGGCAACAAAGCCCTTCGGGATGCAAGCCATTGCGTCCTTAAATGTGATCAGGCGGCGAATCATAAGATATGCCACGACCAAAACCAAAGAGATCAATCCGCCCCAAGGAAGACCGATGTAAGCATCGGTATTACCGAATGCTCCGACGAAGTCACCCTTGAAATCGGTTCCGCCCCAAGCATCTACGCCAAAGAATCCACCAACGTAGATCAAACCGAATACACAAAGAATAATAAGTACGATAATGGGAAGGAACAGATCAAAAACACGACCCTTAGCGTTGAAGGTGTCTACCTCTTCACTCTTCTGGCGATCATCGTTGCCGTAAAGATCGCCGTTCTGAGCTTTGATCTGGAAGCCTGCCATCTTTCCGTAGTCAAAGCCCATGATCGAAAGAGCAATGACAAAGACGATGGTGAGAAGCGAATAGAAGTTATAGGGAATCGCACGAACAAAAAGCTCAAGACCCGAATACGTGCTTCCTTCAACACATCCCGAAACCGCTGCTGCCCACGAGGAGATCGGCGCGATCATACAGATGGGAGCTGCTGTTGCGTCGATGATGTACGCAAGTTTAACACGGGAGATCTTGTTGGAGTCTGTCACAGGGCTCATGACCGAACCGACTGTCAGACAGTTGAAGTAGTCATCAATGAAAATCAGAACGCCCAGCGCAAAGGTGGCAAGGCACGCGCCGACCTTGGATTTGATGTGTGTCTCAGCCCAACGGCCAAAAGCCTGAGAGCCGCCCGCCTTGTTGACAAGGGCAACCATGATACCGAGGATCACAAGGAAAATAAAGATGCCCGAGCTGTCTGCAACAGCGGCAACCAAGCCGTCGTTGATGATGGCATCCATAGTTCCTGTGAAGCTACTTTGTGAATAAAGAAGCGCACCGACAACCACGCCGATGAAAAGGGAAGAATACACTTCCTTGGTGATAAGTGCCAATGCAATGGCAATGACCGGAGCAAGAAGTGCCCATGCAGATTCTGCCGCACCTGCTTCGTGTGTCAGAACAGCGGCGAGTACGATGACAACAAGTGCAATAATAATTGCAACAGATGATGTCAGCTTACGTGTTTTTGACATGACTCATGTCCTCCTAAAATAATAATAAGAAAAGGATAGCGGCACTGTGTATACGGCTATCCTTAAAATCAAATTTTTAAATTCGATATAACAAAAGATAGCGCTCCACACAATGTGACAGTACGACGCATATTTTGCGCCGTCCCAACCAAACGCCCCAAACAGTGAGCGACGGTTTCGGCAGGTTTACCTTTTCTTCGCAGTGCTGTATCACCCTTCACACGAAGTACTTATCAAACCTGCACCTCTATCATGTTCTATCTTAAATTATACAACCGAATTCATCAATTGTCAACAATTTTTACAAAAATTCTAAAAGAAACGGTAAAATTTTTTACTGTTTTGCAATTTCTTTTAAAGCTTTGGCGATCTGATCGGGGCAGGAGGTGGAACGGAATCCGCAACGAATGCCATCAAGATGGTCGATGGCGTCTCCAACCTTCATGCCTTTAAGCAACGCGGCAACACCCTGCGTGTTTCCCGAGCAACCGCCAACGAATGAAATGTTTACGATAACGTCTCCGTCAACATCAATGCTGATTTTTCTTGAACAAACCCCCTTTGGGATATAATCGATATGTTTTATCACGGCCCTAAGCTATCTCCTTTGAGTTAGTTGTCTTCATTGTTTTTGTTGCGATTTAACTTTCTTTGCTTGGATTTTTCCGAACAGAATGCAAACAAGCTTTTGATCTTTTTCCAAATGAAAACAAAGAAGTTCGCAACAAATCGGAACAGACCGCCGGATTTTTCTTTATTCTCGATCGGTTCAGCTAAAGACTCTTCGGGGTAATAGTCCCCGATCTCGGTGGAAAGCTGTTTGCTTCTCAGTCTGACATCCACGGCACTGTGGAACAGAGAGCTGATGAGCGCAAAGATCGGAACACCGAAGAACATGCCGAGAATTCCGAAATATCCGCTCATGATAAGCACGGCGCAAATAACACCAAGCGAGGTGAGTCCCGTTTTATCCCCGACGATTTTAGGCTCAACAATATTGGCATCAAACTGTTGAATGATCAGCAAAAGAATAACAAAGAGGATCAGTGTTGAAATATCAGATGAGATCAGAACAATAAAGCCCGAAGGAATCGCACCGATAAAAGGTCCGAAAAAGGGGATCAGATTGGAAATACCGATAACAACGGCGATAAGGATCGGATAGGGAATGCGCGCGATACCAAATACAATCGAGCATGCTATCATCATGAAAATGGCATCAAGAAGTTTTCCCACAACAAAGCCGCCAAATGTGGAATTGGCATATACCGACCAATTTGCCAAGGAGTCGTATTTTTTCTCCGAAAGGATCGCACGGAAAAACTTTTGAGCTTGGGCGAACAATCTCTCTTTGAAAATAATAAAATAAACCGAGAGCAACACACCGAGAAAAACATTTTTTAAGCTGATAACAAAATTGGAAGCATACGCCAAAACAAAATTGCCGACCTGCTTAAAGATCTCTCCTGAATTGTTGAAGAATGTCCGAATATACTGGATTACTTTTTGTTTATCAACAAGACCTATCTGACCGTTGCCGTTTTTGGAGAGTTTGTTGATAAAGTCATTAACGGTCTCAATAGCGGCATTAAGATACGTGCCGTCGGTCATCTTTTGGAAGAACTCCTCCACGCTGCTCAGAAGCTGAGGAATGATCAAGGAAACGAACGTAATAAGAACACCCAAAAGGCATATATAAGTAAACACGATAGACAAACCGCGTCTCGCCTTGTTGTTCTTCATTTTCCCGAATATCTTATTCTGGAAAAACTTGACCAGTGGAACACAAAGGTAGGCTATGATCGCGCCTATTATAATAGGGGTAAACACATTCAGCTTGTCATTGATCCATTGGATCCAGGTGCTGAATTTATCAAAATTAACGATAAATATAAAAAGGAGGACCAGCGTGGCATACACGCCTATACCGATTGTCAGATTTTTTTTCTTCTTGTCATCCAGATTAAACATGTTTTTTGTATTCACTGTCGCCAAAACGGCGTCCTTTCTGCTTGGTTAAACAGTCTGCCTTAGGGTGACAGTAGATATATCAACTCGTTTATAAAAGGCATATTTTGTGCCATTCATCGTCAAAAAGCCTCGGAATATTAACCATATTCCTTCACCTTTTTTCCTCGACTTGCGCAAAATCTGCTCTTTTATAAATTCTTCGAACTGTCACGCCGATATTTTTGTGTGATTTTTGAGTTTGCCTTGCGATGCAAGGTAAGACCTTGCAAGCAAGGCAGGCGCAAAAAAGAGCAAGTGACAGCGGGTTCGTATATCTACTGTTACCCTATATATTATACCTTGTTTTGCCCCATTCGTCAAGGGTCTTTGGGATTAAATAAAAAAATTTTTTATTATAACCTTTCTTTTTTTCTTAAAATATGATACAATTTAAGTGAAATGGAGGGATTGCCGTGATTTGTGAAAAAGCATATGCAAAATTGAATTTTTTCTTGGATATTGAAGGTCGACGTCAGAGCGGATATCATAATATTGCCAGTATCATGCAAACCGTAGACTGGTTTGACGAGATATATTTGGGTAAAAATGTCTCACGTGAAATATTTTTGAGTGTAGATTCTTCCGATATACCGAGCGGAAGAGAAAATACTGCGTACCGCGCCGCTCAAAAATATTTAGAGGCGATATCGGAAAAGTCGGGTGTAACCATTGAAATAAACAAAAAGATCCCCATTGCCGCCGGTATGGCAGGCGGCAGTGCGGATGCGGCGGCGGTGCTTCGTGGAATGAACCGTTTGTTTGATCATAAACTTTCCCAAAATGAACTTTTGATATTGGCATCCACGATCGGCGCAGACGTTCCGTTTTGTCTTATTGGCGGCACATATCTTGTCGGTGGGATAGGAGAAAGGCTGACACCATGCGAATATGCATTTCCCAAGTGTCCGATCTTATGTGCCAAGCTCGGCGAGGGGGTCTCCACACCCGAAGCATACGGCATATTGGATATCAAATATCAGAATTTTGAAAACTATGAGGTACACAAACCGCAACTTGAGCACCTGCTTGACGGCATGAAACTTCAAGATGCCGAAAAAGCTTCTCTCGGATGCTACAATATCTTCGAGGAGACCATCGAAAATATGCGTTCGCACGTTACACAGGTAAAACGCATTATGCGCGAAAACGGCGCGTTTTTTGCCATGATGAGCGGAAGCGGCCCCTCTGTTTTTGGGCTGTATCATAACACGGCGGATGCCGAACGCGCCATGAAAGTACTACAAAAACAGGGAGCAGATGCTAAGATCTGCTATCCGATCAATGTAATTGAAACAAAGTAGTCATGAAAAGCTCCCCAAAACCGTTAGATTTGGGGAGCTTTTTTACTTATTTAGCTTGTCAAAGTAACGGACAAGTCCCATCATATTGTCGCTGACACGCTTAAATGCGCCCGAGCGAAATCAAAAAATTTAGTGAATTACTTTCCCGTTGCCGACGGTTTTGAAATTTTGTCGGTTGTACATACTGAAAAGCTCAAGCGCCTTGTCGGTTGCCTCAAAAAAGAATACACAGTGCTTTCCGTCTTTGTTTTCAAAAGCTAAGTAGTACTGATTTTTTGCCTTTGCCGACGAAACACCGTTATAGGTAACGGTCGGCGCAAAAAGCTCTAAGCGTTCACTGTACTCACGTATGCCCATCGGCGCGATGAGAAAAGCATCCTTGATGGCAACTTCAAACTGTATTTTTTTTGTACGTGCGCCATATTGCTTGGCAAAGCAGAGCTTTCCTGAGGTGATCATGTACTGATATGACACCTTTATGTAACGCCACGTGAGAAAAACGATCGCCCACAGTGAAAGCGGAATAAAACAGAGCAAAGGAGCCGCCAGAGCTGCGGCGCCGCTTCCGACAACAAAAATCAGTGCGAGAGGATAAAGGACATAAAGTACCAAGAGCCCCATGCGTTTCCATTTCCATTTGCCTTCGCACTTTTGCTCGACCGTGTATTCATATGGAACGGTAATATCTACCATTTTTCTTCCTCACTTCATAATGAATTTTCACGAAAGTTTTTGAAGAATGTTCAATGCATCGTAAATACCGTGTATCGGGATCAGCTGAATATTACAGTCTGTCTTGATTTTTTCATAATTTCGGTGTGGAATGACGGCTTTGGTAAATCCAAGGCGCGACGCCTCTTTAAGTCTCTGTTCCGGATTGGATACCGCGCGACATTCTCCGGCGAGACCCAACTCACCGATGGCGATCAGATCGTCGGGGACGATGCGATCAGTGATAGAGGAGATCAGTGCCAATGCTATCGCCACATCGACTGCGGGTTCTTCAAGCCTCAGACCTCCAATGACATTCAAAAATGTGTCGTGTGTGGAAAAATGCAGACCAAGGCGTTTTTCCAGCACAGCGGTGATCAGGCACATGGTGTTGTAGTCAATGCCGCTGGCGGTTCTGCGCGGAGAGGGAAGCACAGATTTGGTAACCAATGCCTGTATTTCGGCGATGATCGGTCTTGTGCCTTCTATGGTGCACACCGCACAGGTGCCCGACATATTTTTCGGACGGTCGGAAAGAAGCATTTCCGACGGATTTTCCACCTGCTCAAGCCCGCCGTCGGTCATTTCAAACACGCCGATCTCGTTGGTGGGACCATATCGGTTTTTAATAGCGCGTATGATGCGGTAGGTCTGTTGCTTTTCTCCCTCAAAATAAAGTACGGCATCTACCATGTGCTCCAAGACCTTGGGACCTGCGATACTGCCTTCCTTATTGACGTGTCCGACAAGGATCACCGAAATGCCATTGCCCTTGGCTTTTTCAATAAACGAAAGGGTACATTCCTTTACCTGTGTAATACTTCCGGGAGCTGAGGCGATCTTGTCGTTGAATATGGTCTGAATGGAGTCGACAATAATAATATCGGGCTTTATTTTGTCCGCCTGTGACAAAATGCTGTCTATATTGGTTTCGGCAAGAATAAAAAGATTGGATCCGATAACCCCAAGGCGTTTTGCTCTGAGCTTTAGCTGTCCGTAAGATTCCTCGCCTGAAATATACAGCACACGCCTGTTTTGACCGAGAATGTCCGAAATTTGCATCAGAAGCGTGGATTTTCCAATGCCGGGTTCGCCCGAAAGAAGAACCACGGAGCTATTGACCAAACCGCCGCCAAGCACGCGGTCAAGCTCTCCAAGGCCGGTGGCGGAGCGCATAAAACTCGGAAGCTCCAAGTCCCTATAAGCAACCGCCTCGTTCGAAAGTCCGCTGACCGCACTGATCCGTTTGACGGCAACAGCTGCGGCGGGCGTTTCCGCCTCGTTTTCGATAAAAGAATTCCATGAACCGCACGACGGACATTTTCCAAGCCACTTGGGGCTTTTATATTCACAAACATCACATATAAAAATACTTTTGGTTGCTTTCATGTGCGTTGTTCCTCTCTCTAAAGCATCATTAAGGTTTGGGTCTATTATACACTATTTCGGTTTATGCGTCAAGTAAAAAACTTAAGATATTAAAAAAACAACCGCGTGGTGACTTGACATGTTCCCAAAGATGTGATAAAATGCTATTACAAAAAACATTTACAAAGTCAATTACAGGAGATAGTCGCAATGCATGAAGGACACAGAGAACGAATGAGGGAAAAGCTGTTAAATTCCAAGGTGCCTCTTCCTCCGCACGAAATGCTCGAAATGCTATTGTTTTATGCAATTCCGAGATGTAACACAAACGAAATTGCTCATTTACTGATCAATAAATTCGGATCCTTAGCGGGTGTATTTTCTGCAGATATCAATCAGTTGATGCAGATAAAAGGAATCGGGTATAACGCAGCGTTTCTGATCAAATTTATTCCGGCGCTCTTCAAATCCTATAGCTGGAACGGAAGCGTTGAAGGAACGATAATAGATAGGATCTCGCTGACCCGTAAGTATATTGTATCGCTTTTCTTTGGAAGTCAAGTGGAAGAGATACACGCCTTGTATCTGGACAGCAAGATGAAGATCGTTCACCACGAGGAGCTTGGCATCGGATCTGCCAACAGTGTCAGGTTGGAGAAGGCAAATTTCTACAAGCACTGTTTTGAACATCCGACAGCTGCCGTCATTCTTTGCCATAATCATCCAAATGGCAACCCGGAGCCGTCTGTGCAAGATTTTGAACTGACGTATGAACTACAAACCTATCTTGCGAATGTGGATGTTTTTCTGGTCGACCATTTTATTGTTTCGGGTAATGATGCTGTTCCTATTTTAAATCAAAGAAAATTGTCCGATCAACTTGGCTTTTGTTCTAATTTCATGACACAGGAGAAGCTTGATTTTTTCTACACTCATTAAGTAGGAGCTTTTATACATTCTATTATGCTTTCGGCAATGATCACGGCAAGCTTGCTTTGATATCCGTCATCTGCCAATTTTTGTGCTTCGGCATCGTTTGACAAAAAACCGCACTCAATTAAAACAGCCGGCGTATTCAGCCTGTCTAAAAGATAGATGGATGAGTCGGCTTTTTTGATTTTCCTTTGATTGTCGGCATCCAGATACTTTTTCGTATTATTCTGGATAGACAAAGCGAGCGTTTGCGATAATGGATGGTGAGGAGAATAATAGACCTGAAGGCCATGGTACTGTTTTTGCGGAAAAGCATTCATATGTATGCTGACAAAAATTCCGTTTTCGTACTCGCGCGCTTTTTTCAGTCTTGCGGCGAGATCGAGGACTTTCTTTTTGCCCTTAAAATCTTGAGTTTTGTCATACAGAAGAATATCCTCGGTTCTTGTATAGACAACTGTCACACCTTTTTCCTCCAGTTGTGTTCCTATTTTCATGGCGATGCTCAAATTCAGGTTTTTCTCGACGATTCCGCTATCGGACGAGGCACCGCCATCTTCACCGCCGTGTCCGGCATCGAGGATGACGATATAGCTGTTTTTGGCGGCGGTTTGTTTTGTTCTTTCTCCTGTTACATAAGAGACTGCCGCACAGAGTGAGAGCATAAGAATGACCAATATAGCAGTGACACCCAAAAAAACAAATCCGTTACTGTTTCTTTTCATAAAAAATCTCCGTGAATTCACAATATTGATGTTGACTTTTATTTTAAAAAGATATATAATAATGAATATCAAGATTGGAGGCTGCCATGAATAAAGATATAACTGAAATTTCTTCGAGACAAAAAATATGGCTTTCCGCTCTTGCGGCTCTGGCTTTGCCTTTTGTTATAGCTATATGCGGCGTTGGAGAGATTTATTTGAATAACAGCGATGAATTTTTGTTTGTGCTGTCCGACTTTTGGTTTTTATCAATCGGAATCGGTGCGGCTATTTTTGTTGCTTTGTTTTTGTTGCTTTATTTTTTGAAAGGGAAAGCCTTCCACGTGATTTTATCTTTGCTTTTGTGGCTTACGGTCATGAGCTACGTGCAAGCGACGTTTCTCGGCTTTGGTGGGGGTGCTTTGGCGGCAGATAAATTGGTTGCCGCTGTCCCTGTTTGGTTTGTCATTTTAGACACTGCCATTTGGATTATCACGGGAATGGGTTTTGTGTGTGCCGCACTTTTTGTCAAGGATAAACCGACACTCGGCATGCTCGCCACCGTGGCACTTGTTATGGTGATCGCGGTACAGGGCATCAATTTGACTGTTGCACTTTTGAACAGCGAAGAAAAACAAAAGAATGACATGGTGCTGACAACCGAAAATATTTTTGAGGTCTCAAGCGAGGATAATGTCATCGTCTTTGTGTTGGATCGCTTTGATATTTATTACTACAATCAAGTATTGAAGCAGGACGCCGACTTTTTTGAGCCTCTTGACGGCTTTACTTTTTATGACAATAACATCTCTCTGTATTCCAGAACCTATCCTGCCGTCGCCTATATGCTGACGGGGATGGAGAATTCATTTGTGAATACCCGACCCGAATATTTCGAACAAGCTTATAAAGATCAGCCCTTTTTTAAGGACCTGAATGATAACAATTACAAGATCAATCTTTACACGTCGGCTTTTTATGCATATGATGATGCCGCGGTCTTTGGCGGAGCGGTGGACAATGTTTCCAAATATTACGATTATGTCATCGAGAACAAAATGAAACTGACAGGTCATATGCTTCTTCTCTCGCTCTACCGTTATCTTCCTACCTCATGCAAGAGCATGATGGGAATCAGCTCGGCGGATTTTGACGATTTTGTCTCTTTTGATACAGAAAATGATTACAAACAGTATGTGATGGACGATGCGGAAACCTACCGAATGTTCAGAGAAACGGGACTTTCGGTGCAAAGCGAAAAAAACACCTTTTCCTTTTTGCATCTCAACGGTTGCCACTCTCCCTATACCATGGATGAAAACGGAAATGCGATCGAAAGCAATAACTATGCACACGCGGCGATCCCCGCGACTATCGGATGTTTCCGCCTCATTTACGATTATATCGCTCAACTCAAGCAGCTCGGCGTATATGAGGATGCCACCATCATTATTACAGGCGACCACGCACGCGCCATGGATGATACCGTAGACGTGGAGGATGCCAGAGTGACCGCGCTGTTTGTAAAAGAAAAAGGGCAGGCGGGAACCCCTCTTGCGTATTCTTCGGCTCCTGTTTGTCAAGAAAATCTGCGTGCTGAAATTATCAAGTCGGCAGGGATCAGAACACAAAACGATTACGGTCTTGCTTTTTCCGATATAGAGGAAGATGCGGACCTTATCAGAGAATATCATTTTGAAAAATCAAACGGGGATAAGGACGAGATCGTCATTTATCACGTCAAGGAAAATGCCAATGATTTTTCAAACTGGACGCTTGCCGACAGAAAGGTGATCGGCGAGATTTATCGATAGGGAGGAATCTATGTTTGACAGATTGATGTATTATATATGTATTCCTCTGGGTTATTTGATGAAGTGGTGCTGGATGCTGGTGGGCAATTACGGCGTAGCTATTATTCTTTTCACCTTGCTCTCCAAGATTGTCATTCTTCCCGTAACCGTTTGGGTACACCAAAATTCCATAAAAATGGTCAAGATCCAGCCCGACGTCAATTTCTTGAAGGCAAAATATTACGGAGATCTGGATACCATTGCCGCCGAGCAATCCAAGCTTTTCAAGCGTGAGAGGTACAGCCCTGCGGCATCTATCGTTTCGCTGATCGTGCAGTTGTTTCTTTTGTCTGCCATTATCGAAATTATATACCATCCTTTGACTTATCTTTTGGGATTTTCGCCCGAGGTGATATCCCAGTTTGCTGCGGCATACGGCTTTGAGATGGGAGATTCCTCGGTGGAGATCATGATCGTCGAGGCGGTCAAGTATACTTCCGCTTTGCCCCACGGCATTTCGCCCTCGCTTTCGGTGTCGGTTTCGGCTTTGGATTTCGGTTTCCTTGGCTTTAACGTTTCCGAGGTTGCCGCCAAAACACTTGGCAAAAACCTTTTGATACCGCTCCTTGCGGGTGTATCCTCATGGCTTTTGTGTGTTTCGCAAAATAAGCTCAACGTGCTTCAGCACGAACAAAGCAAGTGGAATCAGTACGGCATGATGATCTTTTCGGTCGGACTTTCCTTGTATCTCGGATTTTTTGTTCCTGCAGGCATTGTTATTTACTGGGTATTCAGCAATCTCTTTTCTGTATTCCAGCAGATGCTTCTGAACGTCGCCATAAACCCCAAAAAGCACGTTGACTATGAGGCACTGGAAAAAAGCCGTGCAGAGCTTGCCGCTATAGAGAGTCTGGATAAGAAAGACGATGCGGATTTTTCGCAAAACAAAAAACGTGAACGCAATGACTACAAACGCTTTTTCAGTGTAGTCAACAAGCATGTGGTTTTTTATTCCGAAAAGAGCGGTTTTTATAAATACTTTGAGGATATCATAGACGAATTGCTTGCGCGCTCCAATCTGATCATTCACTATATCACAAGTGACCCGAATGACGTGATTTTCACGGTTTCTCAAAAAGAGCCGAGAATAAGAGCTTATTATATTGGCAACAAAAAGCTGATCACGCTTATGATGCGTATGGATGCCGATACGGTCATTATGACGACCCCCGATCTTGATAAATATTATATCAAGCGTTCGCTGATGCGAAAGGATATCGAATATATCTACGTTCCGCATGACCCGATGAGTATGCATATGGGCTTCCGCGAAAACGCGCTGGATGCGTTCGACACCATTTTCTGCACAGGGCCTCATATTGAGAGGGAAGTCAGAGCCACCGAACAGGTCTACGGTCTGCCTGCCAAAACCTTGGTCCCGTTCGGCTATCCGCTTGCAGAAAAGCTGATCGCGGCACATGAGAAGGAAAACGGCTCAAAAGCGAATACAAGAAAACAAATTCTGATAGCTCCGTCCTGGCAAGAAGATAATCTGCTTGACAGCTGTATTGACACCTTGATCGAGCAGTTATACGGAAACGGTTATAAGATCATTGTGCGTCCGCATCCCGAATATGTCAAGCGCTATGTCGAGCGCATGAATGCGATCTGCACACGATACGCGGACAAAGTAGGAGACGAGCTTGTTTTTGAACTTGATTTTTCGGACAACAGTTCCATTTGGACCTCAGATCTTTTGATAACCGATTGGTCTGGCATTTCTCTTGAGTTTTGCTTTGCTACCAAAAAGCCCGCGCTGTTTGTCAATACAAAAATGAAGGTGGAAAATCCCAACTGGCAAAAAATAGACTGTGTTCCCGTGGAAATATCACTTAGAGACGTGCTTGGCATTGCCATTGACAAGCAGGATCTTGATAAGACCCTGCAAAAAGTAAACGAGCTTTTGGAACACCCCGACAGATATGCCGACAAGATAAAGCAGGTACTCTCTGAGCATTTTTATAATCAAGGAAGCGCGGCAAAAGCAGGTGCGTTTTATATCTTGAATAGCCTAAAGAACAAAAGGAGATAGAACATGAAAAAATCACGTATTCTTATGACTCTGCATCTGGCGTTGTGGCTTACCGTTGGATTTACGGTTTACGCGCACGCCTATATCGACCCCAGTGTTGTTTCCGGACTTCTCGTTTCCATTGCGGGAGCGATCGTAGCGTGCAGTGCGGCGATCTTCATTGTTTGGAGAAAGCTTAAGAAAAAGGTGAGCGACACTCTCGGCATTGACGAGAATGCCAACAAAGAGGTAGAGGATGAGCTTGTCATCAAAAACGACGACGAACAAAGTATAAACCGAAGTGAAATTATGAATGAAAAAGTAAGCGCACTGTACGAACAGTGGAAAAAGCAAACAGCAAACGATCCCGAACTGGCAAAAGACCTTGCGGATATTTCCGATGAGGAAATTTTTGACCGTTTGTACCGTGAGCTTGAGTTTGGAACCGCCGGATTGCGAGGTGTTTTGGGGGCGGGAACCAATCGCATGAATATTTATACTGTGGCACGCGCCTCTATGGGCGTAGCCAAATACGTTTTAGAAAACACCAATGGAAAATCCGCAAGTGTTGCTTTGGCATACGACAGCAGAAACAATTCCGAGCTGTTTGCCAAAACCGCCGCGTCGGTGTATGCGGGAATGGGAATTCACGTGTATATCTATCCTGAGCTTATGCCCACACCGGCGCTTTCTTACGCGGTGCGTAATCTTCATTGCGATGTGGGTGTGGTTGTTACGGCAAGTCATAATCCCGCCAAATACAACGGTTATAAGGTATACGGGGCTGACGGTTGTCAGATCACCGAGGTTGCCGCCGATGCTATTCTTGAAAAAATTACAAAAACACCATACTTTGAAGAAATTCCGTCCTTTGACCGCATGATGGCAGAGGGAAAGATCGAATATATCAGCGAAGAACTCAAAAGCGCATACATTTCCGATGCGGTTGCATGCGCAAAATCGGAAAGCAATACAGCGAGAACACTGAAGCTTGTCTACACCCCCTTAAACGGATCGGGTCTGTCTTGCGTAACACGTGCACTGAAGCAGTGCGGTTTTGAGGACATTACCGTCGTACCCGAACAGGAGAAGCCCGACGGCAATTTCCCCACGTGTCCGTATCCCAACCCCGAGATCAAGGAAGCACTTGCGCTTGGGCTTGATCTGATGAAAAAAACGGGGGCAGATCTGCTTCTCGCCACCGACCCCGACTGTGACCGCGTAGGCACGGCTGTTCCCGTAGGAGACACCTACCGTCTGATCTCGGGTAACGAAATGGGTGTTCTTCTTTTGGATTACATCTGCCGTGAGAAGTTAGCCAAGGGAGCTATGCCGAGAGAACCTATGGCAGTAAAGACCATTGTGACCACCGATATGGTTTATGAGGTCGCAAAAAAATACGGTATTCGCATTGTAGACGTTTTGACAGGCTTCAAATATATCGGTGAGCAGATCGCGCTTCTTGTGGAAGATGGCAAGGAAGAAAATTATTTGCTTGGCTTTGAAGAAAGTTACGGATATCTGTGCTCGGGATTTGTCAGAGACAAGGATGGCGTATCCACCTCGGTTCTTATCTGCGAAATGGCGGCTTACTATAAAGCGCAAGGAAAAACACTTTCCGACCGCATGGATGAGCTTTATGCAGAATTCGGAACCTACCGCAATTTTGTTGACAGCTTTGCTTTTGAGGGAAGCGAGGGCATGGATAAGATGCATGGTATTATGGCGTCTTTGCGCCAGCAGCCTCCCCGAGATATTCTCGGACATAAGCTGATCCGGATCAATGACTATCAGCATAGCGAAAGCGTATCTCTTGAGAGTGGAGAGAAACAGCCCATTTATCTGCCAAAGTCAAACGTTATAAAGTTTTTGTACGATGGCGGACTTGGTATTGTAGCTCGTCCTTCGGGAACCGAGCCGAAGCTGAAAATATACTACACGGTAAAAGCCGATTCCGAACAAGCAGCGCAGGATCTTTGCGATAAGCTGAGCGGAAAAGACGGCGCATTTGCTGCCATAGCATTAAAATAAAGTCACTGTCTGAAAAACGCTCTCGGCACGCTTCTCGCCCTCACGGGGGCAATCGTGTGCCCGTACGAGCTGAATAAAAAAACATCGGCGGGTGCAACATAATGTGCAACCGCCGACTTGCATTTTAAAGAATACGGATCCTTGCGATCAGATCGTCGCCAAGCTCCTGTAAGATTTGTTTCATGACCTTTTCCGAAATACTTTCTGTGATCAAGACCAATTTGTCATCGATCACCTTTCTTTCACCGCTGATACCTTGAACCTTACCCTCGGTTCTCTTAGGAAGAATCAACAAATTTTGGCAGGCATATGCCTCAAACGGTGCAATGTCAGAGGGGATTGCCGTTTCAAAGACAGGGAAGGATGCATCGTTTTCGGGTTTTTTTGCCGCATCGATAATATCACCCACAACTGCGCTGGCTGTCGGAAGCTTACCCGCGCCCCTGCCGTAGAACATGGCAACGCCAAGCATGTCGGTGTCTACCATAATGCCGTTAAATACGTCCTGAACCGAATATAACGGGCTTGAAATCGGGACCAAACGGGGGCTGACCATAGCCAAAATTTTGTTGCCGACTCTTTCGGTGTGTGCGATCAGCTTAATAGAATAGCCAAGCTTTTCGGCAATATCAAAATCCGCTGTGGTGAGTGCCGAAATCCCTTCTCTATATATGACGTCGGGAGAAATCAGCTTTCCAAATGCCAACGCCGCCAAAATGACCACTTTTCTTGCGGCATCAATACCTTCGACATCCGCTGTGGGATTCGCTTCGGCGTATCCTTTTTGCTGCGCCTCTGAAAGCGCCTTGGCAAAATCCGATTTTTCATTATGCATTTTGGTCAAAATATAATTGGTTGTACCGTTCAAAATGCCGTCGATCGAACGGACTATGTTGGCTGAAAGATCATTGGCAAGCGGACGTATGATCGGAATGCCACCGCCAACACTGGCTTCGAAAAGATATCTCACATTGTTTTGTTCCGCTACGCGCAAAAGCTCCGCGCCAAAGTTTGCCACCACTTCCTTATTGGAAGTGATCACGCTTTTTCCCGCACTGAGGCACGCATGGGTAAATTCGTAGGCAGGATGAGAGCCGCCCATCATTTCCGCAACGATGGTGACCTCTTGATCGTTTAAAATATCGTTGAAATCATGTGTGACCAAATGAGCAAACGGACTGTCGGGAAAATCTCTCAGATCTAAAATATATTTGATGTTAAGTTTCTGGTGAATTCTCGATTCGATCATTTGAAGGTTTTGGGTGATCACCTCGGCGACGCCGCTTCCCACAACGCCAAAACCTAAAATTGCAATATTTGCCATATCATTAACCTTTCTTTGGATTATATGTTTAATATATCAAAAAAACAGATATATAATATCATATCATATTTTTACTGAAATTGCAAGAAAAACTATTGAAAAATTTCCCAAAATATGATAAAATATAGAAAATATATGAGTAAGGAGAATTTTTATGGGTGCTACCATCAGTGCAAAACGCAATGTAAAAATATTTGTGCTGTTTTTAATGGAAAATATCAATTATCCTTTGGATTTTGTATCAATAAATGACATCGTAATGCAGACCGACTATATCATGTATCTTGACTTTGCCGAGAGCTTTAACGAAATGCTGGATGACGGTCTGATCGCTTACGAGGAACTGGACGGGGAAAAATATTATTACGTTACCAAAACGGGAGCATTCGTTGCGCGTGAGCTTCACAGCGATATTCTTTCGGCCATTCTGGACAAAAGCCTTGAAGCGGCATTCCGTTATTTGGACTTTAAGAAGAGAGGCGTAGAAGCAAGATGCACATACGAAAAAAGACATGACGGAAAATTTGATCTTACATGCGCCATTACGGAAAAGGGCGAGCGGATTTTTCAGACCACCATTGTGGTGGATACCGAAAATCGCGCCATCCGCATGAGAGAGCTGTTTATGGAACGTCCCGAAATCGTATACCGTGGAACTGTCGCTTTGCTTACGGGAAAAATGAATTATCTTTTTGAAAAAGATCCGGGCAATTGATTTTTTTGTGCTATGAAAGAAAATAAAGATTCACATCAGGATATTGTCTATCCTTTAATTCTTGGGGTCAGAGAAGGTGATCAGGTCGCCTTTGGAAAACTGTTACGGCTTTATGAGCCGTTGTTTGCCTCTTTGCTTTCCAAGCCGGATGTAAGAACACTGAATGCGCAGGATATCGAGGATCTCAGGCAGGAATTGACTGTGGTTTTCTATCACTCTATTTTTTCTTATGAGCTTGAACAAAGCGAGGTCAGATTCGGTCTCTATACCAAAATATGCATGAGTAATGCACTTATCACCCAGCTGCGCAAATTTAACAAACAAAAGACATCCATTTCTCTGGACACTCAGGATGACGAAAAGCTTTCCGAAATGCTTGGTCATGAGGAGAATCCGTCAGAAGCAATTGTAAATCGCGAAACCATAGAAAATATGAATAGGAAAATCGACAGCGTCCTTTCTCCCTTCGAAACTAAGGTCTGGCAAATGTATTTGACAGGGAACAGTGCTAAAAACATTGCCAAGGCACTTGGCAAAACCGAAAAATCCATTGAAAATGCAATTTTTAGACTTCGTCGCAAGCTGCGCAGTCTGTTCAAAGACCAGACAGGTGCTTCAAAATGAATATAAGCCTTTCCGAAAAATCCTTCATATAATGTTTATGAAGAACAATGTTTCGGAGAGGTTTTTTTATGGATAAAAATGTAGGTGTTTTGTTTATTGGCGGTGACAAAAGACATTGTATCGCCGAAAATTACTTGTATGATCTTGGTTTTGATACCGCCTTATGCATGAATGAGCATTTGGGTTTTGCCAAGGGGGCAACTTACGGAGATTGGCAGCATGCATTGCGCGAGAGAAATATTATCATTTTTCCGCTTCCGATGAACAAACAACATCTTTTTTTGAATGCTTCATGTTGCAATCAACAGTCTGTAACACTTCTTGAAATCATTCAATATATACAACCGAATTCTTTGATATTGGGTGGAAAAATTCCGTCCGAGGTCTGTTCGTTGTTGGATGAAAAAGGAATAAAGTATGTTGATTATTACAACGAAGAACTTCAGATCGCCAATGCGCTTCCCACGGCGGAAGGTGCCATTGGGATCGCACTTTGTGAAATGCCGATCACATTATCCGATGCAAATGCGCTTATTGTTGGATACGGAAGAATTGCCAAGGTGCTTGCCGAAAAGCTGAGACTGCTTGGCGCCCATGTGACAGTAGCGGCAAGAAAAAATACAGATATTGTTACCGCAAAGGTCTACGGTTATGATACGATCTGTATTCAAAACGGAATTCCTGCCATAAATAAGCCAATAGATGTCATTTTCAATACTGTTCCCGTTTGCTTATTCGGGAGGGAAGAACTGGCAAATTTTGATGAGAATACCCTTTATATCGAGCTTGCATCCGCGCCCTACGGAATCGATACCAAGGAAGCAACAAGAAGAAAGATACGCATTATTATGGCGCAATCGCTGCCAGGAAAATATTCACCCATTACAGCGGGAAAGATCCTTGCCGAAACAGTTGTTCGTATTTTACAAAAGGAGGAACACCTGCCATGATTGGATATGCCTTATGCGGTTCTTTTTGCACTCACGAAAAGTCCGTAAAGGCTCTTGAAAGACTTATAAAATCGGGTGCCGACGTACTGCCGATTATGAGCGAATGTGCTTACGAGACCGACACAAAATTCGGCAAAGCTTCGGACTTAATACAAAAAGTTAGTGAGATGTGCGGCAAGGATATCATCCACACGATTGTTGATGCCGAGCCTCTGGGTCCTCAAATTCAGCTCGACGCTTTGATCATCAGCCCATGTACGGGAAATACACTTGCTAAGATTGCGGGTGGCATTACGGATACCGCAGTATGTATGGCGGCAAAAGCACATTTAAGAGGGAACAGACCGCTTGTTATAGCATTAGCATCAAATGATGCTATGTCCGCCAATTTAAAAAATATTGCCACTCTTTTGTCTAAAAAACATGTGTATTTTAACCCCATGTATCAAGATGATGTGCAAAATAAGCCGCACTCGTTGGTGGCAAACTTTGATCTGATAGAGCAAACCTTGGAATATGCATTGATAGGAAAACAAAACCCTAAAATTTTCCAATAGATAAAGGAAATTGCCAACTCCACCCATGGTAGAGTTTTCGGTGAGGGTAGGTAAATCAAAATAGATATAAAATACACCGCCGAAAACGACCCCTTCGGCGGTGTATTTGTTGGATTTTGTATAATTGGGAATTAAACCAACTTATTATCGATGATATCATGGATCCAGGAGAGGATCGTGGTTTTTTCCTCATCGGTAAGCTTAGACTTAAAGAGACCGCAAGTGATATACTGAACCTCGGGAATAACATTAGATCCGGCTTGCTTAAGAATATCAATGATCTTAGCAGCCGTTGTCTCGTTGCCGTCCATTACAAGCGCAATATTGGTGGCTCTTTCGCGGTTCATCTCGCTGCAGAAGCGTCTGAGAACATCATCAATATCACTCTTAGAAGATATTCCCAAGATGACCAGTCTTTCTTTCTGGCAAGAATAGGCGGGCGGAATAATATCAACGGCGTTATGATTTTGGGAAAGATCAAACTCCTGCTTGATTGCTTCGCCAAGCGCCTTCATTTTTGCTTGCTTGGAATAGTATAAAAAACGCATTTTCAGTGCCATGCACAAAAACCTCCATGTGTATTATTTTCTACATTATACCATATAAGCAAACTTCGGTTATGAATTATTTGTAAACATTGGTCTCGGTTACATAATTGTAACAGCTTTTCGCCTCTCTCTATTATACAAAATTTGCATTTTGTATAATTTGAAATGTTTTGTTTAGTGGATGCTCTACCATAATTTCGACCGAGCAATGCACTTATTTATCGGTTTTTGTATATATCAACAAGCTCTGCAAGAATATTTTCCGGTCTGTGCGCATCGATCCTCGAATATTTTCCCCTCTTGCCAATCAGAATCATATTTCCGACGTGAGTAAATCCCAGCCATACAGGCGGCACGTGTGTGACGATATCATCAATATTTCGTATCACGTGAAAGCGTGCCCACCGTACTCTTGCCTCTTTGGTTTGAATTCCCCAAAATACTCTTGGACAACCAAAACCGTATCCTTCCATTTTCTCTCTCAGATCGGGACGCTTGAACCATACGTATTCATGGCAAAGTACAGCCACTGCAGCACCATGTGAAAAACCCGTAATGATGATCTTTTTTATTTTCCTATCTGCGATTGCTCCAGCGATATACGGCTCGATGGATTTCCATACACGCAAAAAGCCTCTGTGCGCATGCCACTTATATTCCATATCTTTATAAGGCTTTGCCGGCATAGAACAGTTGCTTTTCAATATTTCAAAACGGCATATGATATTTTCACAAATATTGCCTTGTGCGCTCGGAAAAAAATCAAAATTGTTTTTCCAGTCGACAGCACCGTTTGACCCCTCAAAATATATGTACAAAGTATTACCGACTTTTTCTATCGCATAGCTCCCTGCATTTTCTACTTGAACGTAAGGTGCGTTCAGACACATGGTAAATAATTCGGCAAGATTCATCATAATTCATTCTTCAAACAGTTGTCTCAATAAAACCCTTGACACATTTCGTGATTTCGTGTATAATTTAGTGTATTATTTTATTTATGCAGACTTTCATATTTCTTTTTTGTGGCTTCTCCGCCCCTTAAATGTCGCTCCATTTTGTTTTTTTCAAGTACCTTCTTGACTTGTATATACAACGCTCTGTTTACCTTTTTCAAGGTCACGGTGACATCTTTATGAACGGTACTTTTACTGATACCGAATTCTTTTGCAACCGCTCTGACCGTCATATTATATTCAACCAGATATAAACCGAGAGTGATACATCTTTGATTCGTCTCTGTTATATACATATGATTTCCTCATCTCTTTGTGTATAAATTCTTAATAACAATGTATGAATTCAAAATATAAAATATAACGACAAGGAAATGAAAATGGCAAAAAAAGAAACCTATCTTACCTGCCGCGACGGCAACATTTTTGAAGGAATGACGTCGATATCAGCCATAATTCAGAAAAATGAACAGGATGCGGCAAACGCCAGAAAAATGATTCGCGTTCTGTTTGATACATCCAAGATCAAATCCAAGCAACGGGAATTTGATTTCTTGAAGCACAAGTCAGCCTCACTGGGATTTACGCTTGAGACGGCAACAACCGAGGAGATCGACAATCTGTCCACGGGAACCACTCACGGCGGCGTGATCGCCTTCTGTGAGCCGAGAACCATTCCCTTGCTTTCGGCAAATCTACAAAGCATAAAAAAAGACGGGATATACATTTTTCTTGACGGCATCGAGGATCCTTATAATTTCGGATACGCGGTACGTTCTATTTATGCCTCGGGAGCAGACGGCATTTTCCTGTCACAGAGAAACTGGATGGATGTGGCAGGCATCGTGGCAAAATCCTCGGCAGGTACATCTGAACTTGTCGACATGTTTGTCGCGGTCCCTTCGGATGCGGTCAATATAATGAAACAGCTTGGATACCGTATTGTCGCTGCAGGTATTCGTGACTCGGTTTCCATGTATGAGGCGAATTTCAAAAAGCCGATCATGCTGATCGTAGGCGGTGAAAAAAGAGGTATCTCTTCTTCCCTTTTATCGATGGCGGATGAAATTGTGAGAATTGAATACGGTAGAAGCTTCCGCGGTTCATTGTCCGCCGCCTCGGCTGCCACCATCCTGTCTTACGAGATCTTCAGACAAAATCATTCCTTTGAATAATTTAAAGGATACCGTCTTTTTGTTCTTGATTTGTTAAAATTATTGTGGTATAGTTCTCCTATATAATAATTTTTTGTTTGTTCCCATATCTTTATGTGTAAAATGATATGGAGAAGGAATTAAAAATGAACAAACAAAAAAATAAAAACCTCAAAAAAACGACCGATATGACGCTTACTGTCTATACGCTCTTCTGGATTGGTTTTTGTGTGTTAGGGGCGGTTCTGTACAGCGTATTTCAGATGAAATTCGAGCCATGTTGCACTCAAATTCCCGATACAATTATCAAGTACAGCTTTCCTGACGCATTAACAAATAAAGACTTTTGGATATTCCTTGTTTGTTCTGTGCGGTACGAAGTGTGTTTTATGTTTTTTCTCACGCTTTTGTCGCGAATAAGCAGTCATATTATTTTATTTGCAATCCGAGGAATGCTTTTCGGCATTGGCGGCATGAGCATACTGCAAAAAACAGAATTTTCTTGTTTGATTTTGGTTTTTGTGCGGCAAGTCCTTTTCACCGCAATGTTTCTTTACTTTGCTGCATTTCTCTGCTCGGGTAGAAATTTCAGCAATAAAAATTCAAAGGCTTTTTTGGGGATGATCCTGCTTTGCGAGTTCGGAGTGTCTCTTTTGATACAATTTTTGTTTCTCATTTTGCTTTCAAAAATATAAACCATAGGGTGACAGTAGATATACGAACCAGCTGTCACTTGCTCTTTTTGGCGCTTTTTGCGCCTGCCTCGCTTGCAAGGTCTTACCTTGCATCGCAAGGCAAACACAAAAATCACACAAAAATATCGGCGTGACAGTTCGAAGAATTTATAAAAGAGCAGATTTTGCTGGGGTCGAGGAAAAAAGGTGAAGGAATATGGTTAATATTCCGAGGCTTTTTGACGATGAATGGCACAAAATATGCCTTTTATAAACGGGTTCGTATATCTACTGTCACCCTAGAATGGAGTTCTCATGAAGTTCAAGTTATTTGACATGAATCGCGACGGCTTAGGCGTTGAAAAAGGCGAGG
>JAZNDA010000113.1:0-10942 GCA_045587785.1 Eubacteriales bacterium | reverse complement strand
CTTGGAACCCGCCCCCTTTTGAAAAAGGGGGACGAAAACTTTTACCGCAAATGCAAGATGGCGTCTGTTCGTAGCCATTCAGCAAGCGATAACGATAAAGCGATACGGGCAACGGATGCGCCGTCATTTTGAGCGGCTTGTCAAGTCAAGCCGCGTACCGCCCGAATAAAAAAACGGAAAAACAAGCTCGCTTGCTTTTCCGTTTTCTTTTTCGGGCTGCCACAGGGAGCGATAGCTCCCGTGGCACAAAATGACGTACCTTTAGTATAAACCATGATGGAATTTGAAGTCACTTTATGTCGGGCTTACCGTAAAAAGTTTTGGTCCACCTTTTTCAAAAGGTGGTGGGGTTTGGGGCAAAGCCCCTAACGTTCCTCGGGCGGCGCCCCCGCGTTACTCCACCTTTTCAAAATCCGATGCAGGGTGTTTGCACAGGGGGCAAATGAAGTCCTCGGGCAACTGCTCGCCCTCATACTCATAGCCGCAGATCTTGCAGCGCCACACCGTTTTCGTGCTCTCTGCCTTTTTCTCGGGCTTTGGCTTGATGTGGGCGTGGTAGTACGCGTAGGTTGCCGACGGCGCGTCCGACAGCACTTCCATTTCCGTCACGTCCGCCACGAACAGAATGTGGGAGTCAAGGTCAAGCTGATACGCCACCTTGCCCGAAATATAGGCGTTGGTGCCTTTTGTCACGGCAAGCGTGCCGTTTTTGGTGACGATAGTGTCGGCAAAATCGGCAAATTTGTCCGCCTCTCTGCCCGACTCAAAACCGAAATGCTTAAACAGCTCAAAATCCGCCTGCTCGGAGATCACCGAGACCGTAAACTCCTCGGTCTTATCCACCATCTCACAGGTGAGATTTTGCTTGTTGACCGCAAAGCAGATGCGGTTTGGATCGGACGCCGCCTGAATCGCCGTATTGATGATACAGCCGTTGTGCTTGTCGCCATCCCTCGCGGTCAGCACAAAAAGTCCGTAGGACAGCTTATACAAGGTCTCAAAATTCATATTCTTCTCCTTTTATCATTGAATCACAAGGCTCTCGGGCGTCTCGCCGTTCCATAGAGCCAAAGCATCCTCTGCTGTCTTAGTGACACTGGCTGTCAGCACGTAAAACTCTCCGCCGCCGTTGATGGTCAGATACGAGCGGGATTCACCCATATTATAAAAGCTGTAGGTGTTGTCCACACCCGCGGTCTTGTCGGTCTTTTTGGTCTTTACGCGGAAGGACAGCTGCTTCTTGCTCTCGTCCTTTTTCAGCGCATCCATCTCAGCATCCGAAAGCCCCGTTTGGTCAAACAGAACGCCAAAGAGCATATTGCGGTACAGCACCTTGAATGAAGCAATATCGATATTGCGCGTCTGCCCGTTCATGGTGGCGGTGATCTTTTCCACATCGTCCTTGCCAACGTCAAATCGGAAGGTGATATCGCCCATGGGGCTGCTTATCTCCATGCTCTCCATCAGCATGATGTTGATATGGAAGTAGTACGCCTCCACCCAGTCGATCTTATCCCAGCCAAGGAAATTCAGGTGCGAGCGTCCCACCTCAAGAATATAGTCAAAGGTGCTCATCGGCGCGAAGGTCTCACCGTCCTCGCTCGACTCCAGCTCGGCAAACACGTAGTGCGTGCCCCTCTCGGTAAGTCTTCCAAACCAGTAGCGGTATTTGAAATACACCGTTCCGCTCTTGTCGGTCACCTTAAAATCATACGAAAGCAGTTTTTCGGGCTGATCCAGCCCATATTCGGCAAGCACCGCGTCCGTAACGCCCAGCTTTACCACCGTAGCGTTTTCCAGCGAGATCAGCTTTTCCATGGTCTCGGTGACCGCCGAGGTTTCGGGCACGTATGCCGCCAGAGCCTCGTCGATCATCTTGTAGGACTGGGTCTGATACTCGGTATTCTCTCTTTCCTCATAGGGCCAATAGGTCAGCGCGGTCACAAGCTCGGCCTTTGGTGTGCCGTCCTCATCATAGGTGTAATCGACCACGCGGAAATTGCTCACCTCGGGGTAGTTGGTGGTGGTCATGCCGTAAGTGAGAATGGGCGAGATAAAGCTCTCCACGGGCTCCAGAAGCATGCTGTAGTAGCCGTTGATGATATACACCACCTCTCTGCCCTCCAGCATGACGTAGTACCCGTTGCCCGACACGATGGCGTCACCCACAAGCACGGTATAGGATCTTCCTGCTGTGGTCCTCAGCGTGAAAGACGCCTGCGGCTCATCCAAACCGTATTCGGCAAGACCGTATTTATCAATGATCTTTTTGCCAAACCTGCCGTTTTCCATGACCGCCACACTGCTGCAAAAGCCGCTGAGATACGCGTAGGTCTCGGCGTTGTAGCTGACCTGCTCGTAGCCGCGCAAAACCATACTGCCGCTTGTGTTTTGCTCAAAGGTGTAGCTTCCGTGGGTATTTTTGACACGGAGCGACTTGATATTTTTTGTTTCCACTTTGGGGAACACCATCAGGCGGTTGTAGTCGGAGACCGCCTCGCCGTCCTCGGTATCCACCACGGCGTACACCGTGGTCTTGCCGCTTGCCGACACTGACACCATGGTGCCCGCGTCGGTCACAAAATATTCTTTCCCATCTTCGATGGTGGTATCCAGCATATAGCCGTTTTGGTCAAACAGCGCATACGAGCTGCCGCTTGGCTTGACGGTATACAAGGTGCCGTCGGTGTCCTCAAAATCGTACATGGATACCAGATAATTTACCACCGCCAGCGTCACCGCCAAGATCACGATGGCGACGGCGGCTATGATAACGGCGGTCTTTTGGCGTTTTGCCAAGGTCATTTTTGCGCTCATCTGTACTTTCTCCTTACCAGCACCCACACGCCCGCGCCAAAGAATACCACGGGGGGCAGGATGGTCAGCCACAGCGTGATACGGTTGGCGCGCTCGGCGGTCAGCGTATCAATGGTCAGATCGGCAAAGGGCACGTAAGGCACGTAGGACGGCACGGCATCCTTGCCCATCTGATAAAACGCTTGTCGAAGAACCTCGCTGTTGCCGTACACGTCGGATTGCAGGATAGCCTCGGTGGCAAAGTCTGCCGAGCCGCACGCAAGGACGTACGAGCTCTGGTCGGCGGAAAACCAACCGTTGTTGTCCTCTTGCCTTGACTTCGGAGCGACAGAAAGAAGCATCAGCGGGAAGGTGTTTTGGCTGTCCGCCTTTTCCACCTCTCTGCCGCCTGCCATAGCGGTGGCATCGGCGCTCGAGGAAAAGACCCGATAGACCTGTCTTGAGGACGCGCCAAGCGACTTATAGCCGTAGGTATAGGATTCGCCGCTGTTCTCATCGACCACGGTCTTCCTGTCATACGAATCGGCGATAGCAAGAGGCATGGCGTTTTTGAACACTGTCTTTTGCGGTACGGGCATGCTTCTGAGTTCACTTGTGAGCGACGAGCCCATGCCGTATTTTTCATATTGCGCGAGGAAGGTGTAGCCGCCCGACGTGAGGGCACTCGACGCGCTCTCGCTGACAACAAGCGACTCGCCCATATCGGTACGCTCAAATTCGATGCCCCACTGCGCCAAATATTTTTCGATATTGGGGAGAGTGGGACAGTCGGGGGACATAAACACCATCAGCGAGCGGTTTTCCCCTGCCAAAAAGTCATCGATGATCTGAATCTCCGAGATATCCGAAATGCCGTCATCCAAAGAGCGGAAGTCGCTTGTGGGCTGATAGCAGACCAGCATACGGCAATCCTCGGGGATGCCTTCATTCACAAGGTCGGAAATGACTTCGATGCGGTAGCCCGCCTCCTCAAAAAGGCGCCCGAGGGCGGTATCCTTGTAGGTCTCGCCGTGTCCCATCAGCATCCCCACCACGGGCTTACTTACCTGCGTGACCGCCAAAATGGCAGAGGAGAACCTCTTGTCGCCGCAGTAAGCAAAGGGCGAGGTTGCGCCCGAGGAGACCATAAAGAAGTCCTCAAGGTCATAAAGGCGATATTCGCCGCCGCTGCCCGCGATAATGACGTCGGTATTGATGATGACAGAGCTTACCGAGGTCTTATAGGGCGACACCGCCGAGGGGTTTTCGTAGATGTTGATAAATTCCACCCCTATGCGGTCGGGATATTCTGCCGCAAGCTCAAGGGCAGTAGTCAGTACGTACTTGGCATATCCTACCTTCATCAGGTTATCCTGCATATCGCAGAACTTAATAGTAACAAACGCCTTGTCCTCACCGTTCTCGCTCTCGCGCGCCTCAAGATCCTCAAAGGTTCCGTCCAGAAGATCAAAGCAGGCATCCGAGACCGTAAAAATGCTTTCCTTGGTCATATCGATATACCAAAGATATTTCGCCGCCAGTGCCGACACGATAACGTTGGCAAGGATGATCGCCGCCACGATCAGCGCAGTCACCATCACCGACATGCTTCCGTAGCGAAAACGGCGCGTTCTCATAAAACTTCCATTATTCAAAGCACAAATTTCCTTTCCCGTATTTTTCGTAGGAGCGACCTGTAGGGCGGGGGCTTGCTCCCGCCGTTTTTGGGGTTAATAAAAAACGAATGATGAATAATGAAAAATGAATAATTATGGAAGATTTTTGCCCGAAGGCAAAAATCAACCTTCACTCTTCACTTTTCACTCTTCTCTCTTTTCCCCGTCAGTTCCATCTTCTCTTTTCGTACACGCGGACGGTGAGAAGCACAAACACACCACTGATAGAGAGATAATAAAACAGCGCCGCAAAATCAAATTTGCCCATAAAAAAGCTCTCAAATCGGCTTAAGACCGAGATCCAGTCGATCACCGAGCGAAGCGCATAACTGCTAACCAGACGCGTGCCCTCGGCGTCGCTTCCGATGGCGTTGACAAACCCAAGCACCACCATGAGAATGATCACACCGATGGTAGAAACGGCGGCGGCAAGCTGGCTGTCGGTCAGTGCCGAGATAAACACGCCGATGGCGATAAACGCCGCGCCGATCAGGATGACGCCCACAAGCGCACCCACGATCATAGATGCCGAGGGTCCGATATTTGCCGCCATGGACGCGTACTGCGCCGCCGCCTTTTCCTCTCCCGCTACCGCAAGAAGCGGAATGAGGTTGATGCAGGACAGAAGTATCGACGAGACGAACACTGTAAACGCCGCCAAATACTTGCCGAGCACCATGCCCGTGATCGAAACGGGGGCGGTAAGAAGAAGCTGTTCGGTGCGCATCTTGCGCTCCTCGGCAAAGGAACGCATGGTCAGAAGCGGCAGAAGAATAACGAACGCAAAGATCATGTAGTAAAAATAGGTCGAAAGGTCATAGCTCTGCGACTGAAAGGTGGTGTAGCAGAACACCAGCGCCGACAGCGCAAGAAAAATTCCCATATAAATATAGCCGATGGGGTTAATGAAATACGACCGCATCTCTTTTTTGTATATCGCAAACATAAACGTCAGTCCTCCTTTTGCGCTTCTTTGGTCTTTTGGATGATCTCACCCGCAAGCTCCCTCTCCAGCGCGTCCTTGCTTGTCTTTGACACGCGCGCTTTTGTCGCTCTCGACGACGGACGCGTGGGCTTTTCGGTGGTGTCCACGATGGAGATAAAGATGTCCTCAAGGCTTAGCCCCAGATTCTCAAGCCCCACCATCGCCCAGCCCTTGGACGCCATGGTGAAAAACAAATTCTTGCGGATGTCCTGCCCCGCGGCGCACTCCACCGTGTAGGTATAAGCGTCGCCGTCACGCTCGGCAAGCTGCTCGGCGTATACCACGCCGCTCATGCCGCGAAGCGTTTGCAGTACTTCTCTTGCAGGGCCGCAGATCTTGACACTCATGCGTCTGCCGCTCTGTACCGCACGGGTGATATTCTCGGTCAGCTCGTCCGCAACCAGCTTACCCTTATTGATGATGAGGATTCGGTCGCAGACCGCCTGCACCTCCTGCAAAATATGCGTGGAGAGAATGACGGTATGCTTTTTCCCCAGAGTGCGTATCAGGCTCCGTATCTCAATGATCTGCTTGGGATCAAGTCCCACGGTAGGCTCGTCAAAGATAATAACCTCGGGATTTCCCACCAGTGCCTGTGCGATGCCCACACGCTGGCGGTAGCCCTTGGAAAGGTGACCGATCAGACGCTTATACACGTCGGAGATCTTGACCACCTCGCACACTTCCTTCAGGTGCTGTTCGCGATTTAAGGTACAGCCCCGCAGGTCATAGGCAAAACTCAGATATTCCTCCACCGTCATATCGGGATACAGCGGCGGCTGCTCGGGCAGATACCCCACCAGCTTTTTGGTAGACAAAGGGTGGTCAAGCACGTTGTGCCCACCGATCTCCACCACGCCCGAGGTAGCCGAAAGATACCCCGTTAAAATATTCATCATCGTGCTTTTTCCCGCGCCGTTGGGGCCGAGAAGTCCGACGATCTCTCCGCTCTCGATCTTAAAGCTGACGTCGTCCACCGCTGAGAGATTGCCGTAATTTTTCACAAGATGCTCAATGTTGATCATGGCAAACATTCCTTTCATATAAGTAGAACCGATAATACATCATCTTACATTATACCACCCATTTGTAGATTTTTCGTGAACATCGGTGAAGTTTGCATGAAAATTATTCCCATAAGCAAAAACTTCATGGCGAGCGTACCGCAAAAGTTTCGGTCAAGCCTTTTCAAAGGCTTGCGGGTGCTCAGGGCAGAGCCCTGAGGCGCGCCTCGCAAGGTGCAAAACCTTTCTTCGGCGTTTCTTTTTTGCAAAGCTTTTTTCTTTGCACCTCGGCCAGCCAAAGAAAAAAGCCTCTTTATCTTGAGATGGATCGAAATCTGACACAAAAATATTTTAAAAAATTTCAAAAAAGGTATTGACAGAACACCTAAAAAGTGGTATGATATTTAGGCACAAAAATGCGCCGTTAGCTCAGCCGGATAGAGTGTTTGGCTACGAACCAAAAGGTCGGGGGTTCGAGTCCCTCACGGCGCGCCAGAAAAAAGCTCTTGCTTCGGCAAGAGCTTTTTTCAGTAATGTTTGCGCCGCGTGAGCGTTTCACTCGCTGCGGCGAGTGCCCAAAGGCTCTGCCTTTGGAAACCGTAAGCCTTTACGAGTTTGCGGTGCAAACTCGGTTAACAAATTGGTTTTGCGATTAAAATCGCAAATTTGCTACGCAAACCCCAATTAGTTACAAGCTTGACCAAAACTTTTGCCGCAAAATTTTATAGCATCGTCGCCATTTTGTTTTACTTTTTTGAAAGGTCGGTACATCTATGCTCAAAACACTTCTCGGATGCGTGCGCGAATACAAAAAGCCCGCCATCCTCACCCTTATCTTTATCGTTGGGGAAGCCTTTATTGAAACGCTCATCCCCTTTATCACCGCCAATCTGATCTCGGACATCAGCATGGGTGGCGCGGACATGATGTCCTCGGTCATCCGCACAGGCCTTGTTCTGATCCTGATGGCGTTTCTGTCCCTTTTCTGCGGTGCTATCGCCGCGGTGACCTCCGCACGGGCGGCGGCAGGCTTTGCCAAAAACCTGCGCGGCGACGTCTTTGACAAGATCCAGACCTATTCCTTTGAAAATATCGACAAGTTCTCCACCGCCTCGCTCGTCACCCGTATCACGCGCGACGTTACCGAGGTGCAGATGGCGTTCATGATGTGCATCCGCATTGCCGTCCGCGCACCGCTGATGCTGATCTTCTCGGTCATTATGGGTATCGTGATGGGCGGTAAGATGGCACTGACCTTCCTTGTGGTCATCCCGATCTTGGGTGGCGGCTTTTACGTGATCAGCCTGTTTGCCATGCCCGCCTTCCGCCGCATCTTCCGCAAGTACGACAAGGTCAACGAATCCATTGAGGAAAACGTGCGCGGCATGCGCGTGGTCAAGAGCTTTGCGCGCGAGGGCTACGAAAAGGACAAGTTCTCCGTGGCATCCGATAACATCCGCCGCGACTTTACCTACGCCGAACGTCTGGTGGCTTTCAACACCCCCATCATGCAGTTCTGTGTGTATTTCAACATGGTCTTTATTATGATCGTCGGCTCAAGGCTCGCCATCTCGCTTGGCGGCTCACCCGTTGGCGTGGGCGAGATCTCCGCCATGCTGACCTACGGCGTTCAGATCCTCATTCAGCTGACCATGCTGGGCATGATCTACGTCATGCTGTCCATGTCGGCAGAAGCCATCCGCCGTATCGGCGAGATCCTCAAGGAAGAACCGAAGCTCTCCTCGCCCGAGAACCCCGTGACCGAAGTGAAGGACGGCTCGGTGGATTTCCGTGGCGTCACCTTCCGCTACGTCAAGACCGCGGAGCGTCCCACACTGGAGAATATCGACCTTCATATCCGTTCGGGAATGACGGTAGGAATTCTCGGCGGCACGGGCTCGGGCAAGACCTCGCTGGTTCAGCTCATCCCCCGTCTTTACGATGCCACAGAGGGGCAGGTGCTTGTGGGCGGCGTGGATGTCAGAGAATATGACCTTGACACCCTGCGCAACTCTGTTGCCATGGTGCTTCAGAAAAACCTTCTCTTTTCGGGCACCATCCGCGAAAACCTTAAGTGGGGTGACGAGAACGCCACCGACGAGCAAATAAAGGAAGCCTGCCGTCTGGCGCAAGCCGACGAATTTATCGAGAGCTTCCCCGAGGGCTACGACACCTTTATCGAGCAGGGCGGCACCAACGTGTCGGGCGGACAAAAACAGCGTCTTTGCATTGCCCGCGCGCTTTTGAAAAAGCCCAAGATTCTCATTCTCGACGATTCCACAAGTGCGGTGGACACGGGGACCGACGCACGCATTCGCGAGGGCTTCCGCCGCTACATTCCCGAAACCACTAAATTTATCATCGCACAGCGCGTCAGCTCAATCATGGACGCCGATCTCATTTTAGTGCTTGACGGCGGCAAGATCGCCGCCATGGGCACGCACGCGGAGCTTATGGAAAACTGCCACATCTACCGTGAGATACACGAGCAACAAAATATTTCGGGAAAGGAGGAGAGTGCGTCATGACAAACGGGAAACCAAAAGCAAAAAAGGGCACCTTTGCCCGTGTCATAAAATTTCTTTTCCGCGCCTATCCGCGCTTAGTGCCCCTGACGCTGGTATTTATCGTACTTTCCTCGGCGGTGTCTGCCATCCCCGCGCTGTTCACGCAAAAGATCATCAAGATCATCACCGTCTACGTGGAGAGCGGCAACACCGATTGGCTGACCGCCAAGGCGGAGATCTTGCCCAAGGTGATGGTTTTGGCGGTGCTGTACGTGCTTTCCATTATATTTATCACGGTATACACACAGCTGATGGCGTATATCACGCAAGGCTTTCTGGATAAGCTCCGCCGTCACATGTTTGACAAGATGCAAAGCCTGCCCATTTCGTATTTCGACACCCACAAGCACGGCGACATCATGAGCCGTTACACCAACGATATCGACACCCTGCGCGAGCTGGTGTCCCGCTCCCTGCCCCAGCTGGTGCAGTCGGGGGTCATTGTCACCACCGTGCTTGCCATCATGCTGTATTACAGCGTGTATATGACGCTGATCGTGCTGTTTGGCGTCGGGTTTATGGTGTTCGTATCCAAAAAGGTTGGCGGCGGCTCGGCAAAATATTTCGTGCGCCAACAAAAGTCGGTGGGAAAGGCAGAGGGCTTTTTCCAAGAGATGATGAGCGGACAGAAGGTCATCAAGGTGTTCTGCCACGAGAGGCAGAGCCGAGAGGACTTTGACGGCATTAACCGTGCTCTTTATGAGGACAGCTACCGCGCGCATGCGTACGCCAACTGTCTGGGTCCCATCATTATGAATATCGGTAACATCCTTTACGTTGTTGTGGCGGTGCTTGGCGGCGTGTTCGTGCTTTCGGGCATTCCCAATCCGTCACTGTCGCACCTTGCCTTCGGCGTGGATATCGTGGTTCCCTTCCTCAATATGACCAAGCAGTTTACGGGTAACGTCAACCAGCTTTCCCAGCAGATCAATGCGGTGGTCATGGGTCTTGCGGGCGCAGAACGCGTGTTCGAGCTGATGGACCAGGCACCCGAGACTGACGAGGGCTACGTCACACTGGTCAATGTCAAAAAAGGTGAAAACGGTGAGCTTATCGAGACGAGCGAGCACACGGGGGAGTGGGCATGGAAGCACCCCCACACGGCAGACGGCAGTGTGACCTATCAGCCGCTCGAGGGCGACGTGAGGCTGTTTGGCGTGGACTTTGGTTACACCGAGGACAAGCCGGTGCTCCATGATATCACACTGTACGCAAAGCCCGGACAAAAGGTGGCGTTTGTAGGCGCAACGGGCGCAGGCAAGACCACCATTACCAATCTCATTAACCGATTTTACGATATTGCCGACGGCAAGGTGCGCTATGACGGCATCAACGTCAACAAGATCAAAAAAAGCGACCTACGTCGGTCGCTGGGCATCGTGCTTCAGGACACCAACCTGTTTACAGGCACGGTGATGGACAACATTCGCTACGGCAACCTCTGCGCCACCGACGAGCAGTGCATCAAAGCCGCCACGCTGGTGGGCGCGGACGATTTTATCTCCCGTCTGCCCAAGGGATATCAGACCGAGGTAACGGGCAACGGTGCCAATCTGTCGGGCGGTCAGAGACAGCTGATCGCCATTGCGAGAGCCGCCGTAGCCGATCCCCCCGTCATGATCATGGACGAGGCGACCTCCTCCATCGACACCCGTACCGAAGCCATCGTCCAGCGCGGTATGGATGCCCTCATGAAGGGCAGGACGGTGTTTGTGATCGCGCACAGGCTGTCAACAGTCAAAAACGCGGACGTTATCATGGTGCTTGACCACGGACGCATCATCGAACGCGGCAGCCACGAGGAACTGATCGAGCAAAAGGGACAGTACTACCGCCTGTATACGGGCGCGTTCGAATTAGAATAATCCCCACGGCGAGCGTGCCGCAAAAGTTTTGATCCAACTTTTTCAAAAG
>JAZNDA010000112.1:0-10721 GCA_045587785.1 Eubacteriales bacterium | reverse complement strand
GGTCAGATGCAGACTATACGTACCCGTATGCGATCGATAACGATGAAATCACACCGCAACAGAGGCGCCGTCATTTTGTGCCACGGGAGCTATAGCTCCCTGTGGCAGTCCGAAAGAAAGACCGATAAAACAAGCGAGCTTGTTTTATCGGTTTTCTAGTCGGACGTCACGCGGCGTCCTTTGGGGCGCCGCCCAAAATGACGTACCCTACGCACAAACCATGTGGAATTTTGCGGTTACTTTATGTCGGGCATGCCGAGAAAAGTTTTGATCAATCTTTTTCAAAAGATTGCAGGTTCCAAGGGCGCGAAGCTGTAACAAATTGGGGTTTGCGTAGCAAATTTGCGATTTTAATCGCAAAACCAATTTGTTAACCGAGGTCGCGGAGCGAACTCGAATGGTCGCTCGTCGCAAGGCGCGAAATCTCCCAAACGCAGAACATATGTTCTATCGTTTCAAATTCCCTTTCCAGCTAAACATGCTGATCACGTTGTCAAGGAAGCGTACCAGTTGCGGCAAGAGGGCGAAGATCAGAAAAATGCACATCACGCTGACCAAAAGTACGAACAACAAGGTCGGATATCCGTTTCCGCCCTTGCGGAAGCGCATTTCAGCTATGTAGCGGTCTTTTTCGGGGATGTAGAAATGACATTCCTGCAGGGACTTTTCTAATTTCGGTTCTTTAATTTGCGCGGAACGCTTGGCACCTGCGCTTTGCTTCACCTGCTCAAACGACTCCCCTTGGGCGCAAACCTCGGCTTGCCACGCTTCTTCCTCCACACAGCGGATCACGCGGCGCAGGGTGTATCCGTGCTTCAGCGCCCATTTTGTGAAAACATGCCGCTCAAGACCGCATTCGCCAAGTGTGACCGCGTGCTCGCTGTCAAACGCCTGCCGCTCAAGAATGGCACGCACAAATCTGCCAAGGGTCGTTCTGACAAAGATAATATAGAAGGATGCGAGCAGGACGCCTGCAAAAATGCCGAATATGATCAGCTTCAGATTCAGCATGCCGCCCTCGAACGAAAAACTGGTATAATTTTCCAATTTTGGGTTAAAGAATTCATAAAAGAAATTGCCGATCTGTTTCCAGATCACATTTTGGCTCTTTAATAATCCAAGCATTGAGTTCCCTTTCTCCCCGAGGCATGCTCGGGGACAAAAACGGGGAAATCTCAAAAGACTTCCCCATGCAGCGTTTACTTTTTAATAATATCTACGCCGAGATATTTGCGAAGCACGTCGGGGACGTTGACACTGCCGTCAGCATTCTGATTTTGCTCAACAATCGCGGGGAAAATACGGCTTGTTGCAAGTCCGCTTCCGTTAAGAGTGTGAACGTACTCAATTCTGCCGTCCTCTCTCTTGACACGCATCATGCCGCGGCGCGCCTGATAATCACGCGCATTGGAGACCGAGCTGACCTCCTTGTAGCCGTCCATGGAAGGAATGTGAATTTCAATATCATATGTGCGCGCCATGGATGCCGAGCAGTCCTCTGCCGCCAGCTTGACCGTGCGGAAGTGGAATCCAAGTCCCTTAACCAGATTTTCTGCATTGGTTACCAGCTCATCAAACGCCTCGTCGCTCTTTTCGGGGAGCGTATATTGCACCATTTCCACCTTGTTGAACTGGTGACCTCTCACCATGCCGCGTTCATCAGCACGGTAGGAGCCTGCTTCGCGTCTGAAACAAGGCGTGTAGCTGATATACTTCTTAGGAAGATCGGCTTCTGTGAGGATCTCGTCTCTGTGGAGCGAAACCAAAGCCGTTTCAGCCGTCGGAAGCATAAAGCGGCGTCTTTCATCCTCTGCTGTCTCCAGCCAGTACACGTCATCCTTGAATTTGGGGAATTGACCCGCTGTCAGACCGCACTCGTAGCCCAACATGTGAGGTACAAGCATCAGATCATAACCGTTTGCGGTGTGCGTATCAATGAAATAATTGAGAAGTGCCCATTCCAGACGCGCACCCATGCCCGTGTAAAGCCAAAATCCGCTTCCCGACAGCTTGGCGCCGCGCTTGTAGTCGATCAGACCAAGGTCTGTGCACAGATCTACGTGGTTTTTGGGCTCAAAATCAAAGGTTCTGGGGTCACCGAAGTAGCGAAGCGGCTGATTGTTCTCTTTCCCGCCGCCAAGAAGGTCGGTGTCGGGCAGATTGGGAAGACCGAGCATAAAGGATGTGAGCTGTGTTTCAACCTCTTTGAGCGTTTCCTCGTCCTGTTTTACCTTTGCAGAAAGCTCCTTCATCTTAGCAAACAGCTCTGTTGTGTCCTTCCCTTCCTTTTTCATGGACGGGATCAGCTTGCTGGTCTTGTTTTGCTCAGCCTTCGCCGATTCCACGCCTGCAATGATCTCACGGCGCTTGGCGTCCAGCTTCAGTATGGCCTCAATTTCTTCTTTGGCATCCTTGCCCTTCTTAGCAAGTCGCTCGACCACTTCGTCGGGCTTTTCCTTTATATATTTAATGTCAAGCATGTTTTTTCCTTTCGTGTGCCTCGCATGGCACAAGATGATATTGTTTTGGGGCGCGCAATGTGTTTTTGCGCACCTTTTTGTGTTCGTTTCACGTGAAACGTGCCGATTTGTGTCGAAAATCAGTTCTCGCTAAAGATATTTTCGCCGCAAATGGCAGAAAGAAGCACTTCCAAATCGTCATTGCTGTCAAACGAGAGCTCAACAACCTTCTTGCGCGCTGTCTGAAGAATCCTCACTTTTCTGCCAAGCGCTTGCATAGAACGGCGCTCCAGATCCTTCATATAAGACTTTGCCATCATTTTATAGGGCGAAGGCGCGGCAATTTCAGCCTGTGCAGCTTCTTGCTCAATGGAATTCAGCCTTTTGACAGCCGTTTCCACCTCGCGAACCGACATATTGTTTGCCACGATCTTGCCTGCAAGAGGAAGCATGTTTTCCTCGTTATCAAGACCAAGCAACGTGCGTGCATGACCCGTGGAGATCTGACCGTCGCGAAGCATTTCAAGCACTTCATCGGGAAGATCCAAAAGACGAAGCATGTTGGCGATCGCCGAGCGGCTCTTGCCCACCTGTGCGGCAACCTCGTCCTGCTTAAGACCAAAACGCTCGATCAGCGTTTCGTATGCCATCGCTTCTTCCACGGGGTTGAGGTCCTCGCGCTGTACGTTTTCAATAATAGACACTTGAGCCGCCTTGAGCTCGTCGCCATCAATGATCACAGCGGGAATCTCGGTCTTCCCTGCCAATTTCGCCGCTCTCCAACGGCGTTCACCTGCAATAATTTCATATGTACCCGGATTTGAGAGATTTTCGCGGATAATAATGGGCTGCAACACGCCGTATTTTCCGATCGAATCTGCCAAAAGCTCAAGAGATTCCTTGTCAAAGGTCTTTCTGGGCTGATCTTTTCTCGGTTCAACGTTGGAAATTCTGACCATTTCCGCAACCGAATTGGAATCAGAAATCTCATTGTCGTTGAAAATATCGTAAAAGCCACGTCCAAGACCGCCTTTTGCTTTCTTCTCTGCCATTTTATTTACCTTCCTTTACATTCTTTCTGCCAATTCTCTGGCAACCTCAAGGTATTCCTTGCTTCCCTTTGCGTTTTTCTCATAATAATATACAGGCTTGCCGTATCCGGGCGCCTCGGTAACCTTTACACCTCTGGATATAGTGGTGGCAAACAGCTTGTCCATATAATGCTTTCTGAGGTCGCCGATCACCTGCTTGGAAAGAAGCAAATGCGGGTTGTACATGGTGATCAAAATGCCTGCAACCGTCAAATTCTTGTTGTATTTTTGTTTAATGCCCTTAATGGTCATCATGAGCTGAGAAAGACCCTCAAGCGCATAATATTCGCACTGCATGGGCACGATGATGCCATCGCTCGCGGTAAACGCATTGATGGTCAGCATGCTCAGCGAAGGCGGACAGTCGATCACTATGTAATCGTAATCATCCGCGATCGGCGCAAGCGCCTTCTTCATGCAATTGGGCGCATCCACTTCAAACGTATCAAACAGCTCAAATTCTGCACCTGCAAGCGAAATGTTGGTCGGTATAAGCGACAAATTCTCAAATTCCAGCTCCATGATCGCGTCTTTTGCCGAAGTTTCGCCCATCAGAACATCCTTCGAGGTGTATTTTAACTGTTTTTTTGCCACGCCAACACCACTTGTGGCATTCCCCTGCGGGTCAAGGTCGATCAGCAGCACGCGGTTGCCCAGCACGCCCAGCGACGCGGCAATATTAACTGCCGAGGTGGTCTTTCCAACGCCACCCTTTTGGTTTGCAAACGAAATAATCTTTGCCATTTTGTTCCCTCCGTGTGATTTTCCTCGCGCCAAACCAATCGTTTTGGCGCGATTTATACACATATATTATACCACACCACTTGTCATTTTGCAACACTTTTTGCACACATTTTTATGTTTTTTGCAATTATTTTTCTTTTTGCGCAAGCAAAAGATGCAAAAACGCTGTTGTTTCACGTGAAACGTGTGGAATTTTGTCGATTTGCCGCCAGCACACCGCTGCGACACTTTATCAATACACGTGTTTCACGTGAAACACGGCAAAATTGCATCACGTCGCTTGTTGCATACCAACGGCACATATGTTTCACGTGAAACAATAACCAAAGCGCCGCTGCGTATCGCGACGTGGCTGTCGAAACGTGTCTGTTTCACGTGAAACATGACGAATCAGCGAACAAGTCACGTCTCCACAGCACGCTTTATGTCATCCTTTTTGACAGTGAGTGTAATGATCGTGTCGCCGCCAACCTCCTTTTTGTCTACAGATACCAACTTGGAAAACGAACAAAGCTTTTGCACGTACCGATCGATGTTGTTGCAGACCAACTGCGATGACGTGAGCGAAATCGGTTTTTTGGCATCCGCCTTTTTCTTTTGTTTTGCCACATCCGAGCCGAGCAGCTCACCAATATACTTTTCAGTCTCCGAGACGTTCAAATTCTCCTTAATTACATGCGAAATGGCTTGCTGTCGAAGCGTTTTCGTTGTAATTCGCAAAAAAGCTCTGGCGTGCCGTTCTGTCAACTGCGCCCCTGTGATGCTGGCGCGTTCGTCAGGCGTTAACTTCAAAAGCCTGATCTTGTTGGCAACGGCAGACTGGCTAAGGGACATTTTTTGTGCAATTTCTTCCTGCGTTAAGCCGTATTTTTCGGACAGCGCCGCAAACGCCGCCGCTTGTTCAAAAATTCCAAGGTTTTCTCTGAGCATATTCTCAACAAGCGCAAGCTCCGCCGAAATTTCATCATCCACATCCACCAAAATGCACGGAACAGTCTTCAGACCAAGCATTTTTGCCGCGCGCAAGCGTCGCTCGCCCGCAATCAGTTCATAGCGGAAACCATCCTCACCGTCGGTCTTTCGCACACTCAAAGGCTGCAGAATACCGTATTGGCGGATAGAATCGGCAAGCTTTACAATGGCATCTTTATCAAATTCCTGTCGCGGCTGTGACATGTTGGGACGAATTTGAACGGTATCAATCTGCCATATTTTTTCTTTTTCCTTTTTTGCACTCGATGTTTCAAACCATTTTTTAAAAATTCGACCGTTGTTTTTCATGTGAAATCTCTCCTTTTACACTTTTTGGCGTATATTTGCCATTTCCTGTCATTATTCTATCATACAAATTCGGAGAAAAATGTCGCAAGAGGGAAAAGCTCAAATATTATTCAAAAACAAACACAAACAGGCAACAAAAAAGGAGCCTTTTTGGAAGGCTCCTTGTCAAACATATTAAAGAGGATATTTTTTGATTTTTGGATAAGGACGGGGGTAGTCGCGGGGCGTAGGCGTCAGCTTTTGCGAAACAAGAAGCAATCTGCTGTCTGTTTCACGTGAACTTTTCAGCTCAAACTCGTGACGTTCAAAGGAAGATGCACCCAAACGCTCGGGGGCTTTTGTTGTCTCAGATTCATCCAGACGCGCCTTCATAGCAACCATTTGGCCGCCAACCATAACAAACGGGATGCAAAGTTCACACAAAACAGGCAGGGAAGCGACCGCACGCGCAATCACAAGGTCGAATTTTTCGCGAAACTGCGGCTCTTGCGCAAGATCTTCCGCTCTGCCTGTCAGCGTTTTCAGGTTGCAAAGTCCCAAAAGCTGTGCTGCAGATGCCACGTATTGCGTCTTTTTTGCCGTACTATCCAGCGCAGTAATATCAAGATCAGGACGGGCAATAGCAAGCGGCAGAGAAGGGAACCCGCCGCCGCATCCCACGTCCAGCACCTTTGCACCACGCGGAATAAACTCCGCCGCACTGAGGCTGTCAGCAAGATGCTTGACTATGATCTCCTCCTCATCGGTAATGGCGGTAAGATTCATGCTCGCGTTGACCAAAAGAAGGTTATCAACCATGCGGCAAAGCGTTTCAAGCGTTGCCGCATCACAGAATTGCTCAAGTCCGTTAACTCTGAGGCAATTCTCGCATTTTTCAATAAATTCTGTACGATTCATCATCTTTTCACGTGAAATCAGCTATCAAATGCAACGTTAACGGTGTACACACCCTCAAGCGCCTCATCCACGAGCTTGTCAAACGGCAATTTTTGTTCCTCTGCCATTACGTTTCCAAGATCAGGCTTGGTTTTTGGGTGCTTTGGCGTGAAGACCGTGCAACAATCCTCAAAAGGAAGGATGGAGGTCTCAAAGGTATCGATCTGACGCGCAACCGTAATGATCTCCTCCTTGTCAAGCCCAATACACGGACGGAACACAGGAAGATCACTCATACAGTCGGTCACGCCCAGAGCCTGCATGGTCTGGCTCGCCACTTGTCCAAGACTTTCGCCCGTAATCAGCGCACCACAGCCGCGTTTATGGGCAATTTTGGTCGCAATTGCCATCATATAACGACGAAGGAGCAGGGTAAAGTAGTCCTCGGTACAGGTCTTGGCAATTTGCTCTTGAATATCGGTAAGCGAGACCACGTGCATCTGAATCGGCCCCGAATACTCCGAAACGATCTTAGCGAGCGAGAAAACCTTGTCTCTGGCGCGTTCACTGGTGTAGGGAAAGGACTCAAAATGCACCGCTTCCAGCTGTACGCCGCGTTTTGCCACCATATAGCCTGCCACCGGCGAATCAATACCGCCCGACAACAGCAAAAGCGCCTTTCCGTTTGTGCCGATGGGCATACCGCCTGCGCCCTTGAACTGTCCTGCATGAATATACGCGCCATATTCGCGAATCTCCACGCGCACGGTGACGTCGGGGTTATGCACATCCACGCGCAAATGGGGACATGCACCGAGGATCACACCGCCAATTTCACGTGAAAGCTCCATAGAATCCATCGGAAAGCTCTTATCCGAGCGTTTTCCTTCGACCTTGAAGGTCTTTTTGCCCCTCATATAATAGGGAAGGTACTCGCGCGCCGTTTTGGCAATATCCTCGTAATTTTTCTCGGCAATCGCCGCGCGGTTGACCGTTACAATGCCAAAAACCTTCCTGGCAGCGTCAAACATACCATCAATATCACAATTTTCATCAAGCGGCTGAATATACAGCGTGCTTTGCGCACGATAGATCTCAAAATTTCCGTATGCTTTTGCCCGACGTCTGACCGTTCGGCAAAGTGCATCCTCAAAATACTTGCGATTTGCACCTTTGAGCACAATTTCGCCGTATTTGCAAAGAATAATTTCCCTCATTTGTTTTTCCCCTTGTCATTTTTTGAAAAAACCCCCGAAAAACAAGATTTCGGGGAGTTTTTCCATTCATAGTGTCGAAATTTGTTTCACGTGAAACGCGAAGCACATACAAATTTCCAGTTTTTGTCAATCTTCATAATAATTGGGAAACAACCTCTCCCAAACCTTCTTACACGCAATCGTGTCCGCAATCGACGAGTGGGGAATACCGTCCCACTCAATGCCAAGCACCTCCATGGCGTCGGTCAGCGAAGCATGCACCACCTCGGGGCGATGCTCGTGAATATAACGCACAAATTCATTGGCACAGCATGAGATCTTATCGTGGAGCGCGTTTTGCTCCTCCTCGGTCTCATAGATGGTCTTGATGTGGCTAAAGTCAGTAGAGATCCCGTAAGCTATAATGCTTTCGCTTTCATCGAACATTTGTTTTATTTCCGCCTCAAGCTCGGCAAGTGTAGGCGCATCCTGCACCATCTCGGGCGTGATGCCATGTATTTTTTCTGTCTTTTTCCATTTTTTGGCATGAACAGGCTTGACAAAGGTATTCATAACCACATCGCCTTCGCCGTTGACTACCGAAATGGAGATGATCTCGTCTCTATCGTAAAATCCCGTCAGCTCCAGATCGAAAAACAGAACGCGTTCGCGCTTTTTATGGTAAAAGGCATTTCTGTGCTCGTCCCCAAGCGCGCGGCGGACGATCAGATCCTCGCCGTAGCAAGCCTCGCACAGCTTGCGCTTAAAACGAACCGCCCTGCCGCACTTGGTGCACATCAGCGGCAGGCGCGACGCGGTGCGCTTGTCATAGAAGAAAACAATTTCGTCACCCCGACGCGAATACGCCACCGGCTCCTCCACTGTTTCATAGTTCATTTGGCACAGGCGCTCCTTGGTGTAAAAGCCTTGTCCTGCGGCACGGCGCGTGTTCATGCGCGGAATGGCGGAGCCGCTGTCCAGCACGTATTTCTCGGTCTTGACACCGCTTGCGGCGTACCAGTTCTCGGGCGGTGCCTCTACAAGATTTTCGGATGAAAAATAATATTTTACACTCCCGTCCTCATTTTCCGAAAAGGCGATCGGCTCGCCCGACGGCATCAGATGGAGCTGATTGATCTCACTGCGGGAGAGATAGTTCTTTTTCTTAGCAATGCTCGGCTCGATGCAGGGAATCACCGCACCCGAGCGCAGTTTCAACGTAGTTCTCAAAACTTCCTCCGATTATAAAATAACATACCTATCTATTATAGCACACTTTTTGTCGACTTGCAAGTGCTATTTGTAATTTTTTTGGAGAACGCAAGGGGCTTTGCGCAGCCGTTTGGCGAGTGCAAAAGATGCAGTACGTGAGAAACGGTCGCTTTTTGAAAAAAGTCGAGTTTGCTTACGCAACCTCGGTCAACAAATTGGTTTTGCGATTAAAATCGCAATTTTGCTACGCAAACCCCAATTTGTCGCCTCCGCAAAACTTTTGCCGCAAGGGTAAGATGCAGGCTGTATGTAACCATTTTGCGATCGATAACGATATCGTTAAATGGCTACAGAGGCGCCGTCATTTTGTGCCACGGGAGCTAATGCTCCCTGTGGCAGTCCGAATCAAAAATCGAAAAAGCAAGCGAGCTTGTTTTTTCGGTTTTTCATTCGGACGTCACCCGGCGTCTTTGGACGCCGCCCAAAATGACGAATCTTACGCACAAACCGTGAAGAAATTTTGAAGTTACTTCATGTCAGGCTTGCCGAGAAAGTTTAGGTCAAGCCTTTTTAAAGGCTTGCGGTTTCCAAAGGCAGAGCCTTTGGTCGCGCCTCGCAAGGCGCGAAATCCCTCTATCAAAATTATGAAAAAAATTCCACCTCACGTGCGGAATAGAAGTGCGCGTTTCGGTGAAAAATAACGTTGACTTCAAGAGAAAGGAAGTTAATAAAATGATCATGGATAGAATCGCGCTGATCTTAAGCATTATTGGCGCATTGAACTGGGGCAGCATCGGTCTTTTCAAATTTGACATCGTCGCCTGGATCTTTGGCGGACAGGATGCACTACTGAGCCGAATCATCTACACAGTGGTTGCGCTGGCAGGCATCTGGTGCATTTCCTTGCTGTTTCGCTCTCGCGAGGAGCTGGAGGACAGGGCATAGCCAAAAACGCCCCATAAATCAGAAATGACCCCTCACTGCGGTTGTAAGCCCGTAGTGGGGGTCATTTCTGTTCACTCTTGATATCTAACATCCTTTGTTATCCTCCTTTCTACTGTCTGCCTTTTGCTTCTCTCTCACAACGCAAAACCTTTTTACTTTTGTTCCTTGAGGGAATCTGCTCTGTTTTTTGTGTTTTTTTGCAAAAGGCGAAGGCTGTGACCATTCAAAGCTGACGTCCTTGCGGCTATATCTCATGCGTAACACCGCCGTGTTCAACCCCGTTTGCCGTTTTGTCGATGTTCACTTACGGGGGCGCTTTTTGCTCACAGTCCCGTCTACCAAAATCTCTTTTACCTTGGAAAACTTCCGAACTACCATGGGACCGAGCCGCGATCTATCTACCGTGCCGCAACCTGTGGACTTGCTTTTTGGTCTTAAGCGATCTTGTTCATCGGCCTGTACCTTCCTTTCTTCACCTATATTGTATCAGATTTCGGAGACGATTTCAATAGGCAAATTGTAAAAACTTCACAATTATTTTTTGTTTATTTCGCAGATTTTGTATATCTTTACAAAAATATCTCTTTACAAATGCAAAAAAGTATGATATAATAATAGTGTTGTGGTGTTCATCACGGCGAGTGGGGCTGCGTCAAGTTTGGGAATTGTTTCCAAATTTGTAGCAGCCTCTTTTTATAAATTAAAATCTGTCAAAATGGCAGCGCAAATTAGCCTCCCTCCGAGAGGGAGGGGGGACCGCCGCGGGGTTCCCCGAAACGAATAAAATGAGTTTTGGGGGTTATCGCGTTAGCGGTGGAAGGAGCCTGCGCGACTTCATTATGCATGCACACCATATTGTCGCGCGGGCTCCTTCAGTCGCCTAACCGGCGCCAGCTTCCTCCCGGAGGAAGCCTTTC
>JAZNDA010000111.1:0-2016 GCA_045587785.1 Eubacteriales bacterium | reverse complement strand
CTTGCGCCCTTGGGGCGCAAGAAAACCGGTTCGCATTCGCCACTCGGAGATCGGCAAGCTCGCTTGCCAGGCGTAGAGTGTGCGAATATTCGCCAAAGGCGAAATTCCGGATTTGTGACACAAAATCTTGCATCTCGCTCCGAAGTGTGCTATAATAAACTCAGAAAACGGTAAGCAAGTTAAAGATAAAACAAGATAAAATAATTGGTATCTATTTCTTCAACACAAACCAGACAGAACAGGAGAAAAGACAGTATGGGAAACTACTTTGCAAAGTTGTTTATCAAACAAAATCAGCAGACCACTACCGATCTGATCACACATACGCTGATTGAGCATTTTTCTGCGCGAGATATCCTTCCCTGCGATGCGGATAAAGCTGACTTTTCGGTTATGCTCGATTTGTCCGGGCGCACTTGGGGCGCGCTATATTGCCAAGGGTGGGGGCATGAGGATCTCCTCGCCTTAGCTCCGCAGTTATCGGAACAATGCCACACCGATGTGCTTTCCTGTGCCTGCTTTGACAGTGATTATATGTTTTTGCATCTCTATAACGCAGACTCTGCAACAGATGCTTTTATCAACATCGGAAAGTCGGATGAGATCAAGCCGCCCCGTCGGAATACGCTTGCCGCATGGAAACCGCACGTAAAGGACTTCGATGCCTTTAAGCTGGCATCCAAACAGCAGTATGTTTGCGCCGAGGAATTTTTGCTCTGTATGCAAGAGCAGATCTCTTTGCCAGACCAGAGCCTTTTTGATCCAGCATCCGCCATCACACTGTATTTCTCTGCCCCCCAAGATCAAAAGCCCACGCCACCTCGCTTAAGCACGTACATGGCGTCAGCGCTTCCTTGTAAGCCCGGAGAATCGACATATTTTTCTGTATTCAATGAGGGCGGTGAATCACATGGTCTTCATGTGATATTTGTAGGCTCATATCTGGAAAACGATGAGATCACGTTTGACAACGCGGAGCTATTCTATAAAAATGCACGCGGAGAAAACGTCAATCAACCGCTCACATTTGAAAAAACAAAGCTTCGCGATGGCACCCCTGCACTTGTGGCAAATTGCCCCGATTTCAAAATTCCTGCAGCTCCTTCTCCTAATCTGCCCCCAAGGACTTTGATGGAAAAGACGAGCGAAAGAAGCATTGGTGTCCGCTTTACACCCAATGGAAACGTGCGAAAATTCCTGGATATAACGGTTGCATTTCTTCCACATTCTAATCCCACGCAAGGGCAATGTGCATGGTGTGTATGGCGACATTATGAATCGAAAAGAGCATATATTGAGGCATATAACAACGATCAGCTGCAGCTTCATGAAATGTATGGCGCACCGCTAAATCTTCTGATCGATCCCGATATGTATGATCTTGATTGATCGAAAAACGGTGTAAATATATTGGCATCTTTTTTGTCAAAACGAGCCAAAAAGAAAAGTCGCGCAAGCGGCTTTTTCTTTTTGTACTCTTCACTCTTCACTTTTCACTCTTCACTCTTCTCTAAATCTCCCGCGCGACTTTTCCGGAGAAGAGATAAGAGAGAAAAGAGAAAAGAAAAGGTAGCTTTTCGCTTTGGCGAAAAGCATTTTTATATTGACAAACACCGAAAACTGTACTATAATGCATTTGATGTGAACATCGAATAACAGAAAGGCGGCGTCAATATGTCCGATTTAAAAAGCATCCAAGGAAGTCTTGTAGGAAAAAAATTCAAGCCCGATATGCGGTTTGATTTCACAATATCCATCCCCGAAAAAAGCCTTGATGAGTTCGCACTTTTGATAGAGCATGACGGTCAGAATGATGCGAACGTCAATTCCATGCTCAAGCTCGCAGATGAGGGCAAGGCTCCATACTGTGTTTCCGTTGGCGTAAAGCCCGGAAATCTTACCATGCCGGACGGCACTGTGCGCGGAATGAGAATGAACAGCTACGATCTGTTTGACCGTGAATATGCCGACTTTATCGTTTATGAGCTGATTCCGTATGTTGTGAAAACTTATGGG
>JAZNDA010000110.1:0-10843 GCA_045587785.1 Eubacteriales bacterium | reverse complement strand
AGTATCCCGGCGGTGTTACCGCAGTTTCCGATTTTAACCTTGAGATCAAGGATAAGGAGTTCCTGATCCTCGTTGGTCCTTCCGGTTGCGGTAAGACCACGACTCTGCGTATGATCGCAGGTCTTGAGGAGATCAGCGAGGGCGAGCTTTTCATCGAAGATCGTCTTGTAAACGACGTTGCTCCTAAGGATCGTAAGATCGCGATGGTGTTCCAGAACTACGCTCTGTATCCCCATATGTCCGTGTTTGAGAACATGGCATTCGGTCTGAAGCTTAACAAGACCCCCAAGGAAGAGATCAAGCGCCGCGTGGAAGAAGCTGCGCGTGTTCTTGATATCACTCACCTGCTTGACAGAAAGCCCAAGGCTCTGTCGGGTGGTCAGAAGCAGCGTGTGGCACTGGGTCGTGCAATCGTTCGTCATCCCGCCGTATTCCTTCTTGACGAGCCGCTTTCCAACTTGGACGCAAAGCTTCGTGCAGCCATGAGAACCGAGCTTACCAAGCTTCATAATCGCGTTGGTACTACGTTCGTATACGTTACGCATGACCAGGTCGAGGCTATGACCATGGCTACCAGAATCGTCGTTATGAAGGACGGTCTGATCCAGCAGGTTGATACACCTCAGAACCTGTACGATAGCCCTGTTAACATTTTCGTTGCAAGCTTCATCGGTACACCTCAGATGAACCTCATCAAGGGTTCGCTTGAGAAGAAGGGTGAGGATGTATACTTCAACTTCGAGAATTGCTCTGTCAAGCTTCCTGCAGATAAGTCCAAGAACCCCGCACTTGCTGAGTACATCGGCAAGGAGGTTATTGCAGGTCTTCGTCCCGAGTGTATCCACGATACGCCCATGCAGATCGCCGCTCTTGAGGACAGCACCATTGAGGCAAATGTCGATGTGACCGAGCTTATGGGTGCAGAGATTCACCTTTACCTCAACGTTGGCGAGACCAACCTCATCGCAAAGGTATCTTCTCGTTCCACCTCTCGCGCAGGTGACACCATCAAGGTTGCTCTCGATACTTCGAGAATGCACATCTTCGATCAGGATACCGAGCGTTGTATCGTTCACTAAGATAACAAAACATAAGGCTGTGCCAAATGGCACAGCCTTTTTGATGTTAAAGGTATTTGCAATTTAATCCAAATGATATATTACGGCACCCAGTGCCACAGCTTCCTCCTGCGTATGCGTCACCAAAAGAACCGCATGCGTTTTGGCATACTCGGATATCAGCGATAACAATATGTCCTTGGTGCCGTCATCCACAGCAGAGAAGGGCTCGTCAAGCAGAAGCAGATCGCCCTCATACGCGAGTGCTCGCGCAAGCGCGACGCGCTGTGCCATGCCGCCCGAAAGCTCGGCAGGGTATTTGTCCATGTCATCCTGCAATCCCACTGCACTCAGCCAATGTTTGGCGACACATTGGTCAGCGTTTTTATCTTTGCCGTCAAGAACTGCAGTGACATTTTCAAGAACCGTCAGCCACTCAAACAGTCTTGGATCTTGAAACTTTACCGAGATGCGTTCAAACGTACTTTCAAAATTTCCGCTGTCGGGCTTGATAAGACCCGCAAGCACGCGGAGAAGTGTGGTCTTTCCAATGCCAGATTTACCCATAACGGCGGTAATACCCGTGTGGGGCAACATCAGAGATACATCCTTTAAAATTTGTCTTTTGCCGAGTGTGACCGACAGACTATTTGCTTTTAACATGGCTGTACCTCCTTACATAGCGATTACTGATATACAGCAAAGCGCGCGTGACCGTCTTCTCAATGAGCAGACTGAGCAGAATGACCACAAGTGTCCATGCGAACAGTTCAGCGGTCTCCAGATAGATCTTAGCCTCAAAAAGCTGTTTGCCGATCGAAACGGGGGAGACCGCAAGCACCTCGGCGGCAACACCCGCTTTCCACGCCATGCCGACCGAGGTCTTGCACGCCGAAAGAAAATAAGGTGTAATGGTTGGCAGATAGAAAAGCCGAAGCCGTTTGCCAAAGGGGAAGGAAAAAACGCGGCAAACCTCGGATAACCGTTTGTCAAGCGCCCCTATACCGTCGCAGACCGCCGCCCAGATGACGGGAAGAACGATCAACATGGATATGAAAACGGGAAGTGCGGATGACCCCAGCCAAAGCAGGGCAAGAATAACAAAGGAAGCGATAGGGGTTGCTTTGATGACCGAAAGAAGCGGATAAAAAAGCCGATGGAGAAAATAAAACTGTGACGTAAGTAATGCCAGAACAACACCCGAAAGGATCGCTATAAGAATACCGAGCACCACGCGCCAAATGCTTTTTAAAACAATGAGCCAGAATTCTGCCGTGGCGGCAAGATGTACGAGCGTTTTTAAAACCGAGACGGGAGACGGGAGCAAAAGCTCCCGTCCCATACGCATCGCTCCCAGCCACCAAACGGCAAGCCAAAAGGCAATTACCAAAAGTGTAATACAGAGCGATTTTAATGTTTTTTTCATAAATTTACTGTGCTAAGACGGGGATAAAGTAGAAATCATCCTCGGGAAGAGCGCCGCCAACCGAAGCGGGCTTGAAGTTGTACATGGTCTCGAGGAAGGCGGAAAGTGCTGTCTTCATTGCCTCACCGTCTATATAAACGATGTTGCAAGAGGGGATGGCTTTGGCGGCAACGGGAGCTGCACCTGCGTAGATGCCAAGAGCCACAACCATTTCGGACGCCTCGGTGGGATTCTGATTGACAAACTCGATCGATGCCTTGTATTCTTCAAGGAACTTTATGACTTCATTCGGATGTGCCTCAAGGAACTCATTGCGAACAACGATGCACCCTTGGACAAGCGAGTCGCTGCCGACTGCATTTTTCCATTCGGCGGTAAGGTCAAGTGCCACAGTGAGGTTTTGGTTTTTGCTCATGGCGACTGTGAGAACGGGTTGGGGAAGGACTGCAAGCATACCTTCCTCGGATTCAGCCATTACGCTCATAAGAGCAGCAGGCTGTGCATAGGTGGTGTCGATGGTGACGTTTACACCGCTTGCACGGCAGATGGCTTCAAAGATAAATGCGGGATTTTGGGCAGGGCAGTAAACGGTCTTGCCTTCAAGATCGGCAAGAGATTTTACCGAGCTTCCGTTTTCTACAACGTAGAGAACGCCCAGTGTGTTGAGCGCAAGGACAGTCACCTCGCCCTCGGTTTTGTTGTAGAGGTTAGAGGCGGCGTTTGTGGGAAGCGCGGCAATGTCAACTTCTCCCTTGATCAGGGGCTTGGTGATATTTTCTGCATCGGTCTCAACCTTGAAGCTGTAATTGAGTGCCGCATTTCCGTCCTTGTGGTCGTTCATCAGCTTGGCAATGCCAAAGCCTGTGGTTCCGTTGAGAACCGATACGCGGATGGGAAGTGTGCTGTCAAGCGTCTGAGGTGGTTGTGTTTCCGCGCTTGTTTCAGGGGTGGTCGTTGTTTCCGCAGGAGATGTTCCACAGGAAACAAAAGTGGCAAGCATGCATATAACAAGAATCAATGTGAGAATACGGGTAAATTTGATATTTTTCATGACGTTTTTCCTTTCATTTGTAAAATTCTATCATGGCAGTTCTGTCAATGAGGGTGATATTTTTGCCTTCTTTTTTTATAAAACCGTCCTCGGTGAATTTGTCAAACGCGCGGTAGAGCGAGGCTCTGCCGATGTTGAGCATATCCGAGAGCGCGTTGGCACTGATACTTAGCGAAAAGCTGTTTTCGGGGCGTTGAGAGCAGAGGAAATAGGCAAGCTTGCGCTCGGGCGAGCCTGCGGTAAAGCAGGAGATCTTGGCGTTGAGATAACAGATCTTGTCCGAAAGACAGCGGATATAGTTTGTGGAAAAGGTGGGATTGGTTTGAAGCAGTGCATGAATATCCTCGGGCGCAAACATAAGAACGCGGCAAGCCTTTTTTGCTGTGATCACGCTGACGTAGCGGCTTCGCGAACCAAATAGGGTGGCAAGACCGAACGTGTCATTTTTGGCAAAGCTTCTGAGCAGTACGCCGTTTACGCTGTCTACCGAATGGACCGTGGCAGTGCCCGACAAAAAGATGCCAAGAAGCTTTTCGGTGGATTCGGGGGAATAAATGACCTCACCAGGTTTAAAGCTTTTGACTTGGGTTTTGGGCATGTTCACAAGTGCCAGAAGAGTTTCGCTTGAAACGTCATGAAATAACGGAGTTGTCTGAAGTTGTGTTATGATAGCTTCTTTTTTCATATACGCCTCCAAAAGTGTCTCTTGGGATACACTATTATAACACGTTTGTAGAAATTTGTCAAGATATCAAAAACAGATTTTTTCACGAAAGACAGATAAAAATTCTCTTTAGTGGTTGATTTATCTGAAAGAATCGTGTATAATATATTCGTTGAAACGTCAAAAGTACAAGAAAAGGAGATTTTTTATGACACTTGTGGTTCTTGCGGCGGGTATGGGTTCTCGCTACGGCGGCATGAAGCAGATCGATCCCTTTACCAAAGAAGGAGAATTTATCATTGACTTCTCGGTATACGACGCGGTAAAGGCGGGCTTTGATAAGGTCGTCTTTATCATCAAGGAAGAAATGCTGGATGATTTTAAAGAGACTGTCGGAAAAAGAGTTTCCCCCTTTATCAAGGTGGATTATGCATTCCAGAAAATGGACAAGTGTGTTCCGCCCCATAAGATCCCGAAGGACAGAGTCAAGCCATGGGGTACCACTCACGCGCTTCTTTGTGCCAAGGATGTGGTAACGGACAATTTTGCCGTTATTAACGCGGATGACTTCTATGGCAGAGATGCCTTCATGACGATTGCCGACTTTTTGAAAAACATTAAGGATACGCCCGACCAAATGCACGCAGGCATGGTAGGTTACGTTCTTGGCAACACTCTGACAGAGAACGGTACGGTCTCGCGCGGTGTTTGTGCGGTAGATGAGAAGGGTATGCTTGTGGACATTGTGGAGCGCACCAAGATCTCGCCCGACGGTGAGATGGCGGCGTTCTATGAGGGTGACGAAAAAACGCCTATCTCTTATGATACCATGGTCTCCATGAATTTCTGGGGCTTTACGCCGTCCTTCTTCGGCTATCTGGAAAAGAGCCTTGCCGCTTTCTTTGAAAAGGAGGAGGGCGATCCCATGAAGCGCGAATGTTATCTTCCCATGACCGTAGGTGAGGCGATGGCTGAGGGCGTTTGTGACGTTAGGGCGTATAAGACCGATGCCAAGTGGTTTGGTGTTACATACAGCGAGGATAAGGAAACCGTTATGAAGGGTATCCGTGCCTTGATAGAAAAGGGTGTTTACCCCGACGGACTTTGGAAATAATGAAAGATAGAGGTGTGGAAATATGGCAATTTTAATAACAGGCGGTGCGGGCTTTATTGGCTCGCATACCATCGTAGAGCTTTTGAATGCAGGCAGAGAGCTGGTCGTGCTTGATAATTTCTGCAACAGTAAGCCCGTTGTGCTTGACAGGATCAAACAGATCACGGGCAGGGATTTCAAGTTCTATCAGGCTGACCTTTTGGACTATGATGCCGTGGAGCAGATCTTTAAGGAAAACAAGATCGAGGGTGCCATCCATTTCGCGGGTCTTAAGGCGGTGGGGGAGTCGGTACAGCAGCCTCTGCGCTACTACCACAACAATCTCACGGGTACGTTTAATCTTTGCGAGATCATGCAGAAGTATGGAGCCAAGAGGATCGTGTTCAGCTCGTCGGCAACGGTATACGGCAAGCCCGAGAGCGTTCCGATCCGTGAGGATTTCCCGCTTTCCACCACCAATCCTTACGGTGAGACCAAGCTGATGATCGAGCGTATTTTGAAGGACTTACACGTGGCGGACAACGAGTGGAGCGTTTCCATTCTTCGCTACTTCAATCCCATCGGTGCTCACAAGAGCGGTCTGATCGGTGAGGACCCCAAGGGAATTCCCAATAATCTTCTGCCTTACGTGACGCAGGTTGCCGCAGGTAAGCGAGAGAAGCTTTCGGTATTCGGCAACGATTACAATACGCATGATGGCACGGGTGTGAGAGACTATATCCATGTAGTCGACCTTGCAGGTGCGCATCTGAAGGCACTGGAGAGAGCCGAAAAGGTGACGGGCGTGGAATATTTCAACGTGGGTACGGGCATCGGTTATTCGGTGCTGGATATTGTGAAGGCATACGAAAAGGCAACGGGCAAGGCGGTTCCTTATGTGATCGCGCCCAGACGCCCGGGTGATATCGACGAATGTTATGCAGACCCCACCAAGGCATATGAATTGCTTGGATGGAAGGCGCAGTACGGCATTGAGGACATGTGCCGTGACGCTAACAACTGGCAGACCAAAAATCCCGACGGTTACGGGGAATGAAGTGACGGCATGAGTGTTGAAAAGAACCTTTTTGGCGTGCTTGAGGACGGCAGAGAGGTCTATGCCTATACGCTGATCAACGAAAACGGCATGAAGGCTAAGATCGCCGATTACGGCGGAACCATCTTGCAGCTTCTTGTTCCTGACAGAAAGGGATGCTTTACCGACGTGGTGGGCGGCTATGACAGTATATACGATTACGCTCATGCCTCGGGATATCAGGGCGCGCTGATCGGACGCTTTGGCAACCGCATTGCAGGTGGGAAATTCACACTTGACGGCAAAGAATACAGCCTGTATCTTAACAATAACGGCAATCATCTTCACGGTGGCAAGCAGGGCTTCAATGCCAAGATCTGGGATGCCCTTGCACTTGACGAGGAACAGCCCAGCCTTGTTTTGTCGTACACCTCGCCCGACGGGGAGGAGAATTACCCCGGAAATCTCGGTGTCAGAGTGACCTATACGCTGATCAACGATAATGCGCTGTCCATTCGTTATGAGGCGACTACCGACAAAAAAACGGTGTTGAATCTGACCAATCATTGTTACTTCAATCTTGGCGGATATGCAAGCGGAACGGTAAGAGATCATACGCTTTGGATGGATGCGGATACCTATGTCAAGACCGACGGGAAGATGATCCCCACGGGTGTGCTTGCTTCCGTTGAGAATACGCCCTTTGATTTCCGCACCGAAAAGAAGGTGGGCAGGGACATTGATCAAAAGCATGAAGACCTCTTGAATGCGGGGGGATATGACCATTGCTTTAATTTTGTGGGCGGTGAGAGTAAAGAGCCAAAGCTCCGTGCGATCATAAAGCATGAAAAGTCGGGCAGAGTGATGAAGATGTATACCAATCAGCCCTGCGTTCAGCTTTATACGGGCAATTTCCTTGAGGATGACGGACATCCTTTCAAGGGCGGCTGTGTCAAGCAAAAGCATATGGCGCTGTGTCTTGAGACCCAGCACATGCCCGATAGCGTGCACCATGACAATTTCACAAGCGTGGTGCTTGACGTCGGCGAGAAATACGACTATACCACAATTTACGCATTTTCTGCGGAATAATTTACACAAAAGAGCGAGGTTGAGAAACCTCGCTTTTTGTATGGGCTATAAATTGATGTTTGTCGGTGAAAGAACGCTTGGGGAACTTTTTGAAAAAAGTTCCCCAAACCCCTCAAAAAACTTTTGCACAGGGCAAAATGGGGTTTGGTATTGCGAAGCCGCGAACGATTACGCAAAACGAACACGAGAACCGAAATCCGAGTCATTTTGTAACAGAAAATCTCCATGGAGATTTTCTGTTAGCGCAAGTCCGCATGCGCAGAAAAGAAAGCGAGCTTTGTTTGTCTGCGATGACGGCTTGCGCGGGGTTTTTCTTCTCGCAGAGCGAGAAGAAAACAAAATGATGTGAAGTTTGTGCGAACCAATTCAGGAAAAGTTTCGGTCAAGCCTTTTCAAAGGCTTGCGGGGCGTGGGGCAGAGCCCCACATAAACTCCCCTACAAATCAAAATTTGAAAAAGGCGGCTATTTTTATCCTTTTTGTCATATAGTTATAAAAAAGCAAAAAGGAAGGGTGGAACGATGAGAAGATATTTTTTGAAGGGGCTCTCTTTTTGGATGACGGTCGTGCTTTTGCTGGTGAGCAGCACAGTATGGTCGTTTGCCTCGGACGGTTTGGGAAACGAGGTGGAGGATGTGCTTGTCGAAAATCAGGCAGGAATGGAATTTGACTGCGTGAGTGTCATTTTAATGGACGCGGCTACGGGCACGGTTTTCTATGAGAAAAATGCCGATGAGGCACTTCCGCCTGCCTCGGTGACCAAGATCATGACCTTATTGCTTGTCATGGAGGCGATAGACAGCGGAAAAATAAGCCTTGGCGATATGGTAAGCGTCAGTGCCAATGCGGCGTCCATGGGTGGCTCGCAGGTCTACCTTGAGGAAGGCGAGCAGATGAGCGTGGAGGATCTGCTCAAATGTGTGATCATTGCCTCTGCAAACGATGCGGCGGTCGCGCTTGCCGAGCACGTGGCAGGCAGCGAGACGGCGTTTGTAGAACGTATGAATGCGCGCGCTTCTGAACTTGGCATGAAAAATACGCATTTTGAAAATACAAATGGCCTTGACGATACGGCGGAAAACCATGTGCTTTCGGCACGGGATATTGCCATCATGTCGCGAGAGCTGATAAAACATGAAAAAATTCTCGAGTACAGCTCCATATGGATGGATACCGTCCGCGACGGAAGCTTCGGACTCACCAACACCAACCGTCTGGTGCGCTTTTATAAGGATGCCACGGGTCTGAAAACAGGCTCTACCGCTAAGGCAAAGTTTTGCATCAGCGCGACAGCCAAGCGAGACGGTATGCATCTTATTTGCGTGGTCATGGGGGCAGAGAGCAGAGACAGCCGCAATGCCATTGCCACACAGCTTCTTGATTACGGCTTTGCCAACTTTGCGCTTTTTGAGGCAAAGGGCGAAAGACTTGCCGAGCTTAAGGTGCTTGGCGGTGTGGAGGACAGCTGTGCGGTGTCCTACGGGGATTTTTCCTACGCGGTAAAAAAAGGAGAGCAGGGTAAGATCCAAAAAGCGCTTACCTTAGAGCCAAGCGTTGCCGCACCCGTAAAAAAAGGAACGGTGGTGGGGCGCGTGAGCTATACGCTTGACGGCGCAGAGATCGGCAGTGTGGACGTGGTGACCACCGAGGAAATAGGAAAAATAGGCTATTTCGGCTTTCTTTTTCGCATGATCGCAAAAATTATTTTAAAATAAGCAAATAAAAATCAAAAAGGTCTTGAAAAATAGGAAAAAATGAGGTAAAATAATGAAAACGAAAAAACAAAGAGGGATTTTAAGTATGGCTTTAAAACTGAATCAAAACTATCTAAAAGACTTTATCCGTGATGACGAGTATGCACACATTCAACCGATGGTCAACGCCGCACACGAGCTGCTGACAAGTAAATCGGGCGCAGGCAACGATTTCCTTGGCTGGACTACGCTTCCGTTTGATTACGACAAGAAGGAATTCGAGCAGATCAAAAAGAGTGCCGAGCAGATCAAAAAGAGCTGTGACGTTTTTGTGGTCATCGGTATCGGCGGTTCTTACCTCGGCGCGAGAGCCGTGATCGAGTTTATTCGCTCCAACCTTTACAATAATCTGAAAAAGGATACGCCCGACATTTATTTTGCAGGCTGTAACCTCAGTGCTGATTCTCTGAATGAGATCTTAGCTGTCTGCGAGGGCAAGGACGTTTGCGTTAACGTCATTTCCAAGTCGGGAACCACCACAGAGCCTGCGGTGGCATTCCGCGTGTTCCGTGATCTTCTGGAAAAGAAGTACGGAGAGGACGGCGCAAGAGAGAGAATTTTTGTCACCACCGATAAGGCGCGCGGCACACTCAAGGCATTCTCGGACGAGAGAGGATATCAGACCTTTGTGGTGCCCGATGACGTGGGCGGACGCTTCTCGGTGCTTACCGCAGTGGGCTTGTTGCCGATCGCGGTCGCAGGTATTGATATCGACATGCTGATGAAGGGCGCGCAGGATGCGGCAAACGATTATAAGGATCCGTGCCTGTGCAAGAATGACTGCTATAAGTACGCCGCCATTCGTAACATTCTCTACCGCAAGGGAAAGACCACCGAGATCCTTGTCGGCTATGAACCGTCAAGCCAGATGATCAATGAGTGGTGGAAGCAGCTTTACGGCGAGAGTGAGGGTAAGGATCAGCGCGGCATCTATCCCTCCAGCGTGATCTTCTCCACAGATCTTCACTCGCTCGGTCAGTATATTCAGGACGGCGTGAGAAATCTGTTTGAGACCGTACTGAGTATCGAGACGGTAAACAGCAGCTTTGTCATTCCCAATGACGAGGCAAATATAGACGGCCTCAATTTCCTTGCAGGCAAGGATATGGATACGGTAAACAAGACCGCTATGCAGGGAACGCTTTTGGCGCACGTGGACGGCGGTGTGCCCAACATCGTGCTGAATCTGAAGGATAAGAGCGCACATTCTGTCGGATACCTTATTTACTTCTTTGAGCTTGCCTGTGCCATCTCGGGCTATCTTTTGGGTGTCAATCCGTTTGACCAGCCCGGCGTTGAGGCGTATAAGAAAAACATGTTCGCACTGCTCGGCAAACCGGGTTACGAGGCACAAAAAGCAGAACTTGAAAAGAGAATTCACTGATCTTTATATTTTTTTACAAAAGTCTCTTGATTTTTTCCAAAGGTTGTTGTATAATATAAGCAGAGAATCTTTCCCATCGTAAAAATATAAGACGGAGGTACCCAAAAATGTTAAAATTGATTGTTGGTGTCAAAGGAACCGGAAAGACAAAGACCCTCATAAGTATGGTGAATGAGGCGGTCGATGCCTCTCACGGCAACGTGGTTTGTATTGAAAAGGGCACAAAGCTCCGCTTCGATGTCAAATACCAGGCAAGACTGATCAATGCCAAGGAATATTTTATAGA
>JAZNDA010000109.1:0-13228 GCA_045587785.1 Eubacteriales bacterium | reverse complement strand
GGTACCATGTACGGCACAAAGGCCAAGGGCGTCAGATACCTTGAGATGACCGAGGGCTACTGCACCAGAATGGCTCTTGTCGCCGAAGATCAGGTCATCGGATACGAGTTCGTTTCTCTTGGCAAGATGACCGACTTCATCAAGAAGGGCATGGAGCCGAACGAGGCATACGAGAAGTCCAAGGGCACTTACGGCAGATTTGCTGATGCCGTCAAGTACATTGACCCCCGTAAGGAATAATCAGGAGGTATAGGCAAATGGCAAATTTTGAAGGTTACGAAAGAAGAGAGGCGAAGATCCTCGCCGCTCTCAAGGAATACGGTATCTCCTCCATCGATGAGTGTAAGGAGATCTGCGATGCCAAGGGCATCAACCCCTACAAGATCGTAGAGGAAACACAGCCCATCTGCTTTGAGAACGCAAAGTGGGCGTACACCGTGGGCGCGGCTATCGCTATCAAGAAGGGCTGCGTAAAGGCAGCTGACGCGGCTGCAGCGATCGGTATCGGTCTGCAGAGCTTCTGCATCCCCGGCTCGGTTGCAGAGAACAGACAGGTTGGTCTGGGTCACGGAAACCTTGGCAAGATGCTTCTTTCCGAGGAGACCGAGTGCTTCTGCTTCCTCGCTGGTCACGAGTCCTTTGCGGCGGCTGAGGGCGCCATCAAGATCGCTCTGAACGCAAACAAGGTGCGTACAAAGCCCCTTCGCGTTATCCTCAACGGTCTTGGCAAGGACGCGGCTATGATCATTTCCCGTATCAACGGCTTTACTTACGTTGAGACCGAGTTCGATCCTTACACCGAGGAAGTTAAGGTCATTTACGAGAAGGCTTACTCCACGGGCGACCGCGCAAAGGTCAAGTGCTACGGCTCTGACAGCGTGCCCGAGGGCGTGGCTATCATGAGACTTGAGAACGTGGGTGTTTCCATCACGGGTAACTCCACCAACCCCACAAGATTCCAGCACCCTGTGGCAGGTACTTATAAGAAGTGGTGCATGGAGAACGGCAGAAACTACTTCTCCGTGGCTTCGGGCGGCGGAACGGGTAGAACCCTTCACCCCGATAACATGGCGGCAGGCCCCGCTTCGTACGGTATGACCGATACCCTTGGCAGAATGCACGGCGACGCGCAGTTCGCAGGTTCTTCTTCGGTTCCCGCACACGTGGAGATGATGGGTCTGATCGGCGCAGGTAACAACCCCATGGTCGGTATGACCGTGGCAGTTGCCGTTGCAGTTGAGGAAGCAAGCAAGTAATTTTATAAGATTTATGCGAGGGGGACTTTTTGTAAAAAGTCCCCCTAAAACCCCTCAAAAACTTTCATACAAAACAGGACACGTCACTTAGGAAAGCTCCATTGTGGCGTGTCTGTTTTTAGTTACTACTCTCGAAATGTTTTAACAGTGGTATTTTTAAATTTAAGAGTAGTAACTCTACATTTAAAAGCAATAAGTAGGGTGAAAAAACAAAAAGATTAAAAATTCTATAATATATAAAAAATAAAAAAACAAAAAGCCGAAATTTCTCTCTGCATTCTTAGCGGAGAAAACACGAACACCACCAAGGAGATTTCTTTGGTGGTGTTTTTTGTTGAGACGGGCTTACATAAAGGCTCCCTCCGGGAGGGAGCTGGCGCCGTAGGCGACTGAGGGAGAGCGCGTAACAATAAAATCCGTGCAAACTGAAAGTCACGCGTGCTCCTTCCACCACTTCGTGGTCCCCCTTCCTCCCGGGGGAAGGCTTTCGTGCGCTGTTCCTCTGCAAATAGTGGGTTCGGGCTTCTGCCCGATTCTGTCCCAGCGTGAGCGCAGGGACGGTGCGAGACGGGCGCCGCCATTTGGCGGTGGACGTCCACGCGCTATGCTTGCCCCAGACGCAAGCGTCGGGAAAGCAGAAAATGCAACTTGATATATTTAAGTTTTTGTGCTATAATATCTTTGAAAATCAAAGCAAAACTATACTTTGCCTCAACAAACACTTCGTGGAATATTTTTTTAAATCTGATATAATAAAATCACAAAAGCGCTTTTGAATACTTTTTGGAGGACAATATTATGTCTATTGGTTCAACCATAAAACGCCTGCGTCGCGAGAAGGATATTACGCAGGAACAGCTTGCAGAGTATCTGGGGATCACTTCGCGTGCGATTTCTCAATGGGAATGCGATAGGACCGCCCCAGACATTTCCCAACTCCCCGCACTCTGTCATATTTTCGATGTTTCGTCAGATGTTTTGCTCGGAATCGATATCGAGAAGAACAATGAGGAAATAAAAAAATATTTAACCGAAGCAGCCGAGTTGGGTTACCAAGGAAAAGGTTCAGAGCGTACTGCGATTCTCCGTGAAGCGAACAGAAAATTTCCACGTGATTACAAGATTATGGAACGTCTTGCCGATTCGTTGGTGTGTGAATATTCTCGAAAAGGCATCAAAGAATATGACGAGGTGTTTGATCTTTGCAATCGAATCCTTGCGGAGTGCACCGATAGTGCGATTCGATATGAGGCAATCGACACGCTTGGAACCGCTTATGGATATGCAGGCAAAAAGGATGAGATGTTAGAGCTTGCCGAGGAAATGCCGCGCACCCATTTTTTGTATGAAAACTTTATGATGTATCGTTGGAAAGGTGATGCGGATTTTGAGAAAAGGCAATCGTATATCTCGTATTTGATCTGTCAGTTGATTTCGGTTATTGGTTGTGCGTGCGGTCATCGTCACGACAACGATAAAATGATTTACTCAACAGAAGAAAGAATTAAGTTGCATAAACTTCAAGTAGACTTGCTTGAAATTCTGTTCCCTGATAGAGACTATCAGTATTTAGCACAAGAGGGAGAGATTGCGTGCAGCCATATAGCAATTGTGCTTATTCGAAACAATGATTTGGAAAATGCGTGGAAATGGTTAGAAAAATCTGCGGATTTCGCAATCAATATGGACACCTATGATTTTAATGCAGTCCATACTTCACCTGTTCTGCGCGGTTATTCCGATGGCGGTTGGATCATGGAATCTGAGGGCAACCGTTCACAATCTATGCTTAACTGGTTGACAACTGATGATGAAACGGCTGTTTTGCGCTCCGATGCCCGTTATAAAGTGCTTGTTGATCGATTGAAGAAAGTTGCAAAAAAGCCGTAATCCTCGCCCCGCCTCGCGCGGGGCTTTTCTTTGTTTTGGCATATCAAAAAGCCACCACGAAAATCGTGGTGGCTAATTTCATTTTGCCGCTAATTTTGCAGACGCTTCTCTCGGCTTTTTTTCTGTAAAAATCAGAATAATTGCTTTAATTCTGTGGTATATATATTAACTATATCATCTGAGTTAAACGATTTGATTTTTTGAACAATTACCCCATCTGACAAAACAACACTCAAAACTAGTGTCTCTGCATGATAAGGAAGTTCCGCAACCTTTCCGGTAGCATCAAAAACAGTTAAACATCTGTCATAACCATTACTACCGATACTTGTATCTATAACGCAAATACCATTCTCGCTAGCAAGATTATATTGACTTGCTTTATCCGTTTCGACCTCGATTGGTTCAAAAAGAAAAGTTCCTGTTTTATCCATAATAACAAAAAACAAATTGGTTCCACCCTGTGTTTCCTCCACTCTAAACGTAACGCCAAAAGTTCCGTTGCCAAGACTATGCTTCTTGTAAAGCGTATCTTTGTATTGATTTAATACAATAGTATAGGCAGGATTATTTTTTTCAGAGTTTGTGTACAAAGCAGAAACGCCTTCTTTCATCTCCCCTGTTTCCAAATCAATATAGCGATCGGTCGTCCTATTAAATAAAAAACCATCACAATAATCTATATCGTCGTTATACAACCATCCCCTGTCAAAATAACTCTCATAAGAAACAGCAAGAGAAGCCGAAAAATCTACAATTTTTTCCAATTTTGTATTAAAGACTGCCACTTCGTCTACCGAGCCGGCAAAAGAAGTAGTCGTCTTTCTCGCTAAAATATATCCGTGACCGAACATTTTTCCAAGATAGTGCTCTTCCATTAAAAATGAGGTTGCCCCCATATCCTCGGGTCTTATAATATTGCCTTTCTTATCACACAAAACCACTGTGTCATCCACTTTAAGCACAGCATAAGAATCGCGATAAGCATAACTTTTAGCATACAGAGAGACAAAGTATTTATGCCCTTGCGTTTCGGGAAGAGAAAAAACAATTTTTCCCGTTTTGTCAATACAGTAAAGCGTTGTGTCATTCAAGTTATCCTTTTTTTCCACGAACATCAACCCGTCATGATAACCGTGAGCATCGCCAATTTGATCTGCTGTAATTTTTTGCTCGTCCTTGCTGTCGACAGACGGCTCCTTGTCGTACGTTCCATCGCCCGTGGTTTCCTCTTTCTCGTCTAACCCCCCTTGCGTACTCTGGTCAACAGATGTATCGCCGCAGCAAATCACACCAAAAAGTGTCGCAATCACGACAATAAATAATGCAAGCCATTTTGTTGTTTTCATAATCGTCTCCTTATAATATGTAAAAATAAACTGAACAGAATATAGTATAGCACGTTTTTTCTCTGTTGTCAACTACTTTAGTACAAAAATCAACCAAATTTGCACACCATTGTGATAAACTAAAATAGAACAGGAGGTGCGATTATGGTTGACTTTGGCAGCACTTTGAAAAAATTACGGCTTCAAGAGGGTTTGACACAACAACAGTTGGCAGATAGTCTTGGAGTTACAAAATCCGTAATCAGTTATTATGAGCTTCAAGAAAGATATCCCTCCCCCGAAATGTTGACTAAATTAGCATCTATTTTCCACGTTACAACCGATTTTCTGCTCGGTCTTGAAAAGAACGTTACACTAGACTTGTCGGGACTAGATGAAGAGGATATTGTCACGGTAAAACGCCTTGTAACCTCTCTGAAAAACAAGAATCTTAACAAATAGAGAGCGACGTAACCACCCATGGTCGGTATGACCGTGGCTGTAGCCGTGGCTGTTGAGGAAGCAAGCAAATAAGAACGCTTAGGGGGACTTTTTGTAAAAAGTCCCCCTAAAACCCCTCAAAAACTTTCATGAAAACAGGACACGTCATTTTGGAGAGATCCATTGTGATGTGTCTTTTTAAGTTTACTACTCTTAAAAGACACAAAAAGTAGTATTTTTCATTTTAAGAGTAGTAAATTTGATTTTGTGATGAGCGATTCTCTTTTTTTCAGGAATAAGTATTGACTTTTGAGGTTTGGCGTATTATAATAGAGTAAAGACTGCTCTCGGAGGTATGGAATATGAAATTCAGTGCAGAAAAAAAGAATTCCATAAAAATGTATATTTTGGAAAAAATAGATCAGAGGACCCGAGGCGTTGCAAATTACGTCTCCCGTGAGCTTGGGATCAGTCAAAACACGGTACATTCGTATTTGACGGAAATGCAGAACGAAAATATTATTCAAAAAAGCAAGCGCGGCAGCTATGAGCTTGTTACAAAGCGCTTTCAGCACCAGCTGAAGCGAAGCGCGGGCGAGCTTGAGCATGACACCTATGCATACGACGAGTTTTTGTTTCCGCTCATCCGCCATCTTCAGGGCAATGTGGAACGGATCTGGAGCTACGGCATGAGCGAAATGGTCAACAACGTCATCGACCATTCGGGTGCCGAGCATCTTCACGTCCTCATAGCGCAAAATCATCTCGTCACCCGCGTCATGCTAATGGATGACGGCATCGGCATTTTCAAGAAGATCAAGGAACATTTTTCGCTTGCCAATCTTGACGAGGCGGTCTGCGAGCTTTTCAAGGGCAAACTGACCACCGATGCCCAAAACCACTCGGGAGAGGGCATCTTCTTCACCTCGAAAATGATGGACGTCTTCTTTATCGAGTCGGACAAAAAAATATTTGCGGCAACCAAGTACGACAGCAATCTTGTGCTTGAACTTCCGGAAGAGATCGGCGGCACCTTTGTTTTTATGGAACTCTCCAATTTTACCAATAAAACACCTACGGACATTTTCGATATGTATTCGGACGTGGACGGCGGCTTTTTCAAAACGAAAATCCCCCTAAAAAACATTTTTGACAAAGCCCCCATCTCGCGCTCACAGGCAAAACGCGTTTGCAATCGCCTTGAGCAATTTCAGGAGATCGTCGTGGACTTTGACGGCGTGGAGTGGATGGGACAGGGTTTCGCGCATCAGCTTTTCGTGGTATATGCCAAGGCACACCCGAACGTTTCGATCACCCCCATCAATATGTGCGACGATGTGAAAAATATGTACCGTCACGTCACAGAAACGCGGTAATCTCGCCATCAAATCAAACATAAAAAATTATAAAATTTATGCGTTTATGCGAGGGGGACTTTTTAGGGAAAATCCCCCTCGCGCTCCCCTCAAAAACTTTCATGAAAACAGGACACGTCATTTTGGAGAGATCCAAAGTGACGTGTCCGATTTTTTTACGTCCCCTCAAGGAAAGGGGTTGCAAGCGGTGTGCGGAATCCCCGTCCCCTCTTACAGCTCCATAATAATAGGCAAGATCATGGGCTTGCGCTTGGTTTTGGCGTACAATTTCTTGGCAAGCTCGTCCTTGATGCGGTTTTTGAGTGCGGCGCGGTCGATACGTGCGCCACTGCGAAGCTCCTGCTCGATAATATCGGCGGCAAGTGTGCGCACTTCTTCCATCATGCTCTCGGACTCTCTGACGTACACAAAGCCACGGGACACGATATCGGGACCCGAGATCAGCAGTCTTGAGGTGAATTCCACGCTCGCCACTACAACGATCAGACCGTCCTGCGACAAATGCTTTCGGTCGCGAAGCACGATGTTGCCAACGTCGCCCACGCCGTAGCCATCCACCAGCACCTGACCCGACGGCACCGTGCCGCCAAAGTGCACGCCGTCCTTGTCGATCTCAAGCACCTTTCCGATGTCCGAGATAAAAACATTCGAGGGCGACATGCCCATATCCAGCGCCAGACGTCTGTTTGCCGCCATGTGGCGGTACTCGCCGTGAATAGGCATGAAGTATTTCGGTTTGGTCAGCGCCTGCATGAGCTTAAGCTCCTCGGAGCAGGCGTGTCCCGACACGTGCACCTCCATCGAGGCGTCGTGAAGCACGCCGATACCGTTCTTGGAAAGCTCGTTGATAATGCGCCCCACCAGCTTTTCGTTGCCGGGGATAGCACTGGAGGAAAGCACCACCAGATCCTTGTCGCCAAGGCTGACCTGCTGATGCTCACCGAACGCCATGCGGTAGAGTGCCGACATGGGCTCTCCCTGACTTCCCGTGGTGATCAGCGTCAACTCGCTTGGCTTGTAGCGGCGGATCTCGGAAATGTCGATCAGCGTATCTTTTGGCACGTTCATGTAGCCAAGCTCAGTGGCGGCACCGATGATATTAAGCATACTGCGCCCCGTCACCGCCACCTTTCTGCCATGGGCGGCACTGGCGTTGATGATCTGCTGTACCCTGTGCACGTTGGACGAGAAGGTGGCGATCACGATGCGCTTTTCGGTGTTGACGTTAAAGATATATTCGAGTGACTTGCCCACGTTCTTCTCCGAGGGGGTGTAGCCCTGCCGCTCGGCGTTGGTGGACTCGCAAAGAAGAAGCAAAACGCCCTCTTTGCCAAGCTCCCCAAGCCTTGGCAGATCCATCATCTCCCCGTCAATGGGGGTGACGTCCAGCTTAAAGTCGCCCGTGTGCACCACCGTGCCAAGTGGGGTATGGATGGCAAGACAGCAGGCGTCTGCGATGGAATGATTGACGTGAATGAACTCCACCGACAGCGCGCCCGCGCGGATGGTGTCGCCTGCCTTGACCGTGCAAAAGCGCGGCTCTCTGGGCAGTTTATGCTCCTGTAGCTTGTTTTTGATAATACCTAAGGTCAACCGCGTGCCGTACAAGGGTGTATCCAGCGTGCGGAGCACGTAGGGCACCGCGCCGATGTGGTCCTCATGTCCGTGAGTGAAGAACATGCCGCGCAGCTTTTCGCGGTTTTGCTCAAGATAGGTAACGTCGGGGATGACCAGATCAATGCCAAGCATCTCCTCGTCGGGGAATCCCAGACCGCAGTCCACCACGATCATGTCATTTTCGTATTCGATGACGGTCATGTTCTTGCCGATCTCGTTAAGACCCCCAAGCGGAATAATTCTCAGCTTGCCCGTGGGAAGGGGTGCGGTCTTGCCCGTGGGCTTTTTGCCCATGGGCGTTTTCTTTTTAGCGAGCGGTGGCTCGATGAATTCGCGCGGTGCGGGCGGATCCACCGAGATCGGTGCGCTGTGCACGGGTTTTTGCTTTTCTTTTTGTACACGCGGTTTTTGTGCCGCTTTTTTCTCTGCCAAGGACTTTTTTGTCTTTTTGCTGGGCTTATGAGCGGCAGGCGCACTTTGTGCGGTCTGTTCACTCACGCCCTTGTCCTGCCTCGGTTGCGAGAGCGCAATGGGAGGTAGAAAATCGGCAAACAGATGGTCGATACCTTGCGGACGCGGCTTTTTTTGCGGTGTCTGACGGGCGTTCTGATTTTTGCCGCCGCCGTTGTCTTTGGGTGCAGGCTTTTGAGCAGAAGCCTTGCGTGCGTTCTCTTGTGCCTGATTTTTTGTGTTTTGCGTACGGCGCGACGGATGCGCCTTTTTTGCCTCCGGCTTTTCGGGGGCGAGTGTTTTTTGTTGTTTTTTAGCCATAAATCTCCTTTTTTCTGCATGGAAAAAACATCGAACCTAAAGCTCGACTTTTTTCATCTTGGTTGTGCCCTGTTCGGCTACTCGGTACCGCTCCCCGAGTGCCGCGACCGTGGGCTGTTTGTGGTTGTTATCTATCGTAAGACATTGCTGTCTTAAATATCACAGTTGAGGTCATTATACACCAAAACGGCAAATTTGTCAAGACCTCGCCCGTTTGAGGGATTTCGCTCACTGCTGTGAGCGACGAGGGCTCCGCGCCCTCGCCCGCGCCAACTTTTAAAAAAGTTGGACCAAAACTTTCTCGGCACACCCGACATAAAGTAACTTCAATATTTTTCATGGTTTGTGTTAAAGGTACGTCATTTTTTCGCCACGGAGCAATGCTCCGTGGTAGCCCGAAGAAAAATCGAGAAAAACAAGCTCGCTTGTTTTTTCGTTTTCCTTCGCGGGCGCCCTCGGCTTGCCAAGGCAAGCCAAAAAAATGACGGCGCATCCGTAGCCGTATAGCCTCATCATTATCGATTGCAAAATGGCTACATAGAGACTACATCTTGCCTTTTGCGGCAAAAGTTTGGTCGAGCTTTTCAAAGCTCGTGGGGTTCGGGGCAAAGCCCCGCGCGTCCTCTCCTACATCACCCGAAACAGCATCACCATCGCCACAATGAGCGCACCAAGCAAAAGTCCTCCAAAAAAGACAAGCATCAAATGGCGCAATCCAAAAACGCGCGGCTTTCGCGCCATGCCGCTTGTCTCCAGTATCCGCATCGCCTCACTCAGCATCTCGCCCTTTGAAGGCGCACGCGCCTCGGCGTCTCCTTTCATAATAAAGCACGCGCTCTCATACAGCGTGCTGTCATGTGTTCTCAGCATCACCAGCCTTCGCTGATATCCTTTCAAGGCAGGCATACGACGTCCTCCTTCTTCTTCTCCATATACTTCAATATTTTAAGCGTTGCCAAAAAATGCCGCCCGTATACGATTTGACAGTCTTTTTTTATCATTTCTATTGACAAACAGTTACTCATGTTTTATAATAACTATGAATAAAAGTTCAGGAGGTACATATGAGATCTTTGAAAAAGGCAACGGCACTGTTTCTGTTTGCACTCATGCTTTTATCGCTTGCGGTGCCCGTTTTTGCTGTCAATTCCGAAAACGAAGGAGACGGTTTTGCCACTTCCCTGTCCCCCATGACAAGAGACACGGCAAGCGACGTGCTCGTGTATGACGGTCTTTCCAAGTATTTTTTAGGCGGTGAACACTACACCACCCCCGAATACGAGACCTATCTGGCCTTCCCCACCGAACTTTCGCTTTACTGCGATAAAGATGCTACGGGCGTGGCTCTGCGCGACGGTAAACGCGATATCATCGTGTACGCCATCGGCTACAGCGGCGAGCGCATCGGCATGGAGGATGACGTCTCGATCTTGCGTGACTACGTTCTTGACGGGTATGCCGTGATCGTGGTGGACTTTCTGAACAACCCCAAGGCAAAATCGCCCGACATCGAACACGCCATGGCAAAGCTCCGCGCCTACCTCCCCTCGTCCGAGCTTATCACGAGTGCGGGTCTTACGCTTGATATCAATTTTACCTACATTCTGCCTGCAGGCTATCGTCTGGAGCGCGACGTGTGGTACTGGAATTCCTACTACTACAGCTCGCTTGGCACCAGACAGAACGTGATAAAAGCCTGGAACCAGTGCCTTGTCCTTGGCGGCAGTAACAACAGAAACATATACACCTACACAGAGGACTTCACCCTTGACTTTATGGGAACGCAATCGAACGGCAGTCTTGTCCCCGTTACGGTCTCCCACCAAAAGGGTGAACGGCTGAAAAACATCACCTATATCGAGGAATGTGTCGGAAAGGACGGCACGCCTCTGAGGTACGACGTCTACCTTGACATCATCTACCCCTCACAGCCTAAATACAAGACCCCCGTATACAGCATGTTTGCCACAGGCGCCCAGCGCCATTACAACACCTGCACCGACCAGCTGTGCACCTTTGTGGGCATGACCTTCAGCGGCTGTACGGCAGCGCTCATCGAGCACGTCTTCGTCCCCATGTCCAACGGTGACAAGAACGAACACGGCTACATCGACATGTACTGCACGAACACATGGAACGCCACCAAATCGGCACAGGCTGCCATGAGATGCCTGCGCTACTACGCCGACAAGTACGGCTATGACGGCTCGCTCATTAGTGCGGCAGGCATTTCCAAGGGCTCGCCCGCTGCTGCCTCGCTCAGCGTGGCGAACGGTGCGCTGCTCTCCACCGAGCATGCGCGCTATGGGCTTGACGTGTCGACCAGTGAAGCCACGGGACTTGACTTTTGCTTTGAAGGCGATATGACCATAGACGGCACGCGCGTCAATATCGACCAGCCTTTCCTGTATTATGACGTTCCCTACGGCCCCGTCACCGATGAGAACGGCAACACAAAGACCGATATCTACGGCAACGTCATCACCTATGAATACTACGGCGGCGAGCAGTATATCCGCAGCGAGACTGCCGCCGAGTACGAGGACTATTTTCGCGAGGCAACGGGCGTGAGCGTTTCGGACTACGATCTGTCAAAGACAAGAGAAGACAGGCGGTACGTGGACCCCGAAAACGGCGACTACCGCATCAACACCGACGTTGTCGCCAACTACTGCGCCTTGGGCGATGGCACCTCGCGTCTGTTCGGCAATGGCAATCTTTCGCATCTTGAAAAGGTGCCCATGCTGATCTCCGCGGGTCTGTTCGATACGCTCGGATACTTTGACGACTGGTACGAGGAGCTCGACTGGTTTATCCAAAACGTCAAAACCCCGTTTTTGGCAATAACCATGCTGGATCAGGGTCACGTCTACCCCACCGGCTATGACGACGTGTACGGCTACCGCCGACACGACACCTTTCTCGACTTCTTCCTTCATTACTTAAAGCCCAGCGAAGCGACACCAAAACCCCTCTACTGCACGCCGCGCAACGGGCTTTCGGACATCTCCGAGAATACCGAGATCTCCGTCAAGTTCGTCTGCCAAATGGATGCCGCATCCCTTGCCGACGGTATTGCGGTGTATGATCTGACGAGCGGCACAAAGATAGACGGCACGTGGCGTCTTGCCGAGGGGGACACGCTTTGCGTCTTTACCCCGAGCAAGCCTCTTGCACGTGACGCTTCGTACGCGGTATACGTGAACACCGCCTGCCTTGACGCGAACGGTGCCGCGGTGAAAGAGCCTGCCGTATTCCGTTTTAACATCCATGGCGAATATGACATACAGCTCACAGAGCCGGGCACGGTCAGCAAGAGCGACCCCGAGGCGGCAATTTCGAACACAGGCACCATCGACAGCGATAAGCTGCAGCTTGTCACACTGCCCACGGCATATCTTACAAACGCAGAACAGATCACCCTTTCGTTTGACGCCACAGGCGACGCATGGGTGAGCGTGTACGCCATCCCCTCCCTTGCCATAGGCGAACAGACATCTTACGCATCCCTGCCCGACCTTGACCCATCCATGTTCCTCGGTCGCTTCCATATCACCGAGGGCAAAATGGAGCTTGACCTCGGCGCACTTTCCGCCGCAGAGCCCCAAGAAGGAGAATACTTCACACTCGCGCTGGTCTCCGAGGCGCAAAACTACTGCTACACGCTGTCCCACGATTTTGAGAATTTTGCCAAAGGTCCCATTCCCAAGGAGACGGGCAGTGAGAACAAGTGCTATTCCGACAAACCCGCTGCCGTGGGCGGTGCGCCCAAAGCGCTGACCGTTGTCAACGACGCCAACTGCACCGACGGCGGCAATCAAAGCCTTTTGTTTGAGGCGACACACAGCACTGACCGCTTTAAGCTGTTCAACAGCTTCTCGGACCGCGCGCTGACGGAGGAGGACGTGGGACGTGAGTTCGACGTTTCCCTGCAAGTGCTGGCTGGCGAGGGCGGTCGCATCTCCTGCGGTGTTATGAGCTACATGGACGGAACTGCGGGCTTGGGCGGCACCTTCTACGGAACCCCCAAGGTTTTTGAGACCGATTCCTTCGGATGGATCGAGTGCACCGACTATATCGTGATCACAAACACCATGGTGAACGCGCAGGTAGGTCTGTATACCATTCAGACGACCGATGCCACCGCAGACAATAATCTCTTCTGGTTTGATGACATTATCATTACCGAAAGACCGTCGGCATACACCCAAAACCTTTTTGATAAATCAAGCTGTGAGGTAAGCGGCCTTTCGCTTTACGTCAGTCGAAGCGGCGTGGAAAATCACACCTTGGAATCCCTTGCAGGGACGGATGAACCCGAGGTAACTCCCCCCGACGGCACCGAAACCCCTGCCAGACCCTTCCCCGTCATCCCCGTTATCATCGGCACCGTTGTCGTCGTTGTCGTGGCGGGAGCCGCTGTTGCGATCATTTTGAAAAAGAAAAAGAAATGAGGCGACAGATGCGCTGTCATTTTTTCGGCTTGTCGTGACAAGCCGCAAAAATAAAATAAGAATTACAAAAAAAATATTAGGGCGCCCTTTTTTAA
>JAZNDA010000108.1:0-10219 GCA_045587785.1 Eubacteriales bacterium | reverse complement strand
CATTGCTTCTCATCCAAACTATTTCACCAAAGAAAAAGGACGGCTTTTTTGCCGTCCTTTTTCTTTGGTGGAGACAGTTGGAATCGAACCAATGACCTCTACGATGTCAACGTAGCGCTCTAACCAGCTGAGCTATGCCTCCATCGGCGACTTTCATATTATATCACATTGATTCGAGAAATGCAATAGTTTTTTGAAAAAAATTATTGCTTTTTTATTTTTTTCTTTTGCTTGTAAAAAAATTCGTTAGCAATTTGGCGCATTCCCTCTCAAGAACACCGCCAAGCACCTTGGTTTTTGAGCAAAGCGGATAGCTCCGAAGATTGATCACGCTGTCAAACGCGCCACCATTGGCGTCCTTTGCTCCATACACAACACGCCCAATACGCGCGTTTATGATCGCCCCCGCACACATGGGGCACGGCTCCAGTGTTACATACAGCTCGCAATCCTCAAGACGCCATCTGCCAAGTGTCTCACACGCTTTTCGAATCGCCAAAAGCTCTGCATGGGCGGTGGCATCCTTTCCGTTTTCCCTATCATTCATAGCAGCGGCTATTACCTCATTATCGCGAACCACCACCGCCCCAACAGGCACCTCGCCTTTTTGTGCCGCCCAAGAAGCAAGCGCAAGTGCCTCTTTCATCATGGTTATATCTTTTTTCGTCATCATCACGCTAAATTAAATAAACAGAAGACAGATCATATTCAAAACAACTGCCACGATATAGACTATCATCAAAGGACAGAAAAATTGCTTAAGTACCCGTTTTCCATCCATAGGGGCATCAACAGACAAGCATTTCGCTTCTCCAAACACTCCGATTTTATCCTTTATGGGTTGTTCTTTTTTTCCAAGTGCATAAATCAAGGCAGCCAAAACACCGACAAAAAAGATGGCAAGCTCGGCAAGCATGCATATTTTCCCTGCTGTTTGTTGACGAAAGATCTCATACATATAGTTTTCAAGAATACTGAAAAAGTTATTGCAAAAATGGATCAACACACAAAGCCAAAGAGAATTTGTTTTGACATAAACCAAGCCGAGAACAATACCTGCCGCCGTGGCATATAAAAGCTGAGCGGCATTCATATGCATAAGACCAAACAAAAGTGCGCTGACTATCACCGCCATTCCCTTCCCGTACGGCTTAAGATTCGAAAGGATCACGCCGCGGAACAACAGTTCCTCGGAAAACGCGGGAATGATCGCGCTTGAAAACACAAGAAGTATCACCCGATACGGCTTTGACATATCCATCCCGCCGCCGACATAAGAACCCGAAGGCAAAAGCCATGAATTCAGATACGACATTGCCACGATCGTTCCCACCGAGACAAAAACGATGGCTACGGTTTTGAAAAAGGGACGCGCCATAGGAAGCTCACCGCTAAACTCTATCACCGCATTCGGTCTGCCTCGCGATATGCGATAAAAAATCAAAGCGGGAAACAAAAAAGAGGCAAAATAAATAAGCGAGCAGATGATATCCGTAAGACATTCCAGCCAAATCACTCTCGGAAATTGCAGCAAAAGCGGTGCCGAGATAAAACAAGATATGCTGTATATATTAATAAATAAAATGAGGAATAACAAAGAAACGGCGATCTCGGCAAACAGCCTTCTGAGTTCCTTTTCTCTTGCAAACATTTTTGTCTCCTTAGTAGGTTTCGGTATGTGTTCTTTATCTTTTTAGTCACTCAATGATATCAGCTTTTTTCAAGGTCTCGGTAAAGTTTTCGACATCCTTTTGAGCCTGTTCGACTCCAACGTCATATTCAGCAGTCAGAGCATTCGTCAGCGTTTGTACATCGGTCTCCTTGGTCATGCGTTCCCAAAGAAAAACACCTGTTTCATTGAGTTTAATGATACCGCTGAATTCCTTCATACGTGCGCCCGTAGCAACCACAATGTGAGCCCCTGCCACCTCGCGAACCAAAAAGCCTTCCTTGATCTTCATATCTCTCTCCTTATTTTAATTCATTCCTTTATAGGCAACCAAAGCCGCCTCATCCTGCATATTGCACTTTAGGCGGTAAAACTTTGTTTTTTTGACAAACTTGTCGATCAGCTCCAGAGTTGCCGACGAAGCCACTGCATCCTCGGGCAAATAAACCTGCGGAAAAAGACCGACGAGCGCCTCATCTGCCCCAATTCCACAAATGGAATTTTGTTCACCCCGTTCCACAAAGCAAAGTGCCTTCAAGGGGCACGAGGTATTTTTCCCATACCCTTCCTTACCGCGCCACGGCGTGCCGTAAACGTAAAAACCGTTCTCGGTCAAACGGATGATCGGTTTGTCGCCGTTGACAACAAAGACCCGATCGCCAAAATTTTTCATCCAAAGCGAAATGTGTGTACTCTTTCCCACACCGCTTTTTGCAGCAAACGCATAACCCTCTCCGTCACAGGAGATCACGGCAGAATGAAGTAAAAAAGCATCAAACTCATACAATCTGCGTGCGATCAGGCGGTGAATACACGTTGCCTCGGCGTAGGCCCGCGGCACACCGGGAGCGGAAATTTTTATTTCCTCCTTAACGTCCTCATCGGTTGCGCAAACGGTGAAAAGAGGAGTTTTCTCGTTTGCCATATATTCTTCACACAATTCGCGTATATACCGAAAACGGTTTTGGATGCCTATAGCAATGCCAGCAATTTCAATGGTAAACAAAGCTTATCCTTTCACTGCCAGATTGGCGGCAGTCAACGTGTTTTTCATCAGCATGGTAATGGTCATGGGGCCAACGCCACCAGGCACGGGTGTGATGTAGGATGCGATCGGCTCAACCGACGCAAAATCGACGTCTCCCACCAATTTGCCCTCGGCGTTGCGGTTCATGCCGACATCAATCACAACAGCCCCTTCTTTTACCATACTTGCGTCAAAGAATTCAGCCTTACCGATAGCGGCAACCAAAATATCCGCCTCACGGCAAACCAAAGACAGATCTTTTGTACGGCTGTGACACACCGTAACCGTTCCGTTGGCATGAAGAAGTAACATAGCCATGGGTTTACCTACAATATTGGAACGTCCGACCACGACGCATTTTTTGCCTTCGATCTCAATACCCGAACGCTCAAGAAGAACCATAATACCTGCCGGCGTACACGGCAAAAAGCTGTAGTTTCCGATCATGATTTTTCCCACGTTATACGGGTGGAAAGCATCCACATCCTTTGCAGGCGAGATCTTCAAAAGGATCTTTTGCTCGTCCAAATGCTTTGGGAGAGGAAGTTGAACCAAAATACCGTGGATCTTCTCATCGGCATTGAGGCGGTCAATGAGGGCTTCAAGCTCAGCCTGCGTAGTTTCTTTGGGAAGCTCGTGTGTTTCCGAATAAAAACCGACCTCATCACAAGCACGGGTCTTGTTTCTTACATATACGTGGGATGCAGGGTCATCGCCAACGATCACCACCGCAAGCCCTGGTAAAAATCCGTTCTGCGCCTTAAAGCTTTTAGTTTCTGCGGCAAGCTCCTGTCTTACCTGTCTTGAAATTTCTTTACCGTCAATAATCTTTGCCATTCTTATATCTCCTTTTTTCATCGTATTTTATGATTCGTTCACAGCGTTTTGCTTCGCTTGCTTTTTTGCATGATAAACGCGTCCAAGAATGATGCCAAGCAAGCCTCCCACAAAACAAACAAAACCAACCAGCTGAGAAATTCGGAACGGCCCCACCATCAAGCTGTCTATGCGCAAGCCCTCAATAAACATTCTGCCAAAGCCATACCATGTGGCATACCAAAGAACGACCTCGCCGCTAAAAGATTTTTTCTTGTACAGAAAATGCATCAAAAGAAAACCGATCAGATTCCAAACCGATTCATAAAGAAACGTGGGATGAACATAGTGCATTGCGGCATCGCCGAACTTTTCTATGGACATCGGCGAGATCACACCCATGCGAAGAAAATACAAAGGCGAAGTTTCGGGAACCACACAGCCAAATGCCTCTCCGTTGAAGAAGTTGCCCCAGCGCCCCACTGACTGCGCAAAAATAAGTCCCGGTGCAATGCAATCCATCACATCAAAAGCCTTTAGTTTCTTATATCGACAGACAAAGAAAATGGTAATGACGCCCGCAATGACACCGCCGTAAATGGCAATTCCGCCATTCCATATGGCAATCATCTCAAGGAATGAATCATACCTGTCAAGCGTTGTGAGGACATAGTAGATTCTTGCGCCGATGACCGAGCAAGGAATGAGGAACAGCGCAACATCCAGCATATCGTCGGTTTTGATTCCAATTTGCTTTGCGCGATATACCGCATAAAAGAATGCCGCCACCATACCCAGCGTGATGATGATACCGTACCAATGCACGGAGAGAAATGCCACGGGGTTGAGTTCAAAGTTATCAATCCCCAGTCCCGGGAATGAAAGCATGACCTTACTCATTGTTATCCTCCTTTTTCCGCCCTTCGGGATAAACCACCGAAAGACAATAAAAATCATCGTCAAATGCGGTATCCAGCAAATGCTCTACGTCCGCAAACGTCACCTGCTCAATGATCTGATAACAGTCAAAAATATCTCCGCCGTCAAAAATAAAATCGATCATACTGTTGGCAATTTCCTCGGTGGAGTCAAAGCCCTTGATATATTCGGCAAGCATGACGCGCTTGCATCTTTCAAACGCCTCACGGGAAATTCCGTTTTGCTGTTTGTCCTTGATATAAGCCTTGATCTGTTCCATCACACAGGTCGGGTTCTCCGCCTCACCACCAATGTTAACAAACGCAAATCGCTCGGTGATCGAATAACCGTATGACAGTTCGGGGGAGATCATGCCGCTCTCAAACAGATCGTTATACAGCTTACCCGAACGTGAAAAGAGTATTTCGCACAATATCTGCATGGCAGCATCACGTGCCATACGCTCAGCCCCATTTCCAACAAAGCTGTCCTTGATACCAATGGTAAAGATCGGCTTTGCCACGGGCATGTACGCCTCATATAGTTTTTGAAAAACCTCTTTTGGCTCTTCTTCATGCTTTCTTTCTGTCTCACAAGAGACAAAAGACGTTGGAATGTGTTGATTGACCACATCCATTACCTGCTCGGGTATAACATCTCCGCAAACCACCAAAGCCATATTGGACGGGTTATAAAAAGCACGGTAGCAAGCGTTCAGCAAGTCAGATGTTATAATTGAAACCGACTGCTCGGTCCCCGCGATATTGATGCGAACGCTGTTGTTTTGATACATCGCCTCCAGAAGTCCGTAAAAGCATCTGTCATAGGGGTTGTCCTCCCCCATTTTGATCTCCTCAACAATAATACCGCGTTCGCGCTCCACAAGCTCATCCGTAAAATGCGGCTCGGTCACAAAATCCAAAAGTGCCGCCAAGGCACGCTCAAAATTGTCGGTACAACTAAAAAGATACACCGTTTTGGTAAAAGTGGTATAGGCATTGGAATCCGCGCCGTATTCCGAAAAGCGTTCAGTGATATCACTCCCGTCCTTTTGGGTGAACATACGGTGTTCAAGATAATGCGCGATCCCGTTTGGCACTTTTATAAACTCTTCATCCCCTTTGACGCGAAATACGTTGTCAACAGAGCCGTATTTTGTTGCAAACAGGGCGTATGTCGAGGTCAATTTTTTAGGAAAAACATAAATATCAAGACCGCTCTCATGGCGCATCTTGTAATAACGCTCACAGAGCTTTGAGCTCACTTTTTCAGTCATTCGCATTCTCGCCCTCCTCACCGTTTCCGTTCAGGAAATAAACCGTATCAAGCGAAATTTTTGCGGCAGCCGCGATCACGTCCTCCATCTTTACGGCCCTAATGTTTTGCATGCAATCCTCCACAGAACACGTAATACCGAACGCATTGCGACAAAAATAATAGGACTCCAAAAGCGCAGGAGAATCGCAAAGTGAACGGTAGGTGTTACAAAGTGAATGCTTGGCGGCAATCAGCTCGCCTTCCTCTATCTCACCGTTCACCATTTTATCCAGCTGACATAAGATCTCTGCCTCTGCCTTTTCCTTATTGCAAGGAGAGATGCCGCAGGATACAAACACGGCGCCGTTGAAAATATCAAACGTCGAACTGCAGTAATAACAAAGTCCAAGACGCTCTCTGACATTCATAAACAGCTTGGATACAGGAGACCATCCGTAGATCTCATTTGCCACAAGCATTGCATAAAAATCCGTGCTGAACAAATTGATCCCCGTGCGAAAACCAAGCACCAGCTTTCCTTGTGCAAGCGGCATTTCTTCTGTTACACGCCGAACCGATGAAACCGTGGCGCGCGCAGACGGCGGCATGATCTTAGCAGATGCGTGGTGTGGGATTTCAGGCATAAAAAAATCAGTGATCTTTTCTGCCACCTCATCAACAGAGCGAGGTCCTATATAGAAAAATTCATAGTGGAAATCCCCGATCAGAGACTGATAACATAGCGCAAGCTCTTGTGATGACAAGGCGGATACTTGTTCTACGGTGCCAATCAATCCGATGCCGTAAGATTCTCCTTCGAACATGATCTCTCTGCATCTGCGCGAAGCATATGCCCTTGGGTTATTGATCTGCGCCTCGATCAAATCGCATTGATTCTTTTTTTCGCTTTCTATATATGCAGGCAAAAAATGCCCCTCAGCATCGATCAGCGGATGGAACAAAAGCTGTGTGAGCACGTCAAGCGTGCCGCCAAGAATATCCGTCTTGCCGTCTGTATACATCCCGCAAAGCATTTCGGCTGTAAGCCCGAGAACGTTATAATCCCCCATCCGATTGCTTCTGACCGAGATCGACGTAGCGTACAACTCGTCAAGACGGAGATTGATCTCACCCTGTGAAGGAAATTTCTCACATCCGCGTTTGATCAATGACAGTACAAGCAATGACATGGGAGAAAGCTTTTGATCGATCGGTGTCACAAGCGAAACAGAGAGGGTCTCGGTCTTAAATTTATCTGTTTGGACTGCACTGAGTGTAAGTCCCGATGATATTTTTTTCTTTTTCGGATACATGGCATACCTTTCCATTTTCTTATTGCTTATATTCTACACTATTTTAATAAAAATTTCAACCGTTTTACCAATTATTTTTTTCACTTTAGTGTTGTGTCGCGGTAATCGCAATAAAAAACACAAAAAAACTTGACAGAGATAGAAAAAAGTGGTAATATTGTTTATATAGCTATGAAAGGAGAAGCACTGTGGAAAAACGATCTGTCAAAATGTCCAAAGGCATAGAAATTCCAAGTGGCTATTCTATCGCTTTAACTCCCGTAGAAAAAGAAACCGTAATATGCGAGATCTGCGGCGCGGAAAACGATGCCGCGCGAGAACTGTGCCGCGTGTGTTCCAATTATTTAAGAGATGAGGAGACAGAAAAATGAAAAGAAAGCATACTCATTTGGATGAAGAACCGATCATCCGCACAAACGAAGAGATCATTGCCGACGAACGTCTGAAGATCCAGAAAGGCGATGGCAAAATTACCGAAATTCCTATGGAGGAAGAATGGGCAACTTCCCTTATCCACGAATTGGTAGAAACGGACATTTCTTATTTCGAAAAGCTTTTGCCAGAGCAGCGTACCGAAGAGGATGCTCTTCGTTACGTCAAGTACTCCTTAAGCCGCACTGACGCGCAGAAAAATGATGAAAAGCTGTATTTTGAGACCATGGACGAAAAAGCGGCCTTCCATATCAATTATCTGAGCAACGATGACGAGGTGCTTGAATACTTTGACTGCGAGCTTTCCCTGCCAACGTGGCTCAGAATCAAGGCAACAGCCATCTTTGCTGTTGAAAACGCCACAAAACTTCTTGAAAAGATCAACGTCTCGCTTGGAAAGTTCTCCATTCAGCTTGTTTATGGGGCACTGCGCCGTAATCTTACCGATATTTTCCGCCGTGAGCTTCTGAAGTATATCGAGGAAAAAGAGATAGGCTATTTCCACTTCGAGTCCTCTTATCACATTTTTACCGATATTGTCAAATCAAATCTTGCCACGGCCTGTGAAGAATACGGCTTGACGCTTTGTGATTTCCATTTGGCAAAAATGACCATCTCCGAAACCGCACTTGAAAACGTACAAAACGAATATTTGAACGCACGCATTTTGAGCACACGCGCCGAGGCGGAGATCTTGTGGGCTGAGGCAAGCCTTGAAATACTCAACAAAAAATCCGAGATCCTGAAGGCACATCAGATGCCCATGGATACCTTGACAGAGATGGAAAAGGACAAGGCTCTTGAGAGACATTTGAAAAAGCTCAACAACCAAATGGAACTCAAAAACAAATTGGATAAGCCGAGCGATGCGGCAGGTATCGGCTTTGAGAAAAAGCCTATTATGGAAAAGCCCAAAAAGCCCGAAATGCCCGATGATTACCTTGCTGTTAAGCTTTGGAAGATCATTCTGTCGGGAATTCTGGCAGTTGTTGCAACCGTTGCGCCTTTCATCGTTAAGCACATATTGACAAATATGGAAGTGGATCTTGAGCCCATATTCTATTTTACTCCTTCCCTTGCCCTTGGCGTTATTCTTCTTGTTGTTGCTGTCACTCTTATCTGCCGAAAGATCTTTGAACGCGATAAGGTCAAGGAATACAAGGACGCTATGTGTAAATACGAGGACGAAGTTGCCATTTATGAGAATAAGAAAGAAGAATACAAAAAACGAAAGGAAACCTTAAAAGAAGAAGGCAAGGCTTTCTATGAAAATCAGAACGGCATCTATGAAGCCGACTGAGAACACACTTTTATAACAAAAAATTCGTGGTGCCGTAATCGACACCACGTTTTTTATGTTTCAAAATCGGTCAGAACGACCTCTGCCTCAAGGCAGGTCTCGCCCATTTCATTTTGCGTTTTCACCAGCCAGCTTCCCGTCTCGCTTTTTCCGCGAAGAACACGCAAGGTGTGATCATACGGTGCCTCGCGCAAAAACGAAAGTGTCATTTGGCTGACACGCTTCTGTCCGATATCGGGAAGAAAATCACAAAGCATATCGGGATAATGCGTATTGTTCATATGCATATTGTAGTCAATGTCACTGTACACGATACGGCGTTCTCCCGCATTGGTAAGTACGGTATCCTTGGGAATGCGGAGTCTTGTGGATACGCTTTGGAGCTCCTCGTCTTCCAATTCAAACCCAAAATCAAAATTGTTGATTTTCACGGGAAACTTTTTGGAAAGATCAATGAGTGCCCATGTGGTCGATGCCTCGACAGCTATTTTTCCTTCATCGTAAAGTCTGAAATGACGCACCGAGGAATACCCACGGCTCCCGTTCACCCACGTCTCCACAGAGATCTCTTTAAAGGGTGATATGGGCGCGTAAAAATTGATGCCGATCTTTGACAGGATAAAGGCAAGTCCATCCTTGTCCCTGATGTCATCAAGACTTCTGCCCACATGTCTCATATGAATACCCGACGTTTCCTCAAGGTACATCAGAATGGCACTCGGGCGCAGATATCTGTTGGCATCGGTATCGTGCCATCTTGTTGTGTAGTTTTGTCTAAAGTACATATCCGTCTCCGTAAAATAAGGCTGTTGGTTTATAACAGCCTTATTTTATTACATAAACCTCATAAATTCAAGTCTATTTTATGAAGTTTTTTAAAATTGTCATCCGATCTCAGAATTTTGCGTCCGATCCCCATCACCACTGTCAAGACCAAAGCTGACCGCGATGGCAGAATTGATAACACCCATCATGTCGTCATCCAAATGTCCCATTTTTTCACGCAAGCGGCGTTTGTCAAGCGTCCGAATTTGCTCCAAAAGAACAACCGAATCCTTGGCAAGCCCTGCTCTCTCTGCATAAATATCAATATGCGTTGGCAGATGTGTCTTGCTCATTCGAGATGTAATGGCTGCCGCTATGACCGTCGGACTGTAGCGATTTCCTATGTCGTTTTGAATGATCAATACGGGACGTAACCCGCCTTGCTCCGAACCGACCACGGGACTCAGATCCGCATAATAAATATCTCCACGTTTGACACTCATTTTTCTAAACCTCCTTGGTATCTGCCTTTATTCTTCCCGAGTTACACGGTGGTTTAATCAACAAATTGAAATTTTTTCTGACACCCTTAACAGAATATTATTTTGACTTTTCTGTTGTGAAAAGAAAAAACGGCTTATCTGTCGATAAACCGTTTTTAAATTTACTCAATCGTTTGATGATTCCACGTAGTGCTTTGCCTGCGTGGTGAACAGCTCGTA